>CAZBCR010000010.1:0-22383 GCA_964490565.1 uncultured bacterium
GCAGCAGCGGGACTTGCGCTCATCTGGCCATTAATCCCATCGTGAGAAATGTAAATCCTTCCTTTAATATCTCGTTTTGAAAAAAAATCTTTATGACGAAGAACCTCCAGAGCAGGATTTTCGAGCGATGTAAAATAATAGTATGCAAGGATCGAGTAGGTTGTCATGCCGCATAGTCTACCAAAAAATACGAATCCCCGGAAGTCTAAGAATCATTTACACTTGTTAAAAAATTGATCCTGAACTACTATTACTCCCTTAATATTGTTATTACTTGGAGCAACAATGGTACGTTATACTGGCCCTAAAAATCGTATTGCTAGAAAATTTGGAGTAAACATCTTCGGACGTGCTCGCAATCCTCTTCTACATAAAGCGAGCCCTCCTGGCCAACACGGAGCAAAAAGAAAGAAAAAATCTGATTATGGTACCCAGCTAGCCGAGCAACAAAAGCTGAAAGCTATCTACGGCATGATCACTCAAAAACAACTCGTGCGCTATTACAAAGAAGCTCTCAATAAAAAAGGCGTGACTTCTCATATCTTCCTGCGCCGTCTTGAGTGCCGTCTTGATAATGTCGCTTATCGTCTCAAATTAGCCCCAACGATTTTCGCAGCTCAACAGCTCGTTTCGCATGGACACGTCTTCGTCAACGGCAAAAAAGTCGACCGACGTTCTTTCGAAGTCAAAGCAGGAATGACAATCTCTGTTAAAGCAAAGTCTCAAGCAATGGTCCTTGTAAAAGACTCCGTAGCTAACACTTCAAGAGATATTCCAGAATACCTCGAGCTCGATGCTGCTGCATTTAGTGGAAAACTCCTGAGCGAGCCGCACCTCGATCAGATCCCTTTCCCAATGCCAGTCAATATCGCGATGGTTTGCGAACATATCGCTCACACGAACTAAGCACTAAAGACTAATTCTTGATGAAGAGACCTCCTTTTTAGGAGGTCTTTTCATTTCTAGACGACTGAACTAAAATCTGACACCAAAGCCTAGATAGAGAAAATGATCGTGAAACAGACTATTCCACTCAAAATTGTAACGCCCTTCTAGAGAATATTTCTGGTTCCAGGTTGCTATAAGGTCAATCCCTGCCAAAAGAACATTCCGGCCAATGCCAGGCATCACAAGCGAAGAAGAAGTCTCTGCAAAAGCTGCTGAATTAACGGTGAGATGGCGGTCTTTGGCTAAAAACTCATGCTGCCACATTAAATTTGCCTCGGGGGTAAATGTGAAATCCTCCCACGTGCAAGTATAGCCTCCTTTAAGACCAAGGCCTGTTCTCAGCGACTTTAGATGCTGCGGATGGAATTTGAGATCATATATCCCTGCATGATGTTCTTTATACCCATTCACTGATGCGTAGATATACTGGAGTTGAGCTTGCGGAAGAAGCCTTCCATGCTCACCGACTCTGATGGTATATTCTAAGCCGAATAGAGAATCGAACTCACTGCCCTGTGGACTTCCTTGGGCTGTTTTATTGATCCCATGAGAAGAAAATGAGATCTTTCGATCGATGTCATAAAACTCATAACTTCCTCCGATGATTCCTCTAAAAGCCAAATCGGAAGCCCCCGAAGGCGTAAATTTCCCATAGAGGCTAGCATGGATTTCATTGATATCAAATTTGCCCCAGCCTCGATGGACATGTCCTTTGAAATGCTCATAAGCCACCAACATTCCAATTCCACCCTGCGACCAAACATAGTCAAAGCCTGCTAGACCGCCCGCACCCCAATAATTAAAGCCTATTTGATCTTTTTTAGTGTGAAACTCTCCATCGACAGTCCCTAAGGGCCCAAAATAAACGTTCCAGGGATGAGGTTCGCAATCTTTGGCCGTCACTACCTCATACGGTTTTGTGACAAATCGACCCCTTTCCATTTTTATACAACACTTTTCCTCAACAGAACAAGCCAGTCTATCCAGATGATCCATCTGGTTGAGCTGATTGACAAAAGAGACAATAGTTCCCGCAAATCCTCCAGGATAACTCGTTACTGTCGATGTCATATTCGAAGCCAGAATAATTTGTACAGAAGGATCTCGATTGTAAATCACCCTGGGGGTAAACCCCGGCGGGAGCTGATTGACAATGGTGTCAAATGATCCATTCAAGGGTGCCGTGTCAGCTAATAAAACAGTAAAGGTATCGCCATTAGAGAGCGAATACCCATCAGAAGCTCCAATCGTGAGCGTTCCAGCTAATGTTGCTGTGCCGCTGCCACCCAGCAGATTGCCTACATGCAGCTGCGAAAAGGTCGAAGGGTTTTTAAGGTTAACGACTAAATTTCCAGAGCTTGTTTGAGTAAAGTTTCCCTCTATTGTCATTGTGCCGGGCGTTCCGCTGCGCAATGCTGATCCTGGAATCACCGTTGCACTATTCGTAAAAAGAAGAGGGGTCATCACATCTTGAGGTCCAAAAACTCCAGTACCGGACACAACAGCTCCATTATTATTGATAACGGGGGAAATAAAGATGTCATTATTTTCTACTTGGCCGCCATTAAAGCTGGTAACGAGCGCTACCGATATCCCACTCCCCACTTGATGCAATGAAATATCAGAAGGAGTTCCTGTATTGTCAATCCGTATGAGTCCATCACTCATCGTAAAATTGTTAAAGAATGCTAAAACAGCACCACTGCTCATATTCAGAGTTCCCGAGTTGTTAACCAGAAGAGAACCTCCCGTCATGGTACCATCTCCTGTTATAACAGCGGCGAGAACTCCTCCGGCCCCGGACATCGTCACGGCATCTGTTGGACCCGTGTTTGTTAGGCTGAAGATTCCGTTTTGCAACGAAAAAGAATTATTCGCAAAAATTTGACATCCAACGTTATTAAGGACGGAGCCTGTATTTAGGGTTGAAAAAGTTCCATCTTGAATCACAAGATCCGTTGCTGTCACTCGAGTTCCATTGTTTGTGGTACTTGATAAATCTCCAATTATTCCGGTGTTGGAATTTGTCCAATTTCCACCGTTTAAAGTTAAAGTGCCCACTGCAATCACTTCGACCCCTACCGGGTCAGAATCTGTAACAGTCAGATGGCCAGTGTTTTTTGTAACTACTTCGCCACCAGTCACCAACATATCTCCAGTAATAGCAGTAACCTCGACACAACCAGCTCCACAAAGCCCTGTCATATCTAGATTATTAATAAGATTCAGGGTGCCGCTTGAAACATTGATGGCAGTAACTGCAAATAAACTTACTCCCTGGGTGACAGGAACAAAACTTGTCGTTCCGGAGCCATTAAAATTGACGGTTGAGCCACCCATATCAATAATTCCCCAGTCATTGAAATTGAGTGTGGAGTCAACTGTTACATCAAGTGTTGTTCCCGTGAGATTCACGGTTGTCGTAATATTATGGGTCCCGCTGCTGACTTGAATCTGAGTGGCTGGCTCGCTAAATAAAAATGTATCAGGCCCATTAAACGTATAGGAAGGACTGGTGCTATTTATTTGTAAAAGTTGAAGTTGGGTTGGGTTGATATTGAGTGCAATAGTAGGATTAGAAGCGCCATTGATAAAACGGGCAATATCTGTAGTTACTGCCCCTGGGACACAACCAGTCCAATTACCAGGTACAGCCACAGCCCAGCTGCCACTCATTGCACCTGTCCATGTTGCATCGCAGGCCGACACTTGAGTGCAATATAGGCTTAAAACAGCCAACCCAGTTAATATTCTCTGTATAACCATAAATAGATAGACCTCTAACTATCTTCTGGTTAACACATACTATTAATTAACAGAATAAAAATTATAAATTAAAATTTGCGAAGACAGATTAAAAAAATTTAAGCAACAACTTACGTTAATTGATTGGAGTGAATTCCCCGACAAATGAAGAGAATGTCCGGCTCAGGAGGATTCTCTTGGGCCTTAACCCTTTGCAGCCATACTGCATAGGTTTTCCTTTCATATTCATCGCGTCTTTTTAGATGATTCAAAGCATGTCCATAATGAATGGCCGCATCGAATAAACTGGCACTTAATAAGTCTAAACAATACTGCCTGATATTTAATTCATATTTAATTTGCTCTTCGCGAGCTCTATAATTAAAGTAGCCTTGAGGGTTTATTGCTTTAGAAGGTCTTTCCTGATTAAGTTTTAATAGTTCTTTCTCTTTTCTCGTTTGAAAGGTTGAGACTTTATGTTGGTTCCATAAACTCTCTCCTTTCTCTGGGGAAATCCGGCCTATTTCTTTTTCTGTGGAAACATTTTCTTCAACTTTCATCTTTTAAAGATTATCAAATTAAGAATTTTCTCATATCAACATTTTTTTATCCTAAGATTTTAAAGATACGATTAAGATACAATGTAGACGTGCAATTAAACCAAAGGAATCTAACATGAAAACAACAACCTTATCATTGCTCACAACAGCAATGCTTTCTCTCTCTTCATTTGTATCCGCAGACGGTGCACCTGAATGCGAAGTGGAAGTCACAAAATGTGAAACGATTAATGATAGCCGTGTTTATGTCGCACCAGAATTTATGTGGTCTCATTTCCATGGCCCAGTTGAAAACGATTCTTTCGATTTCAGCTTAAAACAAAACGTCTATTACGGCGGATTGAGATTTGGATACGAATATCTGAAGCCTCAAGCTTTCTACGCTAACACAGACGTGGTTGCTCTTTTAGGAACAACTCATTCTACCGCGCAAAACAACGGCGAGACTACAAAACTGTGGGATCGTACACGTGAAACTTTTAAAGGCGAACGTGGACATTTCTGGGGTAACGTTGAGCAACGCTTAGGTTATACCTTTGCTAGCTCTTTGGTTCCTAGCTGCACAGTCTCAGTATACGGAGCTCCTGGCTTCCATTACGAGCATGTTAAAGGAAACCACGCTTACTGGTATTACGCTGCAACAGGCTTGAAGACTCTTCAACAGTTCACAGACAATTTCTCTCTCGGATGCGACTTGAAAGTGATGTATGCTTTCGGTGCCCAAGATAAAGGGAACATGGCTCTTCCTACAACCTTAGGAAAAGATCAGTTCTGGGGTTATGAAGTAGGAGTTCCATTTGCCTGGAAACTCGGAGAAAATAAAGCGTTTGATGTCCAATTGAAGCCTTATCTCCTCAAACTCAACATGAACAGCCAAGAAACTATTCTCGGCACACGTCTTGAGTTAGGATATAACTTCTAAGCTTTCAAAAGCTGTCTCTGATGCCCCTATAGCAGTAGTCTTTCTACTTCAATAGGGGCATCTTATTTTCCCACTTGCCCCATTTTTCCCATTCACATCTCCCACCCTCAAAAACCAAGATCAAACATTTCTGTTTTTGTTAAATAAAAAGCGGCAGTAAAATGATGAGCGTGAGTGCTTAACGTCTAAACAAAGGAGTCTAAGATGAAAACAACATCAATGACACTATTGGCAACAGCGTTGCTTTCTCTCACAGCATCAATGAATGCTGGTCGACTAACCGAAGTTGAAATAACTACAACGGATGACTCAATCAACAACCGCTTTTATGTAGGACCTGAATTTATGTGGTCTCACTTCAAAGGCGGACTAGAAAGCAAATCATCTGATTTTAGCCTCAAACAAAATGTCTATTACGGAGGATTGAGATTCGGATATGAATATCTGAAGCCTCAAGCTTTATATGCGAATACAGATGCTATCGTGGCTTTAGGCGCAAACCATGATCATCTCATCCAAGAAAAAAATGAGATTATCACTGATAGAAATGTCGCTGGGCATATCAAGCAAGCTTTTAAAGGCCACCGGGGACACCTTTGGATCAATATTGAGCAAGACTTGGGATTCACCTTTGCTAGCTCTTTTGTTCCTAGATGTACGGTCTCCTTTTATGGAGCTCCGGGCTTCCACTTTGAACATGTCAAAGGAACTAAAGCGCACTGGTGGTATGTGGCAACTGGCATAAAAACATATCAACAGTTTACAGATACTTTTCATCTCGGATGTGAGTTTAAAGTTATGTACGCTTTTGGCGCCCATGACCAAGGAATTCTAATTCTTCCTACAACGTTAGGAAAAAGTGAATTCTGGGGTTATGAAGTGGGAGTGCCTTTTGAATGGGCTCTTGGCAATTGCCACACTTTTGACATCCAGTTGAAGCCTTATCTCCTCAAACTCAATCTAGACAGTCCAGAGACAATTCTGGGTGTACGTCTTGAGTTAGGATATAACTTCTAAGCTTTCAAAAGCTGCCTTAGCACATAAGGCATAATGCCCCCATGGCGGTAGTATTCTACTTCGATGGGGGTATCTATTCTGACTTTCAGTGTCACTTGTTTTTTCTTCCCCTCTTTCACAATATCTAAAATGACATCTTGATGCGGTTTTATCTCTTTAAGCGCCTCGATCGAAAATACTTCATCGCCTTTGATTCCTAAAGACTCGAAGCTCTCGTCATTTTTAAACTCGAGCGGCAGTACGCCCATCCCAATCAAATTACTCCGGTGAATTCTTTCAAAGCTTCGAGCCACCACTACTCTGACGCCGAGAAGCGCGGTTCCTTTGGCAGCCCAGTCTCTAGAACTTCCCATCCCATAGTCTTTTCCTGCAAAAACAATCAGAGGAACATTTTTCTCTCCGTATTTCATTGCAGCATCGTAAATCGGAAGAAGCGTCCCTTCTGGCATGAGCTTGGTATAGCCGCCTTCTTTCCCATCGGCCATTTTATTTAAAATCCTGACGTTGGCAAAAGTGCCTCTCATCATGACATTGTGGTTGCCTCTACGGCTTCCATAGCTATTGAAATCTTGTTCTTTGACACCGAGCGACAAAAGATATTTCCCCGCAGGAGTCTTTTCAGAAAATGCGCCAGCAGGTGAAATATGATCCGTTGTCACGGAATCCCCAAATAAAGCCAGCGCCCTCATCTCTTTAAGTTCTTTTTGCAGCGGCAAATCCAACCCGAATTTCTCAAAATAGGGCGGTTGTTGGATATACGTACTCTTAGGATCCCACTCATACTGGGCGGTTTTTTTCATCACAATCTCTTGCCAGACAGGATTGTCCAGCATGATATGCGCATATCTTTCTTTGAACATGGAAGGCTGGAGAGCTTTTTTAATCTCGTCTTGGATTTCTTGTGATGTGGGCCAGATGTCCCTCAGAAAAACAGGTTTTCCCTCTTTGTCATGGCCCAGCGGCTCTTTTTCCATATCGATATCAATACGTCCCGCAAGTGCAAATGCCACAACAAGAGGCGGCGACATTAAAAAGTTGGCTTTCACAGCTCCATGAATTCTAGCTTCAAAATTTCGATTACCACTGAGAACACTCGCAGCAACAAGGTCGTATTCCTGGATTGCTTTTTCGATTCTCTCTTCAAGAGGCCCGCTATTTCCAATGCAGGTCGTACAGCCATAAGCCACCAGCTGAAATCCCAGCTGATTCAAATACGGTTGCAGACCACTTTTGGTTAGATAATCGGTCACCACACGAGATCCCGGTGCCAAGCTCGTTTTTATAAGAGGATTGACCGTCAGTCCTTTTTCAACGGCTTTTTTAGCAATAAGCCCTGCTCCGATCATCACACTCGGATTACTCGTGTTCGTGCAGCTGGTAATCGCTGCGATGACAACCGAGCCGTGACTCAAAACGATTTCAGCTTTTGACTCGTCGTCGTACCCAGGGCTTGCCACAGGCTCGGTAAAAGGCCTATTTGCAACCATCTCCTCTTCATTCCGTCCTTGCGTCTTCTGGCCATTGCCCATGTTGTGAGTTCCTCCGCTATCATGAGGAGGAGAATAAACCCCGCCAGCGTGGATAAACACTCTCCGTGCTTGTTCGACTTTATCTTTGCCGTAGCCCCCATCAGGAATCGGAGAAGTCATCAGACTCTGAAATTTTGCTTTCAACGTATCAAGATTGATCCGGTCTTGGGGCCGTTTAGGACCTGCAACACAGGAAGCAACCGTTTTCAGATCGAGCTCAACGACTTTCGTGTAATCAATTTCACCCTTTTTGGGGATGCCAAATAACTTCTGAGCTTCTAAATAGGCTTTGACTTCCTTGACATGTGTTTCATCCCTTCCTGTCATGCGCAAATAATCGAGAGTCTTTTCATCGCACGGGAAAAATCCCATGGTCGCGCCATATTCAGGAGACATATTTCCAATGGTCGCACGATCTGCGACTGATAAAGAAGCTGTGCCTTCTCCAAAAAACTCGACGAACTTCCCAACAACTTTTTCTTTTCGTAAAAGCTCTGTGATCCTGAGGGTCAAGTCAGTCGCTGTGACGCCTTCTTTTAAACTTCCCATCAAATGAACTCCGATCACTTCTGGCGTTTGGATCGAGACCGGCTGGCCGAGCATCGCTGCCTCTGCTTCGATTCCTCCAACTCCCCATCCCACAACTCCGAGACCATTGATCATCGTGGTATGAGAATCTGTCCCTACCAACGTATCGGGATAAAGAACCGTTTTATCATCTTTTTTTTCACTGATCACAACCGAAGCGATATTTTCTAAATTCACTTGATGGCAAATTCCAATCCCCGGCGGCACAACTTTAAATGTTTTAAACGCCTCTTGGCCCCATTTCAAAAATTCATATCTTTCACGGTTTCTATCAAATTCAATTTGTAAATTGAACATGAAGGCATCGGTCGTTCCTGACCGATCGACCTGCACAGAATGATCCACCACGAGATCCACAGGCACTTGAGGTTCGATCAGTCCTGCTTTAAAGCCTTGTTTGGCGACAGCATCACGCATCGCTGCCAAATCGACTAAAAGAGGCACGCCGGTAAAATCCTGCAGCAGCACACGCGCTACCACAAACGGAACATCACCATCGGAGGGTTTTTGAGGATTCCACTGAGCAAGTGTTTTGATATCGTCGTCTTTGACTTTCATCCCATCGTGGTTTCTCAGCAAAGACTCGAGCATGATCCGGATCGAGACCGGCAGCCGGCTGATCTTGCCAACGCCTTGCTCCTCTAAGGCAGGAAGAGAATAGTAAAATTTTCCCTGACTAAAGGATTTTAATGTCTTGAATGGATCACCCATAGCTAAACCTCATTTTCTATCCATATACTTTAAACAATGGATATTTTCACTCCTTTCTGGAAAAATCTATCGGATGACTAAGAAGATTTCGTTTTATTCTCTCGTTATTTTGATCATCGCTGCAATCGACAGCATCCGGAATCTGCCGGCTGCCGCTCTTTTTGGCAGCTCGATGATTTTCTTCTTTGTCTTCTCTGCAATAGTATTTTTGATCCCGACTGCTTTTATCGCAGCCGAACTTTCAGCTACATTCCCAGAAAAAGGCGGAGTCTACCATTGGGTCCGGACCGCTTTTGGTGAAAAATGGGCCATGCTTGCCATCTGGCTTCAATGGATCAATACCATGGCTTGGTATCCCACCATGCTCTCCTTCATTGCCGGCACTGCTGCCTACTTGATCAATCCCGACCTTGCCCAAAACAAAGCGTATCTCGTTTCTTTTATTCTGATTGTTTTCTGGGGGCTCACACTCATCAACCTTAAAGGCCTCCACATCTCAGCGATGATCAATAACATCTGTGCGATGATCGGAACGATCATCCCCATGATTTTCTTGATCACCCTAGGAATTATTTGGGTCTGCAAGGGCCAGCCGCTCCAAATCAAGTTTACCGCTGATACCTTGATCCCTTCTCTTTCTCAATCGACTAATTGGATTTCATTGATTGCTATCATGGCATCTTTCCTCGGCATGGAGCTTTCTGGGGTCCACGTCAACGACATTAAAAATCCTCAAAAAAATTTCCCGCGGGCTGTGTTCCTTGCGAGCTTTTTCATTTTTGCGACGATGGTACTGGGATCCCTAGCAATTGCTTTTGTGCTCCCAGAAAAGAACATCAACCTCGTTTCCGGCGTCATGCAGGTGTTTAGCAATTTCTTTGAAGTCTTTGGCATCCGAGCTTTAACACCCGTCCTCACCCTCATGATCGTTGTCGGCTCAATCGGCTCGATAACCAACTGGCTGATCTCTCCTGCTAAAGGCCTGCTCCACGCAGCTGAATTTGGATTTCTGCCACCGTTTTTTACTCACAAAAATAAAGCCGGAGTTGCTTCCCATATTCTTTTGGCACAAGCCATCCTCGTCAGCCTCTTCTGCCTTATTTTCCTCTTGGTCCCCAGCGTGAATGCTTTCTATTGGTTTTTGACAGCTCTAAGTACAGAGCTCTACATGATCATGTATATCTTGATGTTCTGCTCCGCCGTTAAACTCCATTACTCCTACGTCAACCGGCCTAAAACTTTTAAAATCCCTGGTAAACACTGGGGAATGTGGATCACAGCTCTTTTAGGACTTTTTGGCTGCACTACAACGATCATCGTCAGCTTCTTCCCTCCTGGCAATGTCGAGATCGGCAGCTCTGCTCGCTACCTCTCGATGATCTGCATTGGGAATCTCGTCACTCTCAGCCCTGTCTTGCTGTTTTATCTCTACAAGAGAAGAAAAGCGACTATTTCCGAAAAGAAATAATACCTAAATGTGTTTCTCTAAAACCGGCAGGAAATTTTAGACCAATCCCCAGCATTCGATCAAAGTTAATGTGACAGAGCCAAATTATACTGACATTTATCAAAAAAGACCTATCTAATATCACACCGGCACCAGCAAGAATCACGGGCCCAATTTCAGAATGAAAGACGTTGTAGACAAGAGCGCCTATTCTAGAGTTAAAAAAATAACCTGCAAGACCAATATCAGGAATAAAAAATAAAATGATAAACAACCACCAAGATCCCTCAAAATAGTGAAATAAAAAAAGAGATAAAATAAACCAAACGAGCCCCTCTAAACGTAGAAGCTTTAATGGCACCCCAAAAATGACCATACTCTTATCACTACTTTTCATTGTTACCCATCAATTTTGCAAAGTCTACCATGCATTTTGTTTTTTCACAGCTTCGAATTGCACATAGTAAATATTTTTTTACAACTATGAAAGTCATTTCGAATGCCCCTTTCAAATAGTGGGATAGTCTAACAATTAAAAGTTGTGGCTAGAGGTAAGAAAAGAGCGTATCCTTAAATGATTTTTCCGGCAGGAAAAAATCAATGAGAGTTAGTCCTCCTAAAGCAGGATGAGGTCTTTTTTCTCATTGTAATCAACTCCCCAGGCTTCCACCAAAACTGACCGGGCTTGTTTAGATGTTCTGGATGTTTTATACTCTTCTTTTTTTAAGAGGACTTTTGTGTCAAAAACACCCGCAGATAAATTATTGATCGGCGCCCATACTTCTGCTCAAGGAGGGCCCCATAACGCCCTTCTCGAAGGACAGGAGATCGGGGCTACGACGATTCAATTTTTCACTGCAAACCAAAAGACCTGGAATGGAAAAAAGCTCACTGAAGAAGCTCTTGAGCTTTGGGAACATGCCCGCCAGGCTACCGGCATCAAAGACGTCATGAGCCATGACAGCTACCTCATCAACCTCGGCTCTCCTGACAAAGAAGGGCTTAAAAAAAGCCGAAATGCTTTCAAAGAAGAACTTGAAAGATGCCACCTCCTTAAAGTCGCTTTTTTAAATTTTCACCCAGGAGCAGCCCTAGCAGGCTCTGAAGACGACTGCCTCCGCACCATTGTTGAAAGCCTTGTAGAAATGGAAGACCTCGCAGCCAAAGGCCACACGCGCCTTCTCCTAGAATCGACCGCAGGACAAGGCTCTTCTGTCGGCAACCGCTTCGAACACCTCGGTTATATCGTCGACATGGTGCAGAAAAAAATCCCCATTGGCGTTTGCCTCGATACCTGCCACCTATTTGCCGCAGGTTATGACATCTCAACAAAAGCCGGATGGGAAAAAACTCTGAAGGAATTCGATAAACAAGTTGGTCTGAAACACCTCTATGCCCTCCATGTCAACGACTCCCTAAAGCCTCTAGGCTCTGAAGTCGACCGTCATGCACCGTTAGGCAAAGGACTCATCGGCATTGAATGCTTTAAAGTCATGATGGAGCTGCCAGAGCTCAGAGAGCTTCCAAAATATTTAGAAACGCCAGAGGGTCCTCCTCTCTGGAAACAAGAAATTAAAATGTTGAGAGAATTTGCAAAATGAAACGCACAAAAATAAAAGAGATCACGTCTTCGCTTATTGGAAAACCTGTAAAAATCTGCGGCTGGGTCCGCACTGTCCGCGATCAGAAAAACTTTGCCTTCATCGAAGTCAATGACGGCTCTACACTCGCTGGCATCCAAGTCGTCGCTGATAATAATCTTCCCGGCTACGAAGAGATGATGAAAAATCTCACGACAGGAGCTTCTGTTGTAGTCGAAGGAAATCTCGTTGAGAGCCCTGGAGCTAAACAAAAATGGGAAGTCAAAGCCTCTTCTCTTGAAATCCTCGGTCTTTGTTCTGCAGAAGATTATCCCCTACAGAAAAAAAGACACTCGTTTGAGTTCCTCCGGACCATTGCGCATTTAAGACCTCGGACAAACACGCAAGGAGCGGTTACACGCGTCCGAAACGTTTTGGCTTTTGCAACACACGAGTTTTTCCAAAAAGAGGGATTTCTCTACGTCCAAACTCCGATCATCACAGGCTCTGACTGCGAAGGCGGAGGACAGCAATTTTCCGTTTCAGGATTCAACCTGAACCAGCTCCCAAAACTAGCGGATGGCAAAGTCGACTTTTCTCAAGACTTTTTCCAACGTCCCACTTACCTCACTGTTTCCGGTCAGCTTGGAGGAGAGGTCATGGCGTGCGCTCTTTCCGATGTCTACACCTTTGGCCCGACTTTCCGTGCTGAAAACTCCAATACGTCGCGCCATCTCGCTGAATTTTGGATGATCGAGCCTGAAATGGCATTTGCCGATTTGAAACATAACATGGCAGTCGCAGAAAGCTACCTCAAGTTTATCATCAATGCCGTCTTAGAAAGATGTCCTCAAGATCTAGAATTTTTCGATGCCTTCATTGAAAAAGGACTCATTGAAAGACTCAAACTTGTCGCTTCGACTCCCTTTGCGCATATGACATATACCGAGGCTGTCGATATCTTGAAAAAATCAGGCAAATCTTTTGAATACCCTGTTGAATGGGGTGCTGATCTTCAATCTGAACATGAAAGATACCTCGCTGAAGAGTATTGCAAAAAACCTGTCATCCTCACCGACTATCCTGCCAAGATCAAAGCCTTCTACATGAGAATGAACCCCGATGGAAAAACCGTTGCAGCTATGGACGTGCTTGTTCCCAAGATCGGAGAGATCATCGGCGGAAGCCAGCGTGAAGAAAGACACGATCTTTTAAAACAAAAGATCCTCGACTACGGACTCAATGTCGAAGACTATTGGTGGTACCTGCAGCTCCGTCAGTACGGAAGCGTACCCCATGCGGGATTTGGAGCAGGCTTTGAAAGACTTGTGCTCTTTGCGACCGGCATGGAAAACATCCGTGATGTAATTCCTTTTCCAAGGTATCCTGGCCACGCAGATTTTTAGGAGATTCAATGGCACTTCGAGCTGTAGCCTCTGTTTTTGCACCAGACGCTTCAAAGTGTTTTGCGGGTTGCGAAGGCAAACTCGATTACCAAGACCTGATTGTGACCAAATGCTCCCACATTTTTTGCAAAGAATGCCTTGAAGCCTGGTTCAAAAAAGCCAAACACACTTGTCCTCTAGATCAAAAAGCTCTCATTCCTATAACAGCTGATAATGTTCGCTCAAAGGAAGAGGATGCAAAGATCGATGAGAACAGTGTCAAAGGCATGCAATATAGCTGCCTTCATTTATATATAGAGCAATTTGCCTATTACATCAAAAATGACTTCCCTTCTCTGCAAGACAAGCTGGCTGCTGCAAACATTCTGAGAATTTCTAGCTGTCAAATCCTCAAAGAAGGCCAAGCTAAAAAAAAACCAGATCAAAAAGAGTCCGATGACAGTGCTGATTCATGCTCTATTTGCACTGAACCATTTCCACAGATGTATTTTATTACCCGGGATAAAGATCCCTCCAAAATCGGACACTTCATGCATGAAGGCTGCTGGCAAGCGACAGTCGATAATGAGAGTGTAATTTTAGATATTTCTGTCCGTGACATGGTCAAAATCGCAGGACAATTACCTCCTCCAAGAGAACTTCCTCCAGAACCCGTAACTCCTGCATCACCGATCAAAGTGGTCTTTATAATCATTGTTCTTCCGGTATCGATGTGGGCCCTCGCGATGAACTCGCGGGTCTACCACAATAAAAGCTTCATACTCTACGTGCTTTCCATCCCTGCCATGATCATATTTATGGTGCTTTCTTTTATCCTGAATGGAATAAAGGCCGTCTTTACGGATAAACGTGCTTAAGATAGTTGAAAAAGCCCTTCTTGAGCTCCTTGCTCCACCAAATACATCCAGATTTGATAAGCCTTCATTCCTTCATCCAAGTGTTTTTTAGCTTGTTCGTACGTATATTCGTTCTTTTTAACTTGGTTGGCTAATGTTTTGGAAATAGCCATTTGCACTCTAACATCAGGTCCAAATGCACGTTCGTACATAAAGAAACCAAGCTTTCTGGCTGGAGTAAAGATAGGTGCAAATATGTAGCTACCAATCTCCCCTGCGATGGTAGATGTAGGCCAGACCCGATGACCCAGATAATTCAATGCTGGAGAACCCACAAAAGGTCCCAATTTTCCAAGACCAGTCACAAACACATATATTCTAGTGCTGGCTACGTAAACTACGACGGCAACAATTTGAGTATAAGCCCCGCTTGCAATTTGCACGACCGCCGACGGCATATAAGTTGCAATACCTGTGCTCATCGAAGTTACTGCATTTGAACTGAAAAAGTGCACAGCAAGTGGAATGAGCTTTAATGTTGTAAGGTAATAAAAACCCGCACCTATCGCTATGCAAACGCCGACTTTGACATAGTCATTTCTAATAATCTTGTAGAACATTCCTTCAACTTTGAAAACCCCACGTTGATACCAAAATGAACGGCTCTGTAAAAGAGGCTCAAACTCTTTCAGTTGTGCAATAATCTTTTCCCTATTTTCAACAGTGCTATGTCGATAGACTTTTTGAAAAATCTGACTATAGAAATGCCGTTTTCCATTCGCATATTGAGGAGGAGGAGGCGCTGATGCATTCGTATAATAAGCTATCGTCGCCGCATTCCCATGCGTGAATGAGGTCAGGGGATCTAATACATAATTTTTCGTTCGAAGATGGTCCTGTGCAAGTGCTCCAATAATTCTTTCTTGGGTCTGTTTTAATTTGCTATCTTGCAAAGGAGCATCCAACATGCCCGTAAGAGCGAATAAATCGGAAAGAGTGGAAGCTTCATCGTTGTAAGCGATCACAACGTCCGCGTCTAATTCAGCATCCGTCATTGGCCTTGGAGGATTGTCTGTCTCGTCCTCAGGAAGATTAGGCAGCACAATCATAGGAGGGTTGGAGAACTGTTCTAAATAGGTTGTGAGAGAGCTCTCTTTTAGCGGAGGGGAGGTAAAAACATCAGGAAATGCCTTGACCTTGCCAGCATGATATTTTTCGTCATATCCATTCACAATCATACTGACGAACGCACGAGCTTGGACATTGATCGCTGCCATGAAAATTCCTTTTTGCGAAAAATAGTTTAATGAATTCAGCTTTTAAAATGAACGTTTCAAAAAGAGACTATTCACAACTTTTTTTTAAAAAAAAATGATCTATGCAATCTTTTTTAGACCTCTCGGATTAACGAGAGGTCTAAGACTCAATCTACAATGGATACTCGAGGCTGTTGAGGGACCAAGTTAGCTTTAATCCCTTCCTGCATAAGCTCCATCCAGGCCCTGTGGGCATTAATAGCTCCCTCTTCTAAGTTCTTAATTCTGCTGACCTCTTTGCTAGCGTTCAAGCTGGCGGCCAGAGAATTGTGCATCTGCCAAGAAGTGGTCAACAAACTAAAAGGGCTCATCATCATCCACGAGATCGCACGGCCGGGGAAAAAGGCAACGCCTTCTACAACGACTACGACTCTATGTGCAAGGGGGTGTATTTTTCCCGAAACACATTTAGCCACAATGAATGCAAACGTAGCTTTCCAATAATGGAAATAGGCAAATTGGACTAAAGCAACTCCGCCACTCACGACATAAATCACCTGAAGATTTGCGTTATTGATCAGAAAATTAACTGCCCGAGGAACGACAGTCTGAGAAAGCATACTGTAGATTTGAGGCTGTGCCCATTGTGCCACCCGATATGAGACATATGCCAATACGATTTTAGCCCCCATGTGATTCAAAACACCTGAAACAACAAATTCCACTTTGTACTTCAACCGGCGGAAAGTATAGGGAAGATTATCAAGGGCCGGTTGTAATTTAACTGCTAGTTCGATAATCGCTTCTCTATCATCAGGCCGGGCATCGCCATCTACTCGAGTGAACGCATCTTGGAAAACATGCGTGAGAAGTTGTTCACTATAGGGTTGGATGTAGCCTAGAGGCTTGTTAAGCTTGATTAGCAAATTTTTTGCACTCGCTTCAATGGCTACTTTTCGTCTTCTTTCATCATTCGGATTTTCTGAAGGAGCATCTAGAAATCTTGATGCTTGTACCCAATGCGCAAAGTTGTTTGCCTGATCATGAACCATCGCTTGAATTTCAATAGGAAGTTTATCCATCTGAGAAGGAGGACTGAACAAAACGCCGCTTGGCTTATAGACTGGTAAAGTCTCAACACGTGGAAAATGACGACGGTCAAATTGTTGAGCCACGAGGGTTAAGAAACGCGATGCATCATGATTAATTGCTGTCATAAGAAGTTTCCTTGGTAAAAATGGAAATATCTTAGAGAAAGCAAAAGTTTGTTGAAAGAAATTTTTTACTTGTTAGCGTGAAACTGCTATGAGCGATTTTTTTTCATAGAGCGCTGTGTATTTCTCGATCGATTCTTGGAGATAACTTTTAATCTGCTGGACTTCAGAAAGACGCTGAGAGTGATAGCTCTCAAAGAAAGCACCGATCTGTTCCATATTAAGCAAAGTCAGTGCAGGATCTCTCTGGAAAGAGGGATCAACGCTGCGTGGAACGCTTAAATCTAAAATCAACCGGGTAAGGGCATTTTCTGGCATCGATGTGATAAGATGCTCTTCACTATGGGTTGCTGCAATCACACCCTCGTACTGGTGCCAGTTCTCGATTTCAGACCGGTCCTTGAGTGTAAGCTGATAATCCAAGGCAAAAGATTGGGCTGAGGCGAGATCGCGTGTAGAGAGCGTCATCTGCCGTTTGCTCTTTCTTCTAAAATAATGGATGATCTTCCGGTTGATGTCGGAATTCCCAATAAATAACAGATGAGCAGTGGGACCTACGATTTTTTCGATGAGCTGATAGATCATCCCCTCTAAGTGGAGAGAGCTTTGGAAAAGAGGAAACGTCGAACGGACGGTTTTCCCCAGTTTTAACGCTTTTTGGAAAAGATAATGAAGAGGAGCTGATAAATGTTGTTGAAGACGGGTTTGCTCATAGGCGAGCTTGACTTGACGTTGGACATCGCTCTCTGCCAGCATCGCGCTATCGAGTCCTGCAGTCACACAGGCTAGATGAAAAAAACACTCCTCATCGAAGAATGTATAAAAACCGTACTCTTGAGAATGTGGAGCTCTTTTTTTAAGATAGTAGAAGAGTTCAGATTGGGCTTCAGCAAGATCGTCTTGGCTGAAGTAAATCTCCGTTCGGTAGCAGGTCGATAAAACAATTTTATTGGGAGACAGGTGTTTGCACGCTTGAGCGATTTTCTCTCTCAACTCAAGAGGTGCCGATTTGTAATTGATTCCCAGAACGCCGATTCGCATAAAATGTTTTTTTATACTTGAGGCAGGGATTACTAATCAAACAAGTTATTTGACAGTCTCAAAAATTACTTCAAGATCGAAACCGCGTCTCTGGAGTGCAGCGATTTTTTTATTCCGGTCTTTCCGGAGATAAATAGGAGATTTTATAAGGCGTAAAATAATTTCTTTTTGTTCTTCAGGGGTATAGGAAGTTGCCTTAAGTCCTTGCTGCTTAAACTTTCCCGAAACTCTATGAGGTCCGTAACCTCTCCTTTTATAGGCCTCAAGACGCCGCTCAGCGAGATCCTGGTCATTGAGAAAACCTAACCTTTGAAATTTTTCTAAGACAGGCTCAATATCTTGGGGCTCAAAACCCCTGCGAATTAATTTCTTCCTTAACTCATAAGTACTATAACTTTTAAGGCTTAATAATCGTAAAACAACTTTCTCTATCATTGTTGAACTTTATAATATATAATTGTAATTGGAGGCAAGCATGACGACACCTGTACCCCCTAGCGGCATCCCAGAATCGGGTCCGAACAGTGCTAATCCAACTCAAGTATCACCTAATATTTATTCAGGTGTGACCGTTGGTGCTAACGATCCTTGGTACGCGTATGCGCAACAAATGTTTCCTAACACTGAAATTACTCCTGACATTATCGCTGGACTTAAAAAAAATATGATGACAATGATCAATTCGACAATTCAACAAGTCAACGCTAGACAAGCCGAAGCTCAAAAGTACAACGAGCAAGTCGCGAAGGGCGAAGAATAGTTCTTATGGAGACCTCCACAGAAAATATCATCGTATCCGATGAGATGATCAAAGAACGTTTAGACCGCCTTCTTTGCCAACAATTTCCCACCTATTCTAGAACCTATTTCCAATATTTAATTGAGCAAGGCTTTGTCTTAGTCAATGGCCTGCCGATTAAGAAAAAAGATAAGCCTAAAATCGGCGATGAGATCGAGATTTGTTTTCAACTGACTCCTGAAATCTCACTTGAACCCGAAAATATTCCCCTTGATATCCTTTACGAAGATGAACATCTCCTGGCGATTAATAAACCCGCAGGAATGGTGACCCATCCAGCTCCCGGGCATTATACCGGAACTTTTGTTCATGCGCTGCTGTACCATTGCAAAACACTTCCGCTGGGAGATACGCTCCGTCCAGGAATCGTCCATCGCTTAGATAAAGACACTTCCGGCGTACTGCTTGCTGCTAAAACATCTGAAGCCCATCAAAAACTCGTCGAGATGTTTTGCCAAAGAAAATTAGAAAAATCTTATTTAGCGATTTGTGTGGGAACACCGGGAAATGGAACCATTGAAGCTGCGATTAAAAGGCATCCGACCAAAAGAAAAGAGATGGCGATTGATCCGACAGGAAAAGCAGCGACATCGGTCACGAATGTTTTAGCTTTTGATGGGAAACTGTCCCTCGTAGAAGTCATGCTCATCACAGGAAGAACTCATCAAATCCGTGTCCATTTGAAACATAAAGGGTCACCGATTTTAGGAGATCAAGTCTATGGAGCCCCTGCGTGGAATAAACAATATGACGCTCCAAGACAAATGCTCCACGCTTACCGTTTAAGCTTTTGCCATCCGATCACAGGCATGAAAATTAGCCTCAAAGCCCCCCTGCCTGCAGACTTTAAAAAAAATAACTTGATGGCCAATCTTGATTAATATTACCCCCCTGCGTATCTTTGATTTAAATGTTTTTTACATAGCTTCTTAACACGAGGACCGAATCATGAAAGAATTTGTCGAGTACATCGTCAAGAATCTGGTCGATAATCCGGATCAAGTACGAATCAATGAAGTTGGCGGAACACATACGCTGATCATTGAGCTGGCAGTTGACAAGTCAGACATTGGAAAGATCATTGGCAAAAAAGGGAAGACGATCAATGCGATCCGAACCTTATTGATGTCAGTGGCAAGCCGCAACGGCATTCGAGTCTCTTTAGAGATCATCGAAGAGCCTAAGCCAGCTGTAGCTGTTGTTCCTCAACAAACAGTATAATCTTTTAAGCTAAGCGGGGAAGGTAAGGCGTGATGAGCGCCTTGCGTGAATTAATCGTACCCGCTTTGAATTTCACTACCGCTATCGGTAATTTCCCTTTCACGACGCTGGATGGAATCGGTTTAAAACTCTCTTCGAAGATCTGCTTTAATTCTTTTGCATTCTCTCCAAGAAATTCAACTTCCATCGGATTGTTAATCACTGCAGGACAAGAGCGGAAACTGCTGAGAAAGTTCTTCAAATGCTCGACAGCGATCTCTGTAGAAGGAATCCAGATCCACATCTCATCTTGATGAGCAAAGTTTTCTGATTTCCCCTCGTAAAGATCATCGGCTCCTGGAATCGTGCTGATCATATGGATGTGGAAATCAAGATCTGATTTTTCTTTATTCGATTGTTTTGCTTCAGAGAGCCATTCGTGGCGGATCTTATCGGCATATTTTGCAAAGATCGGATAAGTCTTACCAAAGATCTTCGTCTGGCCGACACGGCAGCAGACGTTTTGTTCTTTCGTATCATCGAAAATTGAAGACGGCTTACCTTCAGCTGCGAGTTTTAAATTCGTTTCAATCGCTTTTTCTTTGGCAAAGTAGACTTTACGATAAAGCGAATACATCTCGTCGTTTTGCAAAATCCGCTTAGCCGCTGCTTTTTTGAAATGTTCATCATGAGGGATATCATCTAGATCGATGACTTCAACTTCTTTGCCCACCATCAGAGATTTTAATCGATTGATCAGCGATGCCACGCAGTCGAGGTCGCGGACAGAGATCTTAGTCAATAGATCGGTGTCATCTAAGATGGCATAGAGGAAATGGAAGTATTCGACAATCTCTCTTTCAGGTGCAACGAAATGAGCTTCTTTCCGCTGAGCGACCAGGTATTTTTGCAGCAAGCGCTGCAAAATCCGTTTGCTAGAGGCGGATTTGAGGTTCTTCTGAACCTCTTTGATCTGGCTTTCGATTTGCGCTACTGTCATTCCACCGGTGCTATAGAGATCGGTGATTTTAAAGCTCAGCAGTGCAACTAGCGTATTAGATGATTGTGAATCAGAAATCCAGGCCACAGGAGGCTGCGATGTCACCAGCTGGGTCTTATGATGGTCGATGACGCTGATCACATCGAGATACGGAGGAATCTTTGTCTCTTCACGGTTGCAGAAATCCCTAAGTGAAACAGTCCCCAGCGTCGTTTTGAAAATATCCGTCGCTTGGATAATGCCAATCGGGAACACTTTTCCATTTTTATCAGAAGAGGTCACTGTCAAATAATGGAAGCCGTCCATTTTTGTCCGGATCTCTTCGAGATCCGCACGGTAGTTGATATGCTGAGGTTGAAGGCCTAAGACTTTAGATTTAACCTGCATGGCTACATCGAGTTTATCGACATACTGCCGGATGCTAAAGATGGCACTTTCCAATGCTCCCAGAACTTCTCCTAAATAGCCAAATAGCTCAGCTCTTTTTTCCGTGAGCTTGCCTTTCTTGTCGAATACATTAGCTGTATCGATCAGCGAGATGAATTTTTCAAAGTCAAAGATCTTCAGATGCGACATCGCCTTGGCAAATTCCGCAAAGGTGCACTTAAGACCCTGTTTGACGCCCAGTACTTTATGGAGATAGTCGGTAACAAGCTGGTTTTGTCTCTTAGTGAAATCTTGGGCTGGCTCGCACTCTTCAATTTTAAGTTTGAGCACTGCATCGAAAAACTTATCGAGTTCTTTGGAAGTCAGTTTCTCAACTGCAAAGATCGAGATCAATTTCACATGGAGTGAGTTTTCATACCAACGGAGGCACTGGTTCAATAGATTGATGACCGATTGGACTCTATCGACATCTGTGCTGCGCCATTCTCCCAAGTAGAATCCATTGGAATCGACAAGCACAACGGCATGAGAGCCCTCTTCATGATCAATATCAAAAACTGAATCTTTGAGTTGTTTTTTCTCTACACCCTCTTGGGTCACGATATCGAGTCCGGAGACAGAAAGAGAGGTCCGGTGCTTAGCTACATGAGAAAAAACGTCATTTCCAAAAACATTATAAAATAGAAAAGGAACTTCGACTTGAGCCGGTGGTTCTCCACCAGGGATGTTCCAGACGTGGAGTCCTTCTGAGAGTCTAGCCGCAAAAGCATCGACCCATCCCCAAAATGAAGCTATGGTTGTATCGAGATCCGGAGATCCATGGGCTGTGACAAAGTGGCTGCCTGGATAGATTTTTCCCATCCCGACAGGAAACATGACTTGGTAAGCCTCGCGAGGCACCCAGCGTCCGGCGATCTTACCTCGGATGTAGCGGTTCTCATGAGGATTTAAGCCGGAAAACTGGTTAAGCCAGAGTTCAAAGTTGTTGAAATGGAAATGTTCGAGGACCTTTTCTTCATGGATCTTTTCGATAAAATCGAGAACAGGGATGAGTAAGAACGATCCTTCAGGAGCAGTTTCGATGAGTTTGAGAAGTGCCCGGCAAACCGCTCCGAACTTCTTTTGCTCAGGGAGCTTGTGGAAAGAGGGAGTCTTGAATTCCTTCCAAACCGTGGCTAGCTTAGGAAAAGATTCTTT
>CAZBCR010000011.1:0-11104 GCA_964490565.1 uncultured bacterium
TCTTTTGAATGAAAATGGGCTATTTATCAATGAAAAAGCAGATGAGATTATCGAGGAAAATCTCATCTCTTTTAAATCGAAAGATCAAAATGTTGTGGTGGATGCTCAAATCCCCTGGCGAGCGCAAAAGGAAGACGAACTCTATATTTTAGTGTACGCCCCTTTACCTGAACTTCTTGCAAGGGATTCTAGAAGAACGGTTCGATTACATCGCTCACCAGAAAGAGCTCACTACGCACGTCTATATGTAGAAAATACTTTTGCTGAAGTTTTTAAAGCCCCTCTACGGTTAGATTTTCAATACGATCTTATGTTAGATTCATCACAGAATTCTATCGATGATGCAATAAAACAAGTGTTGAGCTTGCAAAAGAAAAATGAATGATCAACGATCAAATGTTTTGAAGCTGTACGTTTGATCGAGTTTATTCTGAATCAATCTCCTAATCCATTGCTTATCTCCTAAGCTGAGTCTCGAGACCACATCTCTTCTGATCGTGGTGATCATTTCGATGGCCTTAGAAACAATATGAGCTGGAGGTCGACTAGAGCCAAATCGAAAAATGATCTCAGAAAGATCGGTTTCGATTTTCAATCGATCAGGCCTGACATTTGAATTATTGGGGCGTCTCAAGTCTTGGATCGATTGCAGCTCCTGAATTTGCAAAATCATAGAGGCGAGCAAATAAACATTGTTGTCATCGAAGCCACTCTTAAACAACTCATTGATCGCATCATGATCCACTGCTAGAGCAATATTACTATTCACAGCTGAGGAAGCGCTTCCTTTATTGATGATCGCTGAGATGCCAGAACATGCTCTCATTGCATTGTTTCCACCTTTGGGATCGGATGCATTATGAGAAAAAGCAACATTACATGGCAATGTATGCAACATGACTCCAACAAGGTTAAGGTAGCTCTGAATAATGTCTAGAGTGTGTTCATCAACTTGGCCCTTGGGTAGCGATTTGAGTTCCTCATGTTGTCTAGCTAAATCATCAAAATGCAGCTCCCAATTTTTTAAAAAATGGGTATTGGTTCCTACATATTTTGCATTGATGATTAATTGCGTAAGAAAGTCTGGATGAAATCGTGAAACGATATCGTTCACAATCTCTCTATCAGCCATGACACAATATTTTGCGGCTAAGGAAGAGATGCAATAACTGATGCTGAAAAGATGCCTTCCCTGCTTATTACTGTGTAAGAGGACCGAACCGAAGCGTTGTTGTAATTTTTTGTCTAAGATACAGCTGACTTTTCCTTGCAGCAGCATCACATGAATGCGGGGAATAGTTTCCTCATGCTTGAAAAACATATCTATCTCCTGACGCAAATTTTTCAATATTATTTTTACCCAATCCCGTGTTTTTGGGTAGGAATAACAGCTCACAATCCACTCTTCAAATAAGATTGAAAAACATAAGCAATTGAAGATCCGCATGTTAAGAACATTTACCTCGGTTATTTTCACAAAACTAGTATCTTTTTGTGAAAAATTGAAGAAGTCGTTGATCTAAAAAAAGTAGACTGATATACTACATATCACAAAATAGGATACTGTTTAAAATGGAAGGAAAAATCCAACGCACCTTTGTTCGAGAAGAAGCATATCTCAAGCTCCGTGATTGGATTCTGAATGGAACGCTTGCGCCAGGAACGCAACTACGCGATAAAGAACTCGCTCTACAACTGGGTGTCAGCCGAACCCCTATCCGAGAAGCACTGCTACGCCTCGAAGATGAAGGCCTTGTTCAAACCAAACCCAATCGCTCAACGTCTGTGAGCACAATCGATTTTCACAATGCTTTTCATCTCTATTCCATCGTGTGGACTTTGGAGCAGCTCGCTTTGAGCCAAGCTTTTGGATCGATCACAGATGAGCATATTCAAACGATGATCGAGGCAAATGAACGATTTTTGCAAAAAATGAAGGCACGGGATCGATCTTCTGCATTGGATGCTGATAGCGATTTTCATTCGGTTTTCATAAAACTTTCTCAGAACCAAGAACTTGAAAAAATCATTTCTGAGATCAAGCACAAGCTGAAAAGATTGGATCTCTACTACTTTGAAAAAGTTAAAAATGCCGCTCTTTCCTACGAGGAGCATAAGCAGATTATTGAAGCCCTAAAACAAAAAGACCTAGCCCAGGCCCTTAACGCAGTTGAGAACAACTGGAAAAGCAGTTTTAACCGTTTTAACATTTAGGAGATAGCATGTTTGAAAATAAACTCGTCGCCGTCATGAATGAAAAAATTGAGCCTGGCATTATAATGAACGCATTGGCGCATATGTGTATTGGCTTTGGATCTGTCATAGGAGAAGAGCCGCTACGCCTGACCAACTATATTGATGCTGAGGAAGGAAGCCACCCAAACATATCGGAAATGCCCTTCATGATCCTTAAAGCAAATTCAAATAAGATCAGAGCGCTAAGACAAGCAGCTCTTCAAGCGGGAATTCAATGCATTGACTTTACCGATACTATGACTAGTGGCAGTTACGCAGAGCAGCTGGAGCGGACTAAGCAGACAAAAGAATCCGATCTGATTTATTACGGAGTTGTTCTGTTTGGGAGCTGGGATAAGGTCTCTGAGCTAACAAGAAAATTTTCACTCTGGAAGTAAAGCCGAGAAATCCTCGGCTTTTTTTCTAATCAGTCAGCAATTCTCCAGCTAAGTCTTTAGCTAACTTGCCATCCACTGCATTGTTGATCTTCATAACAGCTTTCATGACGAGGCCTAGATCTTTTTTTGTCTTGGCTCCAGACTCGGCAATGGCCTGCACGACTATCTTTTTTGTTTCTTCAGGAGAAAGCGCTTTAGGTAAAAACTCTTGAATGATCGTAAGTTCCTTTTTCAATTGCTCTGCGATATCAGCACGGTTAGCGCCTTGAGCCTGCTGAAGAGCTTCTTGAAGGCTGCCGAAGTAGGTTTTGAAAAGTTTTACGACATCAGCATCCGAGAGATTTCCTCGTGCATCAACGGCTAATATTTTCGATTTGAGCATGCGCAATGTTTCAAGCCTGACCTGATCTCGGCTTCTCATTGCTTCCTTGATCCCTTCATTGATTTTTTCGATCATCGACATAATACATCCTTTTTCAGACAAACATAGAGTAGTTGTAATTTTTCCCCAATCAAAAGTTAGGTCAACCATGCTCTTAGAAGGTCCGTGACAGCTTGCGGCACTTCCATGGGACTCATATGACCGGAATTATCTACGATGGCAAGCTTTGCATTTGAAATCTTGTTCGTGAGTTCTTGATGTTCCTCTAGAGCAAAGTTTTTATCCTGCGCAGCATGGATCACTAACACGGGACACTGGATGGTGGGTAGAATAGATAGGCATTCATTTCTTGCCAGCATGGCCTTCTCTTGGTGGATAAAAGCCTCTTGTCCTGCCGCTAGAAACATCTTTTCGACCTCTTTTTTTACACGAGGGTTAAAGACAAGCTTCTCGACTAGTTCCTTCACAACTTCTGGAAACTGCCCCTTTTCCGCTTTGAGGATCATCTGCTGACGCGCCAGCTTCTTCTCTTCTGAATCCATCCTTGCGGTCGTATTTAACAAACAAAGGCGGCTCACGCGGGAAGGTGCAGCCCGCATGACCTCTAGACAAAGCCACCCGCCCATGGAATGACCTGCAAGAGCAAACTTTGGGGGCGCTTGATCTAAAATAGCCTGAATCATTTTCTTAGGGGTATTCTGGGAAGGAGAGATAACTTGGATGGAAGTGCTGTCGCTTAAATGACGAGTTTGGTGCTCCCAAAGAGACTCATTTGATAAAAGACCTGAAAGCAGAACTAAGGGAGGTTTCATTTTATGCTTTTTTCAAAAAGCAAGTTTTAAGAACAAGAGTCGTTTTACCCTCACGGCATTCCACCTCTTCAGGATCATCAGTCAGATGGATATTCTTAAACTTTGTTCCTCTTTTGAGAGTCATGGAGGATCCTTTTACATTCAAATCTTTAATGACTTGAACAGAATCCCCTTCATTCAGTGTGTTTCCATTGCTATCTTTTGCGCTCATCTCTTCTTTATAAATCAGATTAGAGTTAAAATCTATCCCTACCTATGGCAGCAATTACGCTTTTCCACGGTTCACAAACAGACAATATCGACATCTTCGAACCCCGTCAGCGGTATGTTCCAGGAAACGATAAAGCACCTCGTCCAGCGATTTATGCGACAGACGATCCAGCCTATGCCTCAGCCCATGCGTTTCCCTGGGCAACCGCAGAAGGCGTCGATTTACACTTTGAAAACAACCGGGTTGTCTTGATGGTCCCGAAAGCGTTAGAAGAGCGGTTGAACAAACCGATTTTCATCTACACTTTGCCTGGGGATACGTTTCAACCTGTGACCGAAGATCCTATAGGACACAACTTCCGGTCTACAGAACGTGTCAAGTATCTGGCCAAAACACGATTTGAAACGGTCTTTGAAGCGGTGACCTCATTCGGCGGAACGGTCATCGTTAAGTAATTAGTATTGAAAAAAGGCCGGGAAATTCCCGGCCTTTTTTAGTGAGATGGAAAACAGTTTATTTCTGTGCGACGATGTAGTGGCAAGTCGTGACAAGGCCTTTACGATCGGCTTCAACAAACGCTTCGCCGTCTAAAGTCAGACGATCGAAAAGGAGTTGGAAGTGGCGAGGTAAGATCTTGCACTTGACGCAGCCTTTGATCAGGCGAGTGGCCCATTTGAAGAGCGTGTCAGCTTTTTCAATGAGCGGAGCTTGGAGGCCATTGATGCTGGCATTTTCATTGATGACCACTTTGAAACCGGCTTTTTCCATTGCGCGGGTGAAGTCTTCAATTAAAGGCGTCCCAATAGCTCCGATGAGAGGCTTAATCCGGCGCATGAGATCTACGTGCTCAGGATTTTTAGCATCGTATTTATCAAGCTGGAACCAATCGAGGCAGGCAACGCGTCCACCCGGTTTTAATACGCGGTAGATGTCAGCAAACAGGTCTTCTAGGTCTTTTGAATAGCTAAAGACCTGGACTTGATAGACACCGTCTAAAGAAGCGTCTGCAAAAGGAAGAGGAAGTTTGTTGAGGTCTCCCTGTTGGAAATGGGTCTGTTTAGTGAGGTTTTTACCAATGGCAAATCGTCTGGCTGCTTCTAATTGATTGGTGTCGATGTTCATTCCCGTAACGTGAGCGCCTGTTTCTGTGGCCATGTGGCTGGCAATACGTCCCCTGCCGCAGCCGATATCTAAAATTTTGCCGCCTTTTTTGACTTTGAGATCTGCAGCCATTCTCTTTTCGAAAAGCGTTTGGTTGGCGATAATCCCTTTGGACATGTCCATGATCGGAGGGATGTACATTTTTTCAACTTGGCCAATCGCACACAAGTGATTCAGAACGCTGTAATAATCAACGAGTTTTCTCTGCACCTGATTGTAGTAATCAGGCCCCATGACACGGATCAGCTCTTCTTTATTGACCCAATCTTGGTCAAAGATATTGTACGAACCTAAAAAGGCATCGATTTTATCTTGAGGAAGTGTGTACAGGGTTTTGAAAGATTTGAGGATAGTTGACAATCGATATGCGAAAAAACTTAACTTTGTTTGCATAGCCTGTGTGGGCATGGGTTCTCCTATTTAAGTTCTTTTTTTAAATATTTATTAGATTTATATCAACCGAGAAAATTCTAGCTAGAAGGAAGCAAATAACATCCAACAAGCCATCAGACCCATCGCGATATCTTCTGAGAGTGTCACCGTTGAAAGAGGAACATCAAGAACAGTTCCCATGCAAGCACAGCGGACATCTAACCCACTACGTAATGCCTTGATGACCCCGAATGTTCCTACGCCCATCAAAAGAATAGTCACGATGTAGGTGAGAATTGGGTAGATAAACGAAAGGTAAGCTAGCCCAAGTCCCAGTTCAATCACAGGATAGAGATAAGCGTAGAGCCGGGATTTTTTTGCAATGAGATCATACATTTGAAAACCATCAGCAAACCCTGACGGATGAAAAAGCTTGAGCATGGCGAATTGGCAGAGAAAAAAGCCCATGAAGTAGTGCATCCATGTTAAAACACCTTTCTGGGAAGTTAAGGCCGCTGCTCCTAAAGCCGCGACTATAATCAGAGCAAATAAAGGCCAATACCGTCCGAGCGTTTTCATCAAAGCATCCTTGTTTAGTTACTGAATCTCAAACCCTAAGATTATTTTCAAAGGAAACGATAACATCATCAACCCTAATTTAAAATAATTTTTATAGAAATTATTCCCCTCTACGCTTTAGAAGGAAGAAAAGGAGTGTTTATGGACTTATCCACATTTTTAGCTCAGTTGCTTGGAATTTATATGTTAGTCATTGCTTTTGAATTAATTACACGCAGACACGAGTTCGAAGGAGCCGTAAAGGATTTCGCTTCTTCAAAGGGTTTGATTTTTTTCTCAGGATCACTTTCACTCTTGATGGGTCTTGCTGTTGTTATCGGCCATCCTGTCTATGAGACAACCTTCCGCGGTTTGATTACTTTGCTAGGCTACCTTTTAATTCTTAGAGGTGTCTGGAGAACAGCATTCCCTACACGTGCTCAGAAAAAATTAGTCGCTTGCTGCCACAAATGCCACAAAGGGATCATACTGATTCTCATCGTATTAGGCGCTTTCTTGACTTACTCTGGTTTTAATCAGGGCATGTAATCTGATTCATTCAAAGGCCCATCCTTTAACTAGGATGGGCCTTTTTCTTTTCATTGATAATTATTATTAATTCCTTACTATCCAAATTAGATATACAAATCTGGAGACACCATGGTTTTAAAGAAGTCGGATATGAATGTTTATTTTCGCGATATGCCCAAAAATCGTCAATACTGGGGCCGTTTCTTTACCTTGGGGCTTCTGCTCATTGTTTTAGGTTTTCTAGCAATCGCTTATACAGGGTGGGCAACAGAATTCACGGTTATCTTATTGGGAGTCCTACTCGCGGGTGCAGGCGTTTTGCAAGTTGTCAGCAGCTCTTTTACTAAAAAGTGGACAGGATTTTCCCACTCTTTTCTCATGGGACTTCTCTATACCATCGCCGGGATCTTTTGCATCTTCAAGCCTATCCAAGGCGCAGAAGGCTTGACCTTGCTCATCGCAGCGCTACTTCTCATTGGTGGATCGTTCCGAACTGTGAGTGCTATCTCTCATCGATTTGAATATTGGGGTCTGGTCGTCTTCAGCGGACTGGTCTCTATTGGCTTAGGAATACTGATTCTTGCAGAATGGCCTAGCTCAAGCTTCTGGGTGATTGGATTGTTCGTCGGAGTCGATTTGATCCTAGCCGGCTGGGCTTGGGTACTTCTTTCTTTGGCTGCAAGAAAGTCATAATCACTTTCCGAAGAACAGACGGCGCATTTTTGCAGGACCAATCTTGTAGGTCAGTTCTTGGAAGGTCACGAAGATGAAGAGCAGCATCAGATAATAGATCTGGATGGAGATGAAAAGATTCCAGTCGACGTGATTGATAAACAGCTCCAGATCTGCTCTAAAACCGTCATCCGTCTTGAACAAATAGGGCGCAAACCGAATACAGAGTCTGACGATAAGAAGAAGCACCCAATATAGGGCTGTTTTCCAAAGGATGCCAACAGCTAGCGGTTTTGTTCTAAACAGGCGGACCAGCGGCAGATGATCGACAAGCAGAACAATCTTAGCAATTAATGCTGCAGCGATGGCAACTTCTAAAAAACCAAAAGGACTGATCCCTACTCGCTTAAAGAGAAAAACTTCCGTCCAATTGATCAGTGTGAAAAATACCAAAAAAAAGAGAAAGATAGGCAAGACGTGAAGAAATTCTCTTTTCAGAAATAATAATACCCGCATAGCTACTCCCTTACTTCTTCACAATATGCACTTTCCCAACCGCCGCCAAGAGCCTTGTAAAGCACGACCAGATCAAGAAGCTTATCAGTATCGCAATTGAGCACACTCTGCTGAGCTTCATTGAGCTGCCTTTCTGCATCGAGGACATTTAATAGGCTGATAAGACCCTTAGCATTTCTCTGCTCGCTAAGTCCCACGAGATCTTGATATCTGTCTGTCGCTTCTCGTCTTTCCTTGCAGGTCTTTTGATCTTGCGTGAAAGAAACTATCGCGCTTTCAGCCTCTTCTAGGGCATTTAAAACCGTCTGTTGATATTGATGGGCCGTTGCAGCGGTTTCTGCTCGTTTAGCTCTTAAGTTTCCCATCAGCCGCCCCCCTTCAAAGATCGGCATGGTGATATCACCGCCGATCGCCCAGGTCCTGCTTCCCAAACTAAAGAGATTTTTCAGCATGAGCGATTGCAATCCTCCGTCACCTAGCAGGGTAATAGTCGGGAAAAATGAAGCCACAGCCACACCTTCATAGGCCGTTGCAGCAGCTAGAGCTCTTTCAACACGGCGAATGTCAGGCCTCCGGCGTAAAAGATCTGAGCGAAGTCCGACGGCAACAGTATCAGGGGCTTTAGGGAGAGGCTGCGGCGCTTTGAGTTCTTCGACGAGCATTTCAGGGGCAGCTCCTGTCAGCACTGAGAGGGTGTAGATGTTTCGATAGATCTGCGCTTCGATATCAGGAAGTAGAGCTCTTTCTGAGGCAAGAGTTGCCAAAATGTTTTCATCATCAAGCCGGCTGACATAGCCAGCTTCAAGCTGTTTGTGAACGAGGACTGCTTTTTTTTCTAAAATACCGATATTTTCTTCGATGAGCTTCGATCGTTGCTGAGAGCTTCTCAGCTCCATGTAATTGCGGGCGATTTCTGCCATCACAGAAAGGAGTACATCGTTTCTTTGTTCAATCGACAGATCAATGACGGCATCTGCTGCTTCAACTGTCCGGCGAGTTTTTCCAAAAACATCGATCTCCCACGTCGCATCAAAAAGAGCATTATAGAGTGATTGCATCTGGGGAAATTGAGGATTGAGCGCCAGGCCTGTCGATGGAGAGACCGTCCCAGGAAGATTTCCGACGCTAGGCTGGCTAGCAAATAGCGGACCGTTCTTGCTGAAGTAAGTCTTAGTCGCATTGACATCAGCGCCGATCATGGGGAAAAACGAAGAAGCGGCGATCTGACGGTACGCTCTAGCCACTAAAATATTCGAAGTCGCAGTCAGGACATCATTGTTGTACTCAGCTGCCATTTCGATGTATTTGGTTAGGAATGGATCTTGAAAAACACTCCACCATTTGATCAAAGGGGCATCTGAAGAAGCAACCGTACTTTCCGAGGTCCATGTATCTGCCACGTCATTTTCCGGAGCTTGGTAATTAGGGCCGACAGCACAGCCGGCTAAAACAACCATCAGACCTATGTATTTTTTCACTGTAACCTCCTGCGGAAAAATAGACCGGCTCCAACGGTAGTGAAGAAGCCGATGATGAGTAAAGGCCAAATATTTGCAAAAACGATCCTGCCTGGCATCGCTTTGAGAAACAGCCCCTTCGAAATAATCAACATGTATTTGAGAGGAATGACAGCTGTAACAGGCTGCAGCCATGTCGGCATGTTTTCGATGGGCGTTGCAAAGCCAGAGAGCAGAACCGATGGCATCATGAAGATAAAGGTGCCTAGCATCGCCTGCTGCTGCGTGGCTGAAAGGGAAGAGATAAAAAGACCAATGCCGCTAATCGAAGTCACAAAAATAATAAGACTTACCAGATACAGAAGAAGCGAGCCGGTAAATGGAACGCCCAGAACCAACGTCCCAATAGTGAACATGAGCATCCCCTCGAGAAAGCCGATGATGATGCCCGGAATGAGCTTCCCCACAAGAATTTCCCAAGGAACCAGCGGAGAGACCAAAAGCTGATCAAACGTTCCGAGTTCTCTTTCTCTTGCGACCGATTGTGTCGTGACAACGAGGCAAGTTAGCATTGACAAAACACCGACCAAGCAAGGGATGTTGTACCAGAAGTACTGTGTATTGGGATTAAACCAAAAGCGAGGAACCAGCTCAACATTTTGCGTCACAAGCGCAGCTTGTGCTGTATAATCGTTGTTGAATCGATTGATAATCTCGCCGGTATATCCTGAAACTATCTGCGCGGTGTTCGTCTTTCTTCCATCGAAAATCAGCTGCACTTTAGCTGGATTTCCCGCATCGATATTACGGGAAAACTGCTGATCGATCGAGACAACCATGACGCCTTTTTGCAAATCAATGAATGGAGCGATCTCTTCAACGCCTTTAAGAAAGATGATGTTGTTGTTAAAAATCTTGGTTCCATAAAACCTCTCGACTAGGAGAAATCCTTGTTCACCCGCATCGCGGTTGAGAATGCCGATGGGAACATTTTTTACATCAAGTGTCGCTGCAAAAGTAAAAATAACAAGCTGGATCAGCGGAGGCAGCAAAATGGAAATGCGGACCTTGCGGTCCCTCAGTACCGTCAGAAGCTCTTTCCAAATTAGCGCTAATATTCTCCTCAATCTAACCTCTTCGCAGTTTTAGAGGCGGTGATGAGAAAAAAGATCAGTCCTATGCCGACAATAGGAACCATATCCCATAAGATCAGAGGCCAGACATTGCCGACTAGGAAAAGACTCTGCAGACTCTGCACGAAGTATTTGGCCGGAATAATATACGTTAAAATCTGTATCCAATGAGGCATGCTATGAATCTCAAAGAGAAATCCTGATAAAATATAAGCCGGTAAAAACGCAGTGACCAGCGTGATCTGATAAGCAAAGATCTGATTCTTTGTGATGGTAGAAATCATCAATCCAAGGCCGAGAGCACAAAATAAAAAAAGCGCAGAGACCATGAGTAACACCAGAAAAGAGCCCCTGAGTGGAAGATCATAAAAAACAATCGAGAGAAAGACGCAGATGATCATCGAAATCATCCCTAAACAAAAATATGGGATCACTTTGGCCAGCACCAGTTCCCAAATGCCGACCGTTGTCGACATGAGTGCCTCCATCGTTCCCCTTTCCCATTCTCTGGCGACAACAAGAGCTGTTAAAAGAGAACCGATCAGCGTCATAATAATCGCAAGAGACCCAGAAAGAAGAAAAAACCTGCTCTCTAACTGCTCGTTATACCAAAACCTAGGATCGGCTGAAATCAGAGGAGTTGTTGTTTGGATTCCTTTTGAGATC
>CAZBCR010000011.1:11204-12671 GCA_964490565.1 uncultured bacterium
CAAATGATCCAGATCCAGGGAAACCCCTGATCCATAGAGAAAAATCAGCAGCAGCGGCAAAAAAACCGTGATCAAAAGACTGCTCGGATCGCGGATGATCTGGAAGAATTCTTTAACCATGAGGGCGCGCATCCTGCGCGCTCTTCCCTTCTTGGCCTCTTCTCTCCACTCAGCGTCGTTTATCATGGTCTTCTATCATTTGTATGAACGCATCTTCTAGCGTCGGGTTGGGATTTTGATCCGATTTCACTTTGTCTTTCAGTGCATTGGGAGTATCCATCTGGATGATCTTCCCCCCGTAAATGAGCGCAATCCTATCGCAATATTCGGCTTCTCCCATGAAATGGGTTGTGATCATGATCGTCACTCCCTTTCCCACTAAGCCGTTGATGTGGTTCCAGAATTCTCTCCGGGTGATCGGATCAACTCCAGACGTCGGCTCATCGAGAAAAAGAACATCGGGATGGTGCATATTTGCACAGGCTAAACTTAAACGTTGTTTGAATCCCAGCGGCAGAGTCTCCGAAGAGAGATTTAAGTAGGGCTCCAAACCAAACACTTCGATCATCTCAGCAATGGCTGCTTTTTTTTCTGAATTCTTCAAATTGTAAATCCCGGCAAAAAACTCTAGGTTTTGTTTTACACTCAAGTTTCCATAGAGCGAAAACTTCTGCGCCATGTATCCCAATCTTGCTCTTGCCTTTCCCGGTGCTCTTAAAAGATCGAGGCCATTGACAAACGCCTCTCCAGAGGTGGGCTTTAAAAGCCCGCAGAGCATTTTAAATGTCGTTGTTTTACCGGCTCCGTTAGGGCCTAGCAGCCCAAAAATCTCACCCTTTTTCACCGTCAGAGAAATCCCATCTACCGCTGTGAATGCGCCAAATTTTTTCGTCAGTTTTTCTGCAATGACAGCCGGTTTATCATCGTTTTTTACGACTGGAGCAAGCTCTGCGAGTTTCGATTCTCCTCCCGGGCCTCCTCCTAAAATATCGATAAAGGCATCTTCAAAGCGGGGCTGGACACTGACTAACTTCGCACCCTTAACATCGATTCCTTTATCGCGGACGACAATCCTGAGGTCCCTGCCCTGAATCACTCCATCCATGACATTTTTGTCTTTTAAGAGCTCAAAAAGCAGTTTACGCCGGTCTCCTTCGATATTGGTGACTTCAAAGACCCTTCCTTCAACCCGCTCCGTGAGTTTTTTGGGATCACCGCTAAAAAGAAGTTTTCCTTCGCTCAGCAAAAGAACGGTATCGCACTTTTCAGCCTCATCTAAATAAGCTGTGCTCCAGAGAACTGAAATCCCTTCATCTAAGAGAACATTGACCATCTTCCATAGTTCTCTTCGAGAGATCGGATCGACGCCCACGCTCGGCTCATCCAAAAGAAGAAACGCCGGTTTTTTGATCAGCGCGCAGGCTAGCCCGAGTTTTTGTTTCATCCCTCCGGAGAGATTCTTCGCTA
>CAZBCR010000011.1:12771-22060 GCA_964490565.1 uncultured bacterium
GCTGTCGGTTTTAAAAGGCCCGCCATCAATCGTATTAAGGTTGTTTTTCCAGCCCCGTCAGGGCCCACAAGACCGATGATTTTTCCTTTGGAAATCGAAACGTTAATCTTGTCTAAAGCAGGAGGCTGCTGAGGAGAAAACAGCTTGGTGAGATCCTGAATCTCGACAAGTGCCTGGCTCACAGTGTCTCCGTTATTTGATTTTCAATTTCACTGTCACAGGCATCCCTTGCACGAGCTGATTGTCGGGATTGTCTGCATAGACGCGGATACGATAGACGAGATCAGTCCGCAGCTGAGTTGATTCCACGGTTTTAGGAGTAAATTCAGCTACCGGTGAAATAAAACCCACCTTTCCGGAATATTTTCGTCCTGTATCCGTGAAAACCTCTGCCGGCATGCCGTAATGGACTTTGCCTAGTTCTGGCTCATTAACAAATGCCCGAATCCAGACGGGCGAGCTGACGGACAATGTATAAACAGGATCAGCAGGCCGGACTACGGTCCCCGGTTCACGGATGCGTGTTAATATGATCCCGTTAGTAGGCGCATAGGCCTTCGTGTAGGCCAGATTATCTTTGGCAACAGCGATATTAGCTTCTGCTGCCACTAAGTTCGCAGCTAACTCATCGCGTTTTGCACATGCATTGTCGAGATCTTCTTGAGAAACCGCACCGATGCCGATCAATTCCAAACGGCGATTGAGCAAAACTTCGGCATTATCCAAATTGGCTTTGATCGACTCCGCTATTGCTAAGGCCTCTTTCAATTGGCTGTCATAGGGCGTGTCATCCATCGTACACATCAAAGTCCCCTCAGGAACTTTATCACCCTCTTCGAAGACCAATTGATTGACCTGGCCGCTGACTCTAAATCCGATATCGACCTGACGTACATCGACATTTCCATAGAGCGTAATTTGATCCTGATCTTTTTTTTCTCGGTAAGAACGATCGATCAGAACAATAATAATCGCCGTCAAAGCAAGGATAATTATTGAAATTAGAATGTTTTTTTTCATGCTTCTCTAATCTCCATGTATCTCCCCATGAAAAAAAACGCAATCAATTTTCCTTGAAATAGAAAAATGCTTCCCTGTATGTTTCTCGGAAATTTATGAAAACCCTTACAGCTTTTTTTATCTTGCTTGCCATCTCTTTGAATGCCAGCGTCTATCTAGAAAAACCGGCCGATTTCAATCCCAAGGCTGAAGTCGTCGGATGTTGTTATCTGCACTATCAAGATAAGATCCTCCTTTTGCATCGGCAGGATTTTAAGTCGGAAGGCAACCGATGGGGAATCCCCGGCGGCAAATTAAATAAAGGCGAACCTCTGATCGAAGCGATCATCCGTGAGATTTTTGAAGAGACTGGTTTTCAGTTAGAAAGAGAAAAAATCCATCATATGGGAAAACTCTATATCAAAGTCCCTAACTTTGATTTCGAGTACCATATGATCCAATATCAGGTTCCCATTGAGCATCCAGAAGCTGTGAAAATCAACTTCAAAGAACATAAAGGCTTCACCTGGGTCACACCCAAAGACGCCCTCAAAATGGACCTAATGACCGACGAAGATATCTGTTTAGAAATTTGCTTTGGCTTAGGCCGTGCAAAGTAGTTTAGAAAGGTAGTGCTTTAACCAGGGCGGACTATCTTGATGAGCTAGAATTTCATCCATGGTCATCCAATAATGTTCAGGAACTTCACGAAGTGATGGTTTAACTTCTGTCTTAGTTTTCTCAAGCTTGCAATGGAAAATGACATCTAAGACATGTTCTTGATGAGAATCTCTGAAGTACGAGCTCGTCACAAACTGAACCGGATCGACTAAATCGAGGCCCACTTCTTCAAATACTTCCCGCTTGACCGCCTCGACTAAAATGTTTCCACCTCCGTCTTGATGCTCAACTTTCCCGCCTGGGAAAGCTAGAAGACCTGCAGCATGAACTCCTGCAGGGCGTCTGATAATAAGAAACCTGCCGTTATTCTCAATCACACACTCAACAACGACTAGAAATCTATCCATTATTCAAACTCCTTCTTTGTCTTCTCAAGAAGCTCATAGAGCTCGTAAAGTTTTGCTTCAAGCTCTTCGATCTGCTTTTTACGGATGCCTTGAGCTTTCACGATTTCCGGAGCAGTCGCTCCAAAGCTCTTCTTTTGTTCTTCTTCCAAGGCTGCGATTTTTTGTTCAGTCTCTTGGATCTGCTTTTCAATCGGTTTTAAAGCCGCTGATCTTTTAGCGACTTCTTCTGCACGCTCTTTTCGAACATTAGGCTGAGCAGGTTTCGGAGCAGCGGGTTTCTTTTTTTCATCCCAGCCAATTTTCTCTAGGAATTCATCGTAATTGCCAAGGAAAACAGTCTGCTGGGCATCTTCGCAAAGTACAATCTTATCTAAAGCAAGCCTTCTTAAAATGAGCTCACTGTGCGTCACCATCACGACTGCTCCACCAAAATCTTCCAACGCATCGATCAGCGCTTCAATCGACTCAATGTCAAGATGGTGTGTTGGTTCATCGAGAAGAAGCAGATTGCAAGGCTTAGCTACGATTTTTCCGAGCAGCACCCGGCTTCTTTCCCCCCCGGATAGAACAGAGATCTTCTTTGCTGAAAGAGTCCCGCTGAACATCATCGCTCCGGCAATTCCTTTAATCTCGGTGTAGTTTAAGTAGGGATTAGCAAGGGCAATTTCTTCTTCGATCATGTGCTTGCCATCGAGACGATCGACGTGTGTTTGTCCAAAATATCCGATGCGGGTGTTGTCAGAAAATTCAATCTCGCCTTTTTTCGGAGTTAACTCGCCCCCGATTAGACGGAGCAGTGTCGATTTTCCTCTTCCGTTCTTTCCAATGATCGCAACTCTCTCCCCTTTTTCGATTTCGAGAGAAAAATCTTCAATCAGAGGCTCGTCTGTATATGAAAACTGCAAATGCTTGGCATCCACCATTTTCTTCCCTGGAAATGGAGCTTCTTGGAAAGCAAACGAAAGCTCTGACATCGCGTTAAGCTTTTCTAAAACTGGCTCTCTTGCAATCATCTTCGCTTTGGATTGAGCAAGTGACGCTTTAGCGGCTGATGCACCAAAACGATCGACAAAACTCTGCAAGTGAGCCTTTTTCTTCTCCGATTTTACTCGGCTTTTTTCATGGAGTTCTTCTTCCATCAAGATCTGCTGGAAAAAGTCGATGGTTGTCCCCTTGACCTTTCGAAGCTTTTCTCGGTGAATCCCCATCGTATGTGTCGTGACGTTATCCATGAATTCGCGATCGTGCGAAATCAGGATGAACTCCCCTTGCCATCTGCTGAGGAAGTTCTGCAGCCATCGGATTGAAAGAATATCGAGGTAGTTGGTCGGTTCATCCAAAAGTAGACAGTTAGGCTCTCCGACAAGTACTTTTGTCAAATTCAAACGAAGCTGATAGCCCCCGGAAAAATCCCCCGGAGCCTTCTCCAGATCTTCTTCTGTAAACCCAAGGCCAAAGAGAATCATTTCAGCTTTGTAAATATCATCTTTTTCATGTTCAGGCAGGCCCATTGCTGCTTCTTGGATAAGAGTTGGCTCAGTGAACTTAATATGCTGCTGCAAATAGCCAATCCGATAGTTCTTCGGGATGCTGATCGTCCCTGCATCCGGCTCCATTTCTCCATCGATTAATTTAAAGAGCGTCGACTTGCCAGAGCCATTTCTTCCGACCAGACCGCACCGCTCCCCTTTCTGGAGAGTAAAACAAGCATCCTCAAACAAGGGATGACCAGAAAAAGATAGACCGACATGATCGAACTGAACCACAAAATTACCATTATTAAAGTGAGGTCAAAATTTTAACATTTAGTTCACTATATGTCAGCAGGATTAACTTTAAAATTCAGGAGAGATATGCTATAGGCAATACAAAGAGAGACTTTATGACAAAACAAGGCATTAAGCTATCAGATCTAACCTGCGTTAAAGGAAAGTATTTACACCTCGGCACCCTTTTTACCCTGAACAAACCGATCAAATCTACCGCTAAAGGCAAAAAACTCATGGTGCTGGCCAGCAAAACTATCAATGGAAAGCGCTGGGTCAAACTCATCCATTTTGGCGCTTTGGGTTATGGGCACAATTACAGCGAAAAAGCCAAGCGGAGCTATTTAGCCCGGAGTGCAAAAATACGCGATAAATCAGGAAAACTGACTAAAAATGACCCATGGAGTGCAAACCATTGGGCTCGGAAAATACTATGGCCCGCCAATAAACCAGCGCACGGGCCACGTTATACTTAAAGGATCTCAGCCGCAATCGCAGCGAGTTCTGAACGCTCAGTTCTCTCTAGGAACATCTGACCGTAGCCTGCATAATCACGCATCTTACCAATGACATACGTTAGAGCATTGGAATCTTTATCGAGATACGGATTATCAATCTGGGTTGGATCTCCGGTGAGAACAACTTTCGTTCCTTTACCCGCACGAGAAATGATCGTTTTCACTTCGTGAGGTGTTAAGTTTTGAGCTTCATCGATAATGATGTACATCTTCGGAAGAGATCTTCCGCGGATATAAGTCACCGCTTCCATCTCAAGTTTTTTACTATCCATGATCCATTGCTGAGCATCTGCCCCATTTCCCACGCCGCTTGTTGATTGGCAGAGGAACTCCAAGTTATCATAGATCGGCTGCATCCAATGGTAGAGCTTTTCTTCTTTGGTTCCCGGTAGATATCCGATGTCTTTTCCCAGTGGAATAATCGGACGGCTGACAAGAATCTTCGTGTAGACGTTTTCATCGAAAACTTTACGCAGGCCCGCAGCTAACGCCATCAGGGTTTTTCCTGTTCCAGCAGGACCAATGAGCGTCACAAGAGGGATATCGTCGCGGAGCAAAAGATCTAATGCGCATTTTTGTTCCACGTTGAGAGGCTGAATACCCCAAATGTCTTTTGTGATCTTCATCAAAGGCTCAAGCTTTTTGCTCACAGAATTGAATTTGCAGACAGCAGAAGACTGCTCAGCACATGTCATAATGCAATATTCATTCGGAGAAAAATCTTGGATGTCTAAAGAGAGTGAATTGTCTTTGAAGAACATATCGATATCCCGTTTAGGAACTTCGATTTTTCTGTATCCCTTATAGATGTTATCGTAAGAAAATTTCAGGTTTTCATAGTCTTCAGCTTCTAGTCCAATCGCTTCAGCTTTAACGCGAGTCACGAAATCCTTGGAAACTACAACAACTTCTTCGCCTTGTTCTTTTAAAAGAAAAGCGATGAGCAAAATTTTATTCGTCAGACGGTCAAGAGGCAGCGGAAACGTTTTTTTCTCTGGCGGACGAAGCTCCACATGAATTTTGACCCGGATATTATTATCGATCGTGACCCCATCAGTCAGGTTGCCCGTATTCAGAGCCTTTAATGAGTCAATATACCTCATGACATGACGGGCGTTTTTACCAATCTCTTCAGAAGACCGTTTCATCGAATCGAGTTCTTCTAACACGACTAAGGGGATGACGACATCGCTATCCTTGAATTTTTTCATTGAGTCTGGATCATGAAGCAATACGTTAGTGTCGATCACAAAGGTTTTGCGAGCCACTTTTCCTCCTTTTACTACGAAATTTTCTGTTGAAACCGCTGATTGAGATCCGATAAGACACCTCCGCTATTATCTACTATCAGTAAAAAAATCAGGTCCAGGCACCGCCCCAAACAGGCTAACTATGTGACTAGCTAGCCTCTGACCGCGATGCCCCGGCCTGATTCTTTTATTTTCCGCCTCTTTTGCGCAGCATAGCCCAACGTCGCATGCATGACAATAATTTTTTATAATCGATTGATTATTAGAAAGATAAATCATAATTCCAGCACTCCGCAACACAATCTGCTAAATTTATTGACCAAGAACTCATCATTTCCTATAATGGCTTTCGTAACCGTGTGAGGTTTGTATGAAAATAACAGATAAAATCTTAAGCCTACCCCCTTATATCTCAACCGCTTGGAAGAACATCGTTTCGATCCATGTCGAGACGCGTCCTTACGGCCACGTTCTCCTTATAGAGCTGGTCACGGGAACCAAGGCTGAAGTTCCCAATTTAGACCCTAAGCTCATGGAGAAAATCTTCAGCATGCACGCGCTTGTGCTTGAGCAAGAAGGACCACAAAATCCGGTTGCCACACAAACTTTTGCAATTCCTCTTCCCTTCCCCATCGAAGGACTGACATCTGTCCTCCAACACAATCCAGAGCAAGCCGATACCCCTCCTCTTCCACCTGAAATCCTGGAGAAAATCCAATCTCTCAAAGGAGTTCTCCCGGAAGATCTGACTTCTCTTCAAAAAGCTGAACCCCATTGCAACTGCCCTTATTGCCAGATCACCCGCGCAATCTCAGGAGCCCTATTAGAAGCTGAAGCCTCTTTGCCTCAAATCGAAGAAGAAGTTTCTGCCGCTGACCTCACTTTCAAAAACTGGGACATCAAGCAAGAAAGCGATAAGCTCTACTGTGTAAGCAATCCCCTCGATGTAAAAGAGCACTATAATGTCTTTTTAGGCGAACCTGTCGGCTGTACGTGCGGATCGAAAAATTGCGAGCACATTCAAGCTGTCTTACGCAGTTAACATCTCTCCTTTTAGGTAAAGCCAATTTCCCAGCACCTTTTCGAAGGTGCTTTTTTCTGTAAAAGTAAAATCTTTCCCATCCATCATCAGAAAAACTGTAAAGGTCACCGTCCCTTTTGTCTCCCCTTCTTTGACATCTAAAATATTAAGCTTCTTAAAAACTGTCGTGTTGCAAAATTCTGCAATCTCTTTTCTTTTGATCTCGTCTGATCTCTTCGCATCAGGATGATCAGAATGCGTCGTCTTAATAATATATTCGACAAGGCCCAGCGCATAAGCACAATAGCGCGATCTCATCAAAGCCTCAGCGCTTTTAGCTGGCTCTCCTCGATGACAAGGCTGACAACATTGCTCGTAATTTTTTCCACTTCCACAGGGACACATATCAGTCTGCAATTTTTCCATTCTAAAAATTTTACAGAACCTAAAGCATTAGTCGAGACAAAAAAATTTTATACATCTTAATAATTCCGCATTATATGATGTTGCCATTCTAATCCGAGTAGGGTTAGCCACGAACACAAGAAAAGGAGAAAATTTATGGTATATGGAATAGACGCTGTAGGAAAAGTCGCATTAGGTTTAGCTGGAGTTGTCGTACTCTCTGCAAGTGCAAACTCAGTTGCGATCTTAGCAGAAGCTGTACGCCGCGCTTCCGTTGAAATTTATGACAAGGTAGCGGGAAATACACAACCAACAGTTGCAGATAATGCATGGCACTTGAAAAGTTTAGTTCCCTATAGCGGAACTAAAGATTGGAGATCTCTGGGCATAGCAGCACTTAAAAACGTTATTGTAGGAACAGCAGCTCTCTATGTCGCTCATAGATTCTGCCCTTCACTCGTAACAAGCGCAAATAGCCTGTTGAGCAATGTCATCCCAATCCATTTCACCGCTCACTCTATCCCTCTCACAAGACTCGCTGGCCTTTAATTTTACACTATCCCACTCAGCATCATTGCTCGAGTGGGATTTTTTTATTTTCAAACTTTTCTAATTCTTACCAAAAAATTTATTCTGCTGTTCACAAGAGCGATAGATTTTTTTTGCTACATCTTTAATATCGTGCCTGATTATACTGTGCCCTTCTAATCTTTAATGGGGATTAGGAAAAACAAAAATTAGGAGTTTTTTATGACAGCATTAGCAGGCACTAAATGGTCAGTTGGCTACGTAGTCGACGGCTTACTCTCAGCAAGTTTCACATTATACATGGGCAATCTCGCATTACAAGGTCTCTCTAAGGTAGCAGTTGTTGCTCGCCGTGGAGTTAACGAAGCTCTCAAAGCTTGTTATTTCGACACTTCAAAAAGTGATACTTTAGCTTCTAAGGCAACTGCTTGGGTTCCAGAAAGAGTTGTTACCTTCTTCAAAGATGACAGCGGTTTTAACGATGTCCACATGGTACAAAAAGACGTTCCTGTTCTTGACACTCACGGCAAAAAAACTTATGAAGCTGACAGAAAAACAGTTAAGACAGAAAAAAAACACGTCGAAGAATACGTACACGGTAACGTTACTTTGCTCGTTTCTGGACTTGGACTTTCTCTCTTTGCATTGATCGCTCTCGAAATGAAAGAAACTCTCTGGAGACCAGCTAACCCACTCCTCAACGGCGTATTGAGCTACATCAGCCCATTCCGCGCTGTTTTAGGACAATCTTGGGTTGCTGATGGAATCAATCACATGGTTGGAGCTGCAAAAGCACGCATCTAATTTAGTGATCTTTTGATCCTATTCTACTCCCATTTAGGCTTGCCTAGGTGGGAGTTTTTTTTATTCGTAGGATTGCGGAGATTGCCGCAGGTTCTTTTTTTCACCATGCTGCTTCTTATTCGTGAGCATCTTATCTTTAGACCGACGTGACCGGCGCCTTTTCTGACGGCGGACCTTTTCCATCTGATGCTGCTTTTGGCTTTTGACTTTGTTGATTTGAGATTCAAAACGATCACACAGCTCTCGACGTGCAATATACCTGTTCAGTTCTCTTGAACGGTCTTGCTGGCACTTGACCTCGATTCCCGTCGGAATATGCTTAATATAGACGCAAGAAGAGGTCTTATTGACCTTCTGTCCGCCCTTGCCGGATCCCAGGATGAATTTCTCAATTAGGTCATCTTCATGGATCCCTAACGTTTCCATCCTGCGGTGGAGTTCATCGACTTTTTCTTTGCTGATCATACTTTTCAAGATAACACAAATAGAAATAGTTGACTTGGAATTTAAGAGTTATTACACAGATAATTATGAACAAAGAAATCATAATAGTGACGGGAAGCTGCGGAAGAATCGGCGCTAATATCTGCCGAAGAATGGGCAAAGATTACCATATTGTCGGGTTTGAACTTTTACAAGCCCTCTATGCGGCTGCCGATGAAGAACTCGTTCCTGTCGATCTCTCATCTGATGAAAGCGTCCATCAGGCCTTTACCCACATCAAAACAACCTATGGCACACGCATTGCAGCGGTGATCCACCTGGCCGCTTATTATAGCTTTGATCAGCAGCATTCCGATAAATATGAACTGGTCACTGTCAAAGGGACCGAAAGGTTATTAAAAGCTCTGCAAGGTTTTGAAGTCGGGCAGTTTATTTTCTCAAGTACGATGCTCGTCCATGCTCCTTGCGTTCCGGGCCATCCCATTAATGAAGAGTGGCCTGTCGATCCTAAATGGGACTATCCCCT
>CAZBCR010000012.1:0-14035 GCA_964490565.1 uncultured bacterium
CCCCTGCAATTTCTTTCCAAGAGATGGCTGGGCAATCTCAATTTCCTATTTGGACGGCGCCGGATTTTTTCTCATGACCGTTTAGCACTTTTGCCAGCTTTTTATAAAGAACAAGGCATTACGCATGTTCTGATCACGGGCGATTTATCCACCACCTCTGCTCCTGCAGAGTTTCAAAAAGCCCGTGAGTTCATTCAATCTTTAGAAGCAGAAGGCCTCAAAGTCTTCTGCATCCCTGGCAATCACGACCAGTACACCCGTGACGCCTACAGGAAGCAGCTCTTTTATGATTACTTTCCAACAAAATGGGATGCAAATAGCTCTTACAATTTAAAAGACCACGGCATGACAGCACAAAAGCTCTCAGACGGCTGGTGGTTCGTGGGTCTTGACACAGCTTTGGCAACCTCCTGGTTCTTTTCATCAGGCCTTTTCTCCGAAAATACAGAGAAAAATCTCACCCAGTTTCTCTCGAAATTGCCCGCAGGTGACAAAGTTATCCTCTTCAACCACTTCCCCTTCTTCCAACACGAGACTCCGCGCAAAAGACTGCAACGCGGAAATGCTCTCCGTAAAATCCTTGAGAACTTCCCTCAGGTAAAGATCTATTGCCACGGCCATACCCACCGCCAATGCCTTGCAGATTTGCGTGCTAGTCAGCTTCCGATCATTTTAGATAGCGGCTCTACTGTTCATCGTGACAATGGCACCTGGCACCAACTTACCCTGTCTCCTGAAAAACTCGTCACTGAGGTTTTCACCTGGAAAAAAGACAAATGGCAAGCTACCCACCAAGAATCTTATGACCTGGTATAAGAAAGGCCTTAAATTTCAATGCACCGGTTGCGGCCATTGCTGCTCCAAAGAGCCCGGCTATGTTTGGCTCTCTGCTGCTGAAGTCGACGCGATGGCAAACCACCTCCAAATTTCCAAAGAAGAGTTCATGCGCCGCTACACCCGCTCGATCTTCGGACGCATCTCGCTTCTTGAAAATAAAATCACTTTTGATTGCGTCTTTCTAAAAGAAAACAAATGTACTGTCTACTCCGTTCGGCCCAAACAATGCCGCACTTTCCCCTGGTGGAATGAAAATCTCGAATCACCACAGGCCTGGAAAGAAACAGCAACACGCTGCGAAGGTATTGACCACGCAGAAGCTCCCGTGGTATCGTTTGAGTTTATCGAAACGGAGAGGAATAAGTGACCGATCCTAAAATTCTCGCTCGTGCCCAAAGCTGGCTTGACGATCCTTACTATGATGAAGAGACCAAAGCTCAGGTTCGTGAGCTACTAAAAAATCCCGATCAACTCACCGATGCTTTTTATACGGATCTTTCTTTTGGCACCGGAGGACTCCGCGGTGTCATGGGCGCTGGCAGCAACAGAATCAACATCTACACCATCCGAAAAGCAACTCAAGGCCTTGCCAATTACATCCTGAAGAACGGCAATCCCTCTAAGGGCGTTGCGATCGGATTCGACAGTCGGCATCATTCACATGAGTTTGCGCAAGAAGTTGCCAAAGTCTTTGCCGGAAATGGCATCAAAGCCTTCCTGATGAAAGAACTTCGGCCTACTCCGTATGCTTCATTTGCAACTCGTCATTTCAAAGCTCAAGCCGGTGTGATGATCACCGCATCGCACAACCCCAAAGAATACAACGGCTATAAAGTCTATTGGCAAGATGGAGGACAAGTCGTTCCTCCCCATGACACAGGCATCATTCAGCAAGTCGATGCCATCACAACTTCTGATCAAATTAAATTAGCAAAGCTGGATGATCCTTTGATCATCCCTGTCGATAGTTCGCTGGATGAAGATTATCTTCGCGCTCTATCTGCTTTGCAGCACTTTCCTGGTGAAAACCACAGCTCCTTGAAGATTTGTTACACTAGTCTCCATGGCACTGGGATCACTTTGATGCCGGAAGCTCTTCGTCGCTGGGGATTTTCTCCTCCTCATTTAGTCGCATCCCAAGTTGTTCCTGATGGAGATTTTCCCACTGTCCATTTCCCCAATCCTGAATATCCTGAAGCTCTCAAAGCCGGCACTGAAGATCTCGTCCAGACTGGAAATGATATGTTGATTGCAACAGATCCCGATGCGGACCGCTTAGGAGTTGTTGTTAGACATCACGATAAACCGGTGACTCTCTCAGGTAATGAACAAGCTGCGATTGCCGCTTATTTTATTTGTGAAACACTCAAAATACAAAAAAAAATGCCTCCAAAAGGTGCAATCGTTACAACGATTGTCACGACTGAGCTGCTCAAAAAAATTGCTGACGCCTACCAAGTCAAATGCTTCGAGGTGCTCACCGGGTTTAAGTATATCGGAGAAAAAATCCATGAGTGGGAGCAAAAACCCGGTAGCTATAGCTTCCTTTTTGGCGCAGAAGAATCGTATGGATACCTCATGGGAACCTATGCTCGAGATAAAGATGCCATGATTGCAGGATGCCTCTTTGCAGAGATCGCCTTCAAAATGAAAGAACAAGGCAAAACCCTCGTTGATCTTCTCTATGACATCTATCGGAAATTCGGCATCTTTAGAGAAAAACAATTTTCTCTTACCTTCGAAGAAGGAAAAAAAGGACTCGATAGCATCCAACGCCTCATGGAAGGCCTTCGTAAAAACCCTCCTACAACACTTGCCGGACAAAAAATCATCACTTCAGAGGATTTTTTGAAAGGCACCCCCGAAAATCTTCCTCGATCCGATGTGCTTCTCTATCGTTTGGAAGATCAAAGTAAAATCATCATCCGTCCTTCTGGAACGGAACCCAAGCTCAAAGTCTATCTCTCTACGCATACTTCTACAGAGTCTATTGATAAAGGACTTGAGGCATGCAATCGCCGCTTAGAAGCTCTGATCTCAGCGTTGAAGCAAGATTTAAGATAGTTGGACGAAGACTTCTTCGGACTTCCAGACAATTGAAGTCGGTTTTTCGGGATACTTGATGCGGCTATGCGCATTTGAGATCAAAGAGCGGATCATTGCCTTTTTAATTCCTTCAATCTCATCAAACGTCAAACAAGACGCATCGAGCTGGTGCTCACGGATTTTATCAGCAACGATAGATTCAACAAGTTCTGTGACAGCCTTTTCTGAGACTTCATCTAGCGACCGATAAGCTGCTTCTACAGAATCAGCGATCATAATGATCGCAGATTCACGGGATCTAGGCGTAGGCCCTGGATATCTGAACTTACATTCTTCAACCATGACAGCTTTAGCGCGGGACTGTTCTACTTGAGCATGGTAAAAATAATAGACAAGCCCTTTCCCATGATGCTCTTGAATCACATCGACAAGACTAGGGGGAAGTTCGTATTGCTCAGCTAGTTTGACCCCTTCAGAGACATGGGCAATGATCACCTGTGCCGACTCAAGAGGTGTGAGCAGTTGGTGCATGTTGAACCCGCAAAACTGATTTTCCGTGAAATACTGAGGCTGAGAGAGCTTTCCGATGTCGTGATAAAGGGATGCGACGCGGCAAAAAATAGGGTTGGCATTGATTGCCAGAGCCGCTTCTTCAGCAAGCGCCGCAACAGATAAAGAATGACGGTAAGTTCCTGGGGCTTCTAAATTTAAACGTCTCAGAAGAGGATGGCTCAAATCGGCAGACTCTAGAAGAGTCATATCGGTCACAATGCCAAAAGTAGATTCTAGAACAGGCAAGACTGTCACCACTAAAACCCCAGTAATTGTCATCGAAACTAAGGAAGTCAAAATATCGACCAAGATATGGTAATCCAATGAAGCATTTTCCATTAGGTTGATGCCCAGAATGATCGGGATAGTAATCAGCCATATTTTAGCGCAGATCTCAAAGATCTCTTTTCTCTTTCTGACTGTTTTAACTAGGATGGTGGCGACAAGCGATGCCACTACATTGACTACCAAGAAATGTTGATAATGAAGGATCAATGTGGTTGCCAGAACTAAAGTGACAAATTGCGAAATGATCATCGAGACTTTTCGGTCGATCAAAATGGCCAGCATCAACGTGACCAACGGCACAATAACCGTAAATCGGCAGAGATCCGCCAGATATCCCACCTTATTGACTAAAAAATATTCTGCTAGCTTCGCAAGAAACAGAGTAAAAATAATGACCGTGGCTATTAATGTTTTTTTTGCTGACGACTGAAGCACATAAGGATAAAGCGTTCTCAAATAGACCCATCCCACTGCGGTCATTACCAGTGCCAACGCAAAACTACCTATGAGCGTAAAAGTATTGAAGAATTGATGCTCAGCTAGGAGCTTTTTTTTCATCCCCTTTAGCATGTCGATATGCCGCATCGTAACTCTATCGCCTGTATTAATGATCCGGCTTCCAGGAACAATTTTCGTCGTCTTAAGAGGAATAGAATCCTTGATCAAACGGCTTAAGAAATGCTGTTTTTCCAAATCTTCTTGTAAAGTCCAATCATGGCCCCGGTATTGCTCTAAAATAAATCGAGTCGCTGGGGTTCTGATCAAAAAGGCCATTTGCTCGACCTGCTCCCAAATATCCTGTGAAAGGACCTCTGTCTTATCATCGACTGCATAGGTGATGTAATGTTTAGAAGACTGCCCCATTTGCCTGAGTTTTCCAATGGTTCTCTGGTCAGAGAACTTAATCTTCAAGAGAACATCTCGTAGGGTTTCGCTGGCTGCAATTAATTCTTCAAAAGCTACAGTTGGGAGTTCATGACGCCAAAAAGGCCTATCAACAATTGAATCTTGGATTCTTTTTTCGACTTTTGCAATTTCTGTATCTTGAAGATAATAAATTTTTCCCAAGTCACGGATCGATTCTTCTTTTAATAGACGTGTCGCCTCAATATCCGAAAACTCAAACTCCGTCTGCGCAATGATGTATTTATCAGCAACAGAGCCGAGTTCAAGATGATCAATTTTTGTTTCTTTTAAATTTAAGAAAAGACCCAGACAAAAAACAAACACACAACCGATTAAACAGTCTTTCAGCCAGCCTTTTTGATCAAGCTTAAGCCAGCTTAACCCGGAAAGAAATCCACTTACTTTTTCAAGACCCATTAATAGCCTCTACTAGAAGCATGCTCCAAAGTCTCTTTTACGGCAACTCCCCCATCTTTAAGCCAGGACTTGCATCCAGAATTAAAAGCCGATATACTCCACCCCATGTACCAAAATATTTCTAGAAAGTACCGCCCCCAGACCTTCAAGAGCATCGTCGGCCAAGATGCTATCGTCACGACCCTTAAAAACGCCATCAAGCTGGGTAAAATTGCCCCCGCTTATCTCTTCTGCGGCTGCCGCGGGACCGGTAAAACAACCCTGGCTCGGCTATTTGCCAAAGCCCTCAATTGCCAGGCCTTAAAAGAAGATTTCGAACCCTGCAACGAATGCCCTTCCTGCCTCGACATCACCCAAGGCAGATCGCTCGATGTCATGGAAATCGATGGAGCCTCCAACCGTGGCATCGATGATATCCGCCAGATCAATGAAACCGTTGCTTATGCTTCCGCCAGCAGCAAATATAAAATTTACATCATCGACGAAGTCCACATGCTCACGAAGGAAGCCTTTAACGCCCTCCTGAAAACCCTCGAAGAGCCTCCCAGCACCGTTAAATTTTTCTTTGCCACCACTGAACCCCATAAAGTTCTCCCGACCATCACAAGCCGCTGCCAACGGTATGATCTTCACCGCCTCACTGCGGACCAGATCACCACTAAGTTAGGACAGATCGGTGCGGATCTCGGTGCTACTGTCGAAAAAGAAGCCCTCCAACTGATCGCTCATGTCGCCGAAGGTGGCCTTCGCGATGCTGAATCCCTTTTCGATCAGCTCCTCTGTTACACCAACGGCCCCCTCACCTACGATGAGACCGCGAAAATCCTCGGCATCAGCCCCCACTCGATGTTTTTCCGTCTCGACCACGCCGTAGAAACTTATAACCTCTCTTTTGCCTTTGAATTAGCCACTGAAGTCTTTTCCTCCGGTAAAGACCTCTCTGCCTTCCTCGATGGACTCATCGAGCACTACCGCACTATTCTTCTCCTGAAAATGCAACTTCCTGCCGCTTCTTATCTCCATGAGAAAGACCAAAAAGAATATGCCCACGCAGCTACCTTTTATACCCAAGAGCACTGCCTCTACATCCTCGACTATCTGCTCCATTGGTATAAAGAGATCCACCGTACTCCTTTCAAACGCGTGACCCTCGAGATGATTTTCCTCCATGTCATCCGCAGCCAAAAACGCATCTCCCTCCCGATGCTCGTCCGTCGCCTCGAAGAAATCGAAGGCGGAGCAACTCCCCGCCCCATTGAAAAAAAAATAGAAGCCCCAGCTCCCAAGATTGAGCCTAGACCAGCGCCCATCGCTCCAAAAGTAGAAACTCCTGCACCCATTGTGCAAGCTCAACCTAAAGCAGAAGTTGCTCCAGATCCAAAGATAGAAACTCCAAAACCTACTCCTGCCCCTGTTCAGATGGAGATGCCAGCTCCTAAAGTTGAAGTTCAAGCTCCAGTACCTCCAAAGGTTGAAGCTCCAAAACCAACTCCTGCTCCTGTTCAAACGGAGATGCCAGCTCCTAAAGTTGAAGCGGCACCTGTTGAACAGACTCGATCACAAAAAACCCGATATGATACACTCCTGCGCTTCGCAGCCGTTGAGCTCGAAGGCAGTATAAAAAAGGATTTATAGTTTATGGGAAGTGGATTTTCAAAACTCAAGAAGCAAGCTAAGCAATTCGAATCGCAATACGCAAAAATTCAAGAAGAGATGCGCGCTCTCGAAGTGACCGGAACTGCCGGCAATGGACTCGTGACTCTCGTTCTCAATGGAGAACATGAACTCAAAGACTTAAAAATCAAACCTGCCTGTGTTGACCCTAATGACGTTGAAGGACTCCAAGACCTCATCAGAGCAGCTTATGCAGATGCTCACGCAAAAGTCCAAGCTCAAAGCCAACAAGGCATGCCCGGCGGACTCCCCTTCTAACGCTCTATAAACTTATAGAGGAAATTGCACCTCCCTCTATACGTGCACCTTAGAACCTATCCAAATAAAAAATTTTAGCCTCTAAAAGTAGTATAAATTTATTTAAAAAACACTTATAACAGTTCTAGAATTTTAATATAATTATCATTTAAAATATACGCACGAGGTAACAATGGCCGCAACTAAAGCAATCAGTTCGTTTCAAAATAATACTAATTTAGAAAACCCACCTCAACAGCAAAGCAGGACTCTTGCCAACATCCAACAAATGCTAGAATCTTTTTTACAACAAGCGGACGCTCTTGCAAATAATCCAAATGTCACAACTGACCTACTCGGTAAATTAGAGCAAATCAACTTGCCCGCATTAAATCAAGAATCTCAAGGCAGCTATCCTGAAAATCAATTGCTATTGCTACAATCGACTACAAGAATTTTTGCATTAATCCACAGCGTTTTAACCAACCAAAATTTCAAAAACTTAAAAGGCAGTGTTTCCGATCCTTCTTATAAAGCCGTCAAAAGTTCTCTTAAGAATATCCTATCCGGTTTATTACAAAATTCTGAAAAGCCTCAATCCGCTCAGAGAGTGGAACGTTTTCCTCTCACTTTAGAAAATGCCGAGCGCTGTATGAGAGATAAGGAAGCTACCTATGAGATTGTGAAAATCTCTCATGTTTTGACAACGGATCAAGGTCTAAAATTGTGTGATATACCCTCTGATGCTTTTAGAGTCATCGTGAGTTGTTTAACTACTGAAGAGTTGCTCTCTTTAGGCCGCTTGTTTAAGTGTAAAGCTTATGCTCATCTCATCCCTGTGATTCGAGAGATCTATTATAAAAAGAACCCGCCTAAAATATTTCCCTGCAATTACGGGACTTTTATCGCTTCTGGCGCACCTACGATGCGCCTTTTCTTTACCGGGCAAGACCCTTCCGGTCAAATGAGTTCCACAGGCAAGCCATGCAGTGTTTTCTTAAGAGAGCTTGAAAGACTCCGTCATCAATCGATAGTTTCTGTCGGTGACACAACAGACGTTGAAGAAGTTTTTCCTCAAGATCGGGTATCGGGACTTCTACTTACTTTATGTGATAATGGAAAAGTCTATTATAATGGAAAAGCATATTCTTCAAACTTTCAACGAGATTATTGCGGTCTTACCCCTGTTGATATTTCCGATCCAGTTATAGAAATCTCAAGTAACCAGTCGCTCGGACACTTCCTAAGAACCAAAAAAGCAATCTATAACTTTGATGAACGTGGTTTGGACCCTATTGACTCAATACCCAAGCCAGAAAATATTGTAGAAATGACTGCTGAATCGCACTTACTTGCTTTCATGTACAATGATGGTACAGTGAAAGTATTTGATCACCTTTATTATAGAGAACTACCTGTGTTTTTAGAACTAGAACAAGTGACGCTACAGTCTGTCGAAAAGATTTTTCGTGCAAGGGGTTGCATCTTTCTCTCAATGAATTCTCGATTTTATAAAATTGTACAAGTGGGAGAAAAAGCACAACTTACTGAGTTTATTTCTATTGCTGGAAAAAAGGTCATCAAAATAGCCCGCAATGGAAGCTTTGTTTTTACAGAAAAAGATGGCGTCTGGGCTAGAGGCGTTAATTCAGGGGGTTGCCTGGGAATCGGTAACAACAATGGTCAGGCAGATTATGTTCAAGTCCGCACCCTTGATAATATTAGTGAAGTTTTCGACATCAGCCACAAGTTGGACTATGCCACTTTATTTCTGGCTGGAGGAAAACTGTACTTTGCAGGAGAAGGTTCATGGAGATATTTAGTTGGCCAAAACCCTCAAGAAGAATACACGATTCCCACCCCAATAAGTAACACCCAGCATTTAACCATCAAATCAGCCTGGAGTTCTGGAAAGAATATCTGGGTATCAGCCGAAACCGGTGTCTATCAACTGAGTACAGTAGATAAACCGCTAGACGGCGCTCGAAGATATGACGCTCCTCCAATTCTTTATTTTCGAGATTTGGAATCTATTCCTTTTAATATTGCAATGCTGTCTGCTTGGACTAAAATCTACGCTCAGCAGATTTTCAAATCGGCAGACTGGCTATCAGCTGATGATGTAATACGAGAAGCTATTAGCTCCAGCTCAAACTTGGAAGAGCTCTGTGCTAAGATTGAAAAGCTCAGGGCTGACATGCCAACTTGCACAGGACTAAATCAGTTCTTTCAATACTTAAAAAATTGAACTAACGTGACTCATTCGCAGGGCAAGATCTCATCAGAGCAGCTTATGCAGATGCTCACGCAAAAGTCCAAGCTCAAAGCCAACAAGGCATGCCCGGTGGACTTCCGTTCTAGATCTTTTCTTTCAATAATTAATAACCATTTTGCCGGCACGGGCAAAATGGTTTAACAAAACTTAAATCCCTTCAGCATCGCGCTTAAGACTTGCTTGTCCTTCAGAGCCATGGAGGCATTCTGCCAGATAACTGGCGATCTCAGCAGAGGTTCTGAGCGTGAGGACGTGCTCAGCAATATCACAGCAATCAAGCAGTGATAAATGCCTCACAGTCCGTTTGATAATGGGAATAAATCTCGGGGCGCAGGAGAAGTTCTGAACACCAAGACCAATGAGCAAGGGTGTAAATAGAGGATTCGAAGCGATCTCTCCACAGATTGTCACAGGCTTTTGGAAACGCTTAGCTTCAAGGATCGTCATCTTGATCATGCGGATAATGCCCGGATGCGTCGGATAGTAGAAGTCACTCATGCCAGGATTGCTCCGGTCAATGCCGAGAGTGTACTGAATGAGATCGTTGGTCCCTAGAGCCAGGAAATCGCTTTCTTGAGCTAAAGCATCTGCAATCAAGACCGCAGATGGAACTTCCAGCATGCATCCTAATAACGGCTGGTTATGATAAGAAAGATTACGGGCTTTGAGCTCGAGTTTGACTTCTTCGATGATCCTTTTCACTTCACGGAACTCATGGATATCTGAAATGAGAGGAAATAAGATCCGAAGGTCATAACCAAAGCCAGCTCTTAAAATAGCTCTAAGCTGCATTTTAAACACATCAGTCCGGCGAAGCAAGAATCGGATGCCGCGGCATCCGAGAACTGGATTAGGTTCTTTGGCCATCTCTTCAAAGAAATCAGAACACTTATCGCCGCCTAAATCTAAGGCGCGGAATGTAAGTGGCAACCCTTTTGCTCTTTTCAACATCTGGTGGTAGATCAAATATTGTCTTTCTTCATCGAAAAAGAGGGCAGGGTCTTGCATGAAGAGATATTCGGACCGAAAAAGTCCAATTCCGTGCGATCCGTGATGATGGACTAAATCGATATCGTTGATCGTATTGACATTAGCAAAAAGGCTTAAAGGATAACCGTCGAGAGTCTCTGCTGCTAGGTGTCTATCTTTTTCGAGTTGTTGATATTGCTGGGTCAGCCGTTTTCTTAATCGCTCATACTTTTCTAACGTGAGATTGGAAGGGTTAACAATGATGTCGCCGGTAAGACCATCCACAATAACGCATTTGCCTTTGGCATTCTGAAGGATTTCCATATCGACGCTTGCAACGTAGGGTATTCCCTTAGCGCGGGCAATTAAAGCAGCGTGAGAGGTGCCTCCCCCGCTTTGAGTGACAAAAGCACTGATCCGAGTCGCTTGCAGTGATGCTGTATCGGAGGGTATCAGTTCTTTTGCAAAGATAATCGAATTGGGAGGGATATTATTCAGGCAGATATTTTCAGAATCGCAGAGGTTTCGAAGCACGCGTTTTGAAAGATCTCTAAAATCAGAGAGCCGCTCATTAAAGAAAGAGTCGTTCGTCTCACTGAATCGTTTTTCATAATCGTTGATGACAGAATGGAAGACCGATTCTGTGTTTTTAAGCATCTCACGGATCTTGATCTCCATCTGCGTCGTCATCAGAGGATCATCGAGCATTTCTATATGAGTCCCGATGATCGAAGCGACTTCTTTCGATCCTTCACCTGATAAATCAGCCTGGAGTTTTTTTAAATCTTCCCGGCTTGATGAAAGTGCCTGCCGGTAGCGGGCAATTTCTCCTTCAACTTCTCCGGTACTAATCGGAAAATCTGGAATGTCTTTATCATCGGCATAACTTAAGAAGATAGGAATCCCAATAGCGATCCCTTCGCTGACAGGCGCTCCCTTCAAGTGGATTTCTTGATCTTCAGGATGTTTCAATTATCCATTTCTCCGAACTGATTTTCAAAAGCAGCACTCAGCTTTTCCAAAGTTTCCTCTGCATCTTCCCCTTCAATCGTTAAAATAATCTGGCTATTTTTTTTGATCGCCAACATTAAAATACTCATGATGCTCCGCGCATTCACTGTTTCTTGTCGGTAAGAGATGGAGACTTGGGATTTCAACCCTTGAAGCAATTTTGCAATCATCGCAGCGGGACGCGCATGAAGCCCCAGAGCATTTTTGACTTTAACTTTATGTACAATTTTTTTCACGCCATTCCTCGGAGGTATACGCCAATTGCGTCTTAAAAATCGTTAATCTTTCATCGAAAACGTTGATTTCTGCCAAGCATTGTACGGGGCTTTGGGGTTTTTGAAAATCCTCTTTTTAAAATCTCGATCTTTTCTGAACCTTAACAGCCGGATTCCTCCTCGAAAAAAGAAAAAAATGAAAGATCTTTTTACTTCCAGAGAAAACCCTCCAACTGCTATGTAAATGAATAAGAGCTACATAACTTCTTTTGGGAATTTTAATGCCACAAAGCAAAGTCGTCATTGTCGGAGGAGGTTTTGGAGGACTCAATGTCGCCAAAAATCTTAAAAAATCTCAGCTTGACATTCTTTTAATTGATAAGACGAACCACCATCTTTTTCAACCCCTTCTTTATGAAGTTGCCAGTGCTGCATTATCTCCTGGTGAAATCGCTATTCCTATCCGTGAAATTTTACGCAAGCAAGACAATGCAACTGTCATGATGGGTGAGATTGTTCAAATCGATAAAAATGCCAAGCAGCTCATCTTAGGCAATGGTGAAAAAGTCTCTTACGATTATCTAGTCCTCGCTGTCGGTGCACGGCACTCCTATTTCGGCAAAAACGAATGGGAAAAATTTGCTCCCGGCCTCAAGACCATCAAAGATGCTCTGACAATCCGAGAAGAGATTTTAATCTCCTTTGAAAAAGCCGAGCGCCTTGACGACATCGCTGAAACTGAAAAGTATTTAAATTTTGTGATCATCGGCGGAGGCCCAACTGGGGTAGAAATGGCTGGCGCCATTTCTGAGATCGCTCACAAAACGATGTTTAAAAACTTCCGACGCATAAAGCCTGAAAAATCTAAGATCTATCTTGTTGAAGCCTCTCCACGCATCTTGCAAGCTTTCCCAGAAAAACTCTCCCAAAAAGCCCAAGAAGGCCTAGAAAAACTCGGCGTGACCGTCATCACCGGCAAAAAAGTGACCAACATCACCGAGGACGGCGTCCAAGTTGAAGAGACCTTCTATCCTTGCAAAAACATTATCTGGGCCGCCGGAAACCAAGCCTCTCCCCTTCTCAAAACCCTCGATGTCCCCCTCGACAGGCAAGGACGCGTCATAGTTGAGCCCGACCTATCCATCCCCGGCCACCCTGAAATCTTTGTCATCGGCGATGCCTCAACCTTAATGGACAAAGAAGGCAAACCTCTTCCTGGAGTTGCTCCTGTGGCCATCCAAGAAGGTAAATATGTCGCCTCAATCCTCAAGAAACAGCTCCCTAAAGAACAAAGACCTCCTTTTGTCTACTTCGATAAAGGAAGCTTAGCCACCATCGGAAAAGGCAAAGCGATCGCTTGGGTGGGTAAAATCCAACTCTACGGTATCTTAGCCTGGTTTATGTGGTGCTTTGTTCACATCGCCTATCTGGTTGGTTTCCGCAATCGGTTCAGCGTTATGTTCGAATGGTTCATTTTCTACATTACAGGACAGCGCGGAGCGCGTCTGATCTACGAATCGGTCGATACACGTCTAAAGAAGAAACCATTGCCCTGAAAGATGCTTCTCAGATAATTTTCATTTGTGAAAAATATCTGGTCATCAGCTCCTGCGTTATTCTATGGAATTCTTTTTCTCATCGGGACCACATTTGCTCTTTTCTTTCACTTTGCCTACTTCATCCCCCTCGTCCTTTGCCTCTACTCTAATCGACAAAAACTCCTCACTGGACTTCTTGCCTGTCTGGCAGGATGGATTTGTGCGCTCCTTGCCTATACCTTGCCAGATCTGAAAGAAGAAGGCCTTGACGGCACCGGAACCTTTAAAGTCGAATCGGTCTCCTACAGCCAATCCCCTTTCCAACGATCTGTCCATTTTAAAGGCCTTCTCCAAGAATTCTCCTCCGAACATGCCTCTTTTAAAAACATCCCCTGCAGAATCTATTTCCGCGACAATAAACCCCGTCCTGCAGGATCTACCGATATCCAAGTGACAGGAAAGCTCATCCCTAAAGGGCACCATCACTATGTTCTCAAAGTTAAGTCATGGGAAACAACTCACACCACTCGATTAGCAGAATGGAGATTCGATCTTAAAAACAAGCTCCGTACGCATCTAGCGCACCATTTCCCTGAGACTAAAAGCCGCGCATTTCTTCTCTCGATGCTCACTGGAGATATCGACGACAGGCTGCTTGCTCTCGAATTCAATCGCCTCGGAATCTTGCATCTTTTGGGAATTTCAGGATTTCAATTTGCGCTCTTAGCTTTTCTTCTCGGCAGTGTCTTCCGACTTTTTTTACCCTACAAGATCGCTGCAATCCTAATGATTGCCTTTCTAACTGCTTATGCGTTTGCTTTAGGAGACTCTCCCCCGATTGAAAGAGCCTGGATCGGCATCTCCCTTTACTTAGCGGCACAATTAGCTGGCTACCGCATCTCAGCGCTCAATGCTCTAGGTATTGCGCTGATCTGGCAGCTAGCCAAAGATCCCCTTCTGATCTTCCACCTTGGATTTCAGTTCAGCTTCCTTTGCACAGCGGCTATCTTGATCACTTACCCTGTTTTCAGATCGTGGCTGACCCGTTTTTTTCCTCAGAGAAGCTTCCG
>CAZBCR010000012.1:14135-20677 GCA_964490565.1 uncultured bacterium
TGGATCCACATTGTGAATAAGCATTTGACGAGTTTTATCTTAAAAGTTGCGACGCATCCTCCAGCTCTTTATGACTTTCAGTGGAGGATGCATGATTTTTCGATGACGGCTGCAGTAGCTGCCATCACATTGATTTTTGCGCTGTGTTTAAAAAGGTTTAGAGTCGTTAACGGCTAGTGATTAGATGATTTCTCTATTGGGCTGCCCTGCTGCCAACTTTTTGCACCAAAATTCATCTACAGATGCTTCTGCTACACCAGGACAACTTTCCTCCAGCTCTCTCATTACCGCATGATGGTTCCTGATATTAGGGTAGGTATACACCCTAATAGCTGCCATTTCATAATAGCTGACAGCATCTTCTAAAGAGATGGGGCCTAATTTTAGCAGCTCGCTAAGGGCGACTCGATTACCAGTCCCAATGGCCTGTGAAATTGCATCATCTCGAAGCTGTCCAGAAACAGCCTTATTTTCTATGATCTCCCGAACGATCTCTATCTGATCTTTGCCTGTGGCACTCGTAATAGCGTCTACAATCTTCGATCTGTCAGAAACTAAGCCGCTTTGTAGTTGTGCTTTGACAGCTTGTAAATTCCCATTAACTGCAGCAAAAACAAATAACCGGCCTCGAACCCACTCTGAAAGTTTTGCTGTTTTGAATAGTTCTTCAAAGATCTTTGATTGCTTTTGTTCAAGAAATGGTTTCCCCGCCATTGTCCAAAGAATAGCTTCTTGCTCGTTGTAATCTGACTTGGCTAACTCTAGAGCCATAGGCCAGTTATCTTGAGACATCGCCTTTTCAAGAAGTTCTCGAGTTGGAATAAAATCGGGCATCGTTTGATGAAGATGAAAGGCTACTTCAAGATCTACTCCCAAGATTATATGTGAAAAATAGTCGCGACGCTGGATCAATTTTTTTTCTGAATGCCGACTTTGCAGGCACCTTCTATTTGCTTCAAAGGAGGTCCCTTTCCTTTTTGGGATCCGCAAGCTCTTTACACAGCTGCCAATCCTTGCAAAAACACCCTTTGGAGCAGATGCATCCAGAAGTCGATTGCTCCACTTGGTAAAGCGTTCATAAAAACTTTTTACAGTTTGATAACATGTTTCCCCTTCTTTTCTCATAAGAAATAACTCTTTGATCATAGGTGCCCAAGCAGGATCTGATTGACAGGCTACTAGACAAGCGTGCGAACATTTCATCAGACTGTTTCGATCACCTAAAGGCAAGCGAGTAGCCACCTGTGCTGCAATTACATCTCTTGGAACATAATCAAACGTAGACATAATACCTTTTTTAAAATTAACTAATTAATTATAAACAATTAAACATTTAATTCAAATATATAGAAATTAATTAATAATGAATGAATATCGAGTAGCCGACAGATTTGAATTATGGCAAAAATGACTATATTCTTGCCATCTGGACAACACAGCTATTGTGTAGATGCCGGTGCTGCATCAGGATAGCGTGCCTTCAACATCTCCATTATCTCCTGATAGCGCTCAGGGGTCCGACGCTTTTCCCACTCTGCTGCCTTTTCATAGCATTTGGCCGCAAAATATGAAGAAATAGGATATTTTGCTAGCAACTCGCGAGCAGCAATACCATCACCACTTTCGACAGCAGACATAATCGTACTCCATTGCATCTCGTCAGTCATTGAGACTTTTCCTAGAATCGCCTTGATGATTTCTGCCCGTAAATCCCCTTTAGCTGCCCTGATAGCCTCGCTAATCTTCCAAATATCGGTCATCGTACCAGTTTGAAGCAGTGCTTTGACAGCTTGTAGATTTCCATGTTCAGCTGCTGTAACAATGAGATCCTCTCTGACGTGCACAGGAATCTCTGTTGTATTGAGAACTTCTTCCAAAATCCTCATGTGGACGTCTGAAAGAGCATTCCTGCTCACCAGGGAATAAAGAGTACCTTCCCAAAGATCCCTTGTATTGTTTTTACCTGATTTGGCTAATTCTAGAGCTATCAACGAGTGACCACCCCGCCAGTCGCCGAAACCTTGACATGTTTCATGTTCAGAAGTTGCGTTAATCATTCTCTCAGCTGAAATTACACCGGGCACAGTTCGATAAATATAAAAGCCTATTTCGGCCCCCCCATTAATGAAGAGGAAGTTTACGTTATCATATAATTTTTGTTTTTCAGCTTTTCTCAGACGTTTTAGACTTGCCGTAAAAAGGTTATCTTTAGGAGGAGCAGCTCTAAACAAGTTGCCAATTCTTGCAATAACGCCCATAGGAGCCGGTTGAGGAAAACCCAACATGAGATTGGTACAGCTGATAACTCTCTGGCAAAATTCTTTAAATGTTTGATAAGCGGATTGCCCTTGCTTTCTCATGAGAAACCATGCTTTGACCATAGGTGCCCAAGCAGGATCGGATTGGCAGGCATGCCTCAAACCTGTTGAACTTCTCATTAAGCTATTTCGACCTTCTAATGGCAGGTGCTGAACCACCCCTGTTGCAATTACATCGTTTGGAACATTATTAATAGTCATAATTACACCCTTTTTTATTATTAAAGTATTAATTATATACTAATTTATATTTTAAGTATATTAATTTATAACATACTTATAATGAATATCTTATAGTTAGTAATAGGAGAGGGTAGCCGGTGCGGCTACCATTTTTAATTGATTTTTGTACTCTGTTTAAAAAAATTCAGAGTCCCCAGGACTTATCCGTCCAACTTCTGAACCTTTCCGTTTTCTGCCAAATGCTTGCACCATGGCATATTTGCAGAGGCTTCGGCTACATGAGGATATTTTTCCTCTAAACGATTCATAACCGCGGCATAATGTAGGGCATCGGCATTGGTACATACTTGATAAGCAGCCAGTTCATAATATTTAGCAGCCTCTTCCAAAGAGATTTCCCCCAAATTCAGCAGCTCATCCAGGACTACTAAATTACCAGAACAAACAGCACTTTCAAAAGCATTAGCTCGTGCATCCTTAAGAAGTAAACTGCTCTCCAACTCTGAAAGCAAACCTGTCTTAAGAATGTCCCTTATGACTGAAACAGGATCTTTTACAACAAGTCTTCCATTTACTATTGCTCGAAGAACAACTAATTGCAATCCACTCTCTAACCTGGCTAATCGCATAAGTATCGGCCAGTGCTCTTGCTCTATAGCTCTAGAAACACACAGCTGTGAATGAACAAGCTGAGGATCCATTTGTAAAAGATGAAAGGCTATTTCGATGTCTGCCCGATTGTCTAGATGTAAGACCCTTAAAATGCCATTGCGACGCGATTCTGCTGGCTGGCTATTCCAACGTCTTTTATTTGCGTCGTAGGAGATTTCTTTCTCTGCTGGGGCAGACAGCCAACTCCTAACCCAGTTACTAGTTTTGGCGATGATACTTTCAGATGCAGGTTTAGGTAAATATGCGTCGCTGAACTCATTAAATCTTTCATGGAAATGTTTTACCATCTGATAACAGGTCTGCTCATCCCACCGCTTCATGAGAAATAACTCTCTTACCATAGGTGCCCAAACAGGATCAGCTGTACATATCTCATACAAAGCCTTCGAACATTGCATAAAATTGGCTCGAACGGCTAACGGCATGCGCTGTGCCATATAGGTGATCATTTCATTAGGAACATCATTAATAGTCGTCATATTACATCCTTTTTATTATTAAAGTATTAATTATACACTAATTTATAGTTTAATTATACTAGTTTACAACAAGCTTATAATGAATACTTTACAATTAATAATAGGAAAGGGGTAGCCACTATGGCTACCCCTATTTATTAATGGGGATCAGATTAATCTTTTCTTTCTTTAGTGAAAGCTCCAGCCGCTTTATCAAACGAGCCTTCATGAGAGTTTTCCCGTTGGAAATCACTCTCTTGCTGGGTCAGTTTACGGTAGTCATCCATCGAACGGATGATATGAGGACGGACAAAGATGATGATATTACGCTTCGTCTCGACGTTCTGTTTTTTAGCAAAAGCAGCTCCAATAAATGGCAAGCCTCCGAGACAAGGAAGACCCGCTTTATGATTACTACGGGTATTGCGGGCCATGCCGCTGAGCACTAAGAAGTGTTTATCCGGCACATGGACATTCGTCATCATGTTGGTCTTGGTCGTTTTGATCCCACCCTGCTGAGTATTGATATCGGTAGGATGAGCCTCTGTGATCTCTTCTTGGAGTTCGAGGGTGATCACATCATCATCGCCAAGGCGTGGAGTAATGCTGAGGTTAACTCCAATATCGCGGTATTCAATATTAGCTGTCGACTGCTGGCTTGCACCGATGGTTGTAACAACCGATCCTGCAAAAGGGATGTTATCCCCCACGAAAATCTTCGAGTTTTTATTGTCCTGCGTGATGATTTTTTGATTCAGGACAATCGAGGTATCTCCGTCGACTTGTAAAGCAGAGACTAAAGAAGCAAGAGATAGGAACGATTTCCCTTTGTGGAAAATGAGATCGCCAATCACGCCCATGTCAAAGCCGCCGCCCATAGGAATTTGGCTGGGGCCCGTTGGCGTGTTAGTTCCATTAATGCTTTGGAATGTAAGCGGGAAATTAGACTGTTTATTAGGAGAAAAGTTTCCTGTTCCCATTCCAACAGAGTCTTTATATTTTCCGCCGGCTGCCCATTGGAGACCAAAATCCAAGCTTTTTTGTGCATCGGTCTCAACAACTAATACTTCAATAAAGACTTGCTTGAGCTGGATATCGAGGCTTTGGATTAACTGCTTCACAGCAGCAAGAGAGTCGGGATCGCCGGAACAGACTAAAGAATTGGTAGATTTGATCCACTGGACTGATTTTAAAACCGCTAAATACTGCGAAGAAGTTTCAGGCTTGTATGCAAGATCCCCTGCAATTCTTCTGATTGTCTCTTCAATTTCATCACCCGCATGGTATTGCAGTTTGTAGACCAAGAATTTCGGGTTGCTTTGTTGCAAAAGAGGCGATGCAGCCACTTGGAGTTGCTCTTCAGGATGAGCAGGAAGAGAAGGATGAGACTCTGCTACTTTTTCATAGGAGCGCAGCGGCGCATGTTCAGGAGCAGATGCGTATTCTTCCATCACCCCTTTATGGATCACATGATAGCCATCTTCTCTGGCAATCGAAAGGCCATGGGCCCGGAGGATCTGGACGAGGGCTTTAACAACATGGTCAGAAGAGACAGGTTTTCCTGAAGCTAAAGTAATGTTGAATTGGAGATCTTTGTGGTTGAAGATGAAATTCGCATCGGAGATCTTGCTGACAAAGTTGATAAACTCAACGACAGGGACATCGTTAAAGTTGATGGTATAGGTGTTGTCTGGTGAGTCTTCTTCTCCATATAAAGGAGTTAAAGAAGAAAACAACAAAAGAGAAGAAAGGACGATTTTCTGTAACTGTTTTTGCATTGTTATTGTGTGTCTTTGGCGATCCCTTAGTTAGCCGCGCCGTTGATATAATATTAAGAAGCCCTTTTTTTGGGAAGGGGGTTTTTAAAGAATTATGTGAAAAAGTTGAAAAATCGATCGATTTTTTTAAAATCTCTTATTTTTTATAAAAGCGGTTCCATAGAGGCACGGCATATCTGTCTTCAACTTTTTGGAAGAGTTTTTCTAGAAGATTAGGTCCTATCATTAAACTAGGATGTCTGTAGTTGGCAAAAACAACATATGATGAAGTGGCCCCTACTAATAAAAAAATCGCCAATCCTATTTCTTTTTTTGCAATCGCTGAAAACGCTTGGTATGCATATTTAGGTCCGTAGGCCGTTGTCAACGCCAAGCATGTCGAAGGTGCAGACAGACAAACTGAAAGGCCCAACAGACCCAAACGCACAATACTTCTTCCTGCCCAAGTAGATGCTAGTTGACATTCTAGGTTGTCGCTGTACCGCACCAATAAATACCCACCTACAGCTGCTAATGCAACTCTCTGCAGAGCCCGGAGTCTGAACGCTGCCTCGGTTGATGAGCTCACATTGAAAAAGTTGAGATCGGGCAGAACCTGTGGGAATAACGTAACGGATGACATAAAGACTCCTTTAAGCGAGGTATTCTATTCCAAAGTTAACTTTTTGCATGCTTAAAATTTTATTTTACTCAAGATCTTCACTGCGCCTTTGACGGAAAGGAGATTCTAGACTAAACTAGTTCCCTAATTCTATGGCGATCGTAGCTCAGTTGGTTAGAGCACCGGATTGTGGATCCGGTTGTCGCGGGTTCGAGCCCCGTCGATCGCCCCATTTTCACTTCACACTTTCACCTAAGCTTTGAGCTCAACTAACTTAAACTCAGAGCTCTTTTTCACAATCTTAACAGATTTTTTTCTCGAAAATAGTCCCTTCGGATATGATCTTCGAAAAAAAATCAGCACTCTCATCAAAAAGTCTCTGCTGATTTGTAAGGGTTATCATGCACTGGCTGCACGCGTTATGTTTAGGACTAATACAAGGAATAACCGAATTTTTTCCTGTGAGTTCGTCTGCTCATTTGAAAATTTTTAAAACCTTTTTCGAGATCCCGACAGGAGAAGAAACCGTTAT
>CAZBCR010000013.1:0-20446 GCA_964490565.1 uncultured bacterium
CAGTATCCTGCCCGTCGATCAAGGCATCGAACACAGCGCTGGAGCCTCTTTTGCTCCTAATCCTCACTACTTCGATCCAGAAAACATCGTTAAACTCGCTATCGAAGGCGGCACTAATGCCGTTGCTTCGACACTTGGTGTTCTTGGCAGCGTGGCTCGTAAGTACGCCCACAAGATTCCCTTTATCCTAAAGCTCAATCATAATGAGCTCCTTTCTTATCCCAACAAACACGACCAGATCATGTTCGGCTCTGTGAAACAAGCCTGGAACATGGGCTGTGTCGCTGTCGGAGCAACCATTTATTTCGGATCTCCTGAAAGCGATCGTCAGATCATGGAAGTGAGCAAGTGTTTTGAAATGGCCCACGAAATGGGCATGGCAACGATTCTCTGGTGCTATCTCCGCAATTCTGCCTTTAATGCGACGGATAAAGATTATCATTTTGCTGCAGATCTCACCGGACAAGCCAATCACCTCGGCTGCACCATCCAAGCCGATATCGTTAAACAAAAGCTTCCTGTCTGCAACGGCGGATTTAAAGCCCTGAAATTCGGTAAGCAAACTCCTGAGATGTACACCAAGCTCTGTACGGACCATCCTGTCGATCTCGTCCGGTACCAAGTCGCTAACGACTACATGGGCCGCATCGGTTTGATTAATTCCGGAGGACCTTCCGGCGGTCATGATCTTGCAGATGCTGTAGAAACAGCTGTTCTCAACAAACGCGGTGGAGGCATGGGCCTGATCACCGGACGTAAAGCCTTTCAAAAACCCATGAAACAAGGCATCGAGCTCCTCAACGCAGTCCAAGACGTGTACCTTTGCAAAGAAGTCACCATCGCTTAGCCTTTTTACACGGCTTCTTAGGAAGTCCGCAAGATTGGGAAGGTGTCATCGGACACCTTCCTGAATATTCCTGCTATGCACTGTCGTATCCATTTCAGATACCTTCTGACTCTATTGTGATCGGTTACTCTATGGGCGGGCGTATTGCTCTGCGGTCTTCTCAGCCTAAAATTCTTATCTCGACACATCCCGGTCTTAAAACTCCCGAAGAAAAAGCTCAGCGTCTACTCCAAGATCAATACTGGATTCAAAAACTGCGTCAGGAGCCTTTAGAGAGCTTTTTGAAGGATTGGTATGCTCAGCCCTTGTTTGAGTCCTTTCGCAAGCACCCAGAGTTTCCTAAGATCGTTTCTCGCAGAGTGCAGCAAGATCCTCAAGTGCTTGCTCAAATGCTCGAACAAGAAAGTCTTGCTCATCAAGAGTTCACATTTTCTGAAGGCATCTTCCTGCACGGTGCATTAGATCAAAAATATGCTCAGCTTTATCGAGATTTGAAGATCCCATCTATAGAAATCCCTGAAGCGGGTCATGCGGCCCATTTAGAAAATCCAAAAGGATGCGCAGAAGCGATCCGTCAGGCGCTAGAAATTGTTATTTTGGCAGAGCTGCAACCTTGTACAGGCCCATTGCTTGAAGAGGATGAAAAATAAAGTAAACCACAGTTCTAATGACCTGCACGGTTTTAGCTAATACCGAAGGGACAAACGTCAGAGCTGTTCCCAAAGGTCTAGCGACTTTGCCTAAGCCTTGCACCACGAAAGATCCTGCTATGAAAAGGCCTCTTGCCAAATAGTTCACTGCTTTAGCGATAAATGCTGCGGCTCCTGTCATTTGATGGCCGTACTTAACGCATAGCACCATGCCCGCAATACTTCCTAATACCCCTAATCCTAAGAGAGGATGTCGAATAAATGACTTGAAGAGTTTTATGCCAATTTTAAAAGGCAATGAAATCACTTTGACGATACCTTTTCCAAAGGCTGTTCCAGCACTGAGAATCTTCTGCACGACGCTTGCTACTTTTATCGATACTTTCTGAATACCGGCAGCTACGATAGCACTGATTTTTGCTGTCGTCTTAGCGATCTCTTTTTTGTGATGAGAAGCAAAAGATAATCCAAAGCCTGAGAGTAATGTTGAAATGCAGGGATTTTGATTTTCCAGTTCTTTTTTCCAGGTAAAACGGGAATAAACCAAAAATCCTAAGAGTCCAGCAGCCCCTGAGCCGGGGAAGTTATTTAAAGCACAGGCTCCAAAGATCAAGGCTCCGACTGCCCGGATAGCCATGGAAGTCTTTAGTTTTTCTTTTTGTTCTAATCGAGCTGTTTTTTGAATTTCTGTTTCATCTTTAGGTGGTATGCGATGCTTAAGAATTCCATTGAAATCATCCACTGCACACTTAGCCATTTCCAGTACTGGAATTGCCAATAGGCAGCCCGCTCCAATCACCAAGGGTCTGCTCATGGCAGTTGGAACAATATAATTTGTAAAAAGGCCTGAAATAAGACTCATTAGAAATCCTTTTTTTCTTCTTTTGAACTAAAAGAAGGCTTATTTTTTACAGGGTAGTTTTATGTACAGCTTCCTATCAAGAACAGGAGTATTTGAGCTTTCTTAATAAACATAAATTATAAGCGAAGACACAAATCAATCCAACCGATTAAAACGGTTGTATGACCTTTAATATAGGTGGTTTTGTATGACAAGACCTGGATAAAAAAATCCCTACTGCGAATGGCTCCGCTGTAGGGATTAGTGATGATTCATGCTGTATTTAGAACAGCATAATGTTAGTCATGTTTTGTCGGACGAGCTTGTATAGCTCTGATATCCGCTAAGTATTCCTTATCCATGTTGTCTATCTTAGACTCCATTTTTGTGATTAAATTAACCTTCCACATCGTCGAAGCCATGAAGATTCCAAGACCTGAGAATATTGAAGCTCTCGGCAGAATAGGCAGCTTCAACAGACTGAATGCAGGCTGAATCCCTCCATTTCGTAATCTACTTAGACCTCGCATTCCTAGAGCAATCAAGCCAATTCCTAACGCGCTTATGGTGGCATCAAACTTAAGAAGATCAGACACTGCGCGAGGAACAGCGATGTCGCGGTTATATACATCCGATCTTTCTCTCAAATTCATAGTTAAACTCATTACTGTACTAGACATAAACAAAGCTCCTTTATTTTTTTTTGTGCTTATATTATACAAAAAACAAACAAAAAATAGGTGTTTTTGTAATAATAAAATTATCTTTATTATTTCTGTGTAAGTTGCTGATTATATAAAGGATCGTGTGTTGTTAACGGAGCATTTTCAAAACTTGTTTTAACGGCTCTTCATCCGGAAGGATGAGTTTCTTGTTTTTAGGGACTTCAGCTTGAGAAGTCTTCTTCTTTTTTTTAGCAGTAGTAGGAGTTTTTTGATAGCCGTTTTCCCATGGGAATGGCTTCTTAGCGGGAGGCGCTTTAGAATCACCATCCGGCAGAGGCCCAAGCTTGTTCATAAACTCTCCTAAAACAGCTCCAGCGGAACTCTTCCCAAAAGAGCCAGAAACCGCTTTCTGCTGCCAGAGCAGCAGTGCAGCGATTTTAGCTGTCGCTTTAGAAGTGTTGATTTTCACGTTGTCCATCTTTCCTTTCATGGGGATTTGGAGGACATAATCATCCGGTAGATTTTTGATCCCAAATGCTGTCTTTAGACAGCTGGCTGTTAGGCCCAGGACCATATCGACTTTCTTAGCAGGAAAGTCCAAGCCTCCCCAAATACAGACCTGATAAGTATTAGCGATGAGAATCTCGGTTCTTTCACAATCCATCTCACCATTCGTAATATGAAAATCTAGAGGAGCAAACCAAAGCTCGAGGTTTTGGTTTTGTGAGAATTGACTCAGCTTTAAAAGACCTAAGGCAACGTTGACGTTGCCTTCATTATGGCAATAGAGCTTGCCGAGCTCTAGACGTCCTGCAGGGATATTAATCCCGGTTTCATCGGAAGGATAGAGCGGATAGGAAAACCCTTGTGCGGGGATCTCTAACGTAATCGGAGCGTCAGCAGTAATCGCAGAAAGAGAAAGGGGATTGACCGAGTTTAAGATAACACGGCTTAAATCGGGAGTGAGCGTCATCTGCATGTGGAAAGCATCATTGAGATGGAGTGTTCCATTAGTGATTACTCCATCGATAGAAGCTAAGATGTTAGGGGAATTGAGCTGGAGTTTAAGGGGTCCATTCCAGTGAGATAAAGTTGAACTTGCTGTGAGATTGACTTGGGATCCAAAAACCGTAGCCATCGAAACAGAGCCTTTCCCAAAAGACCTGGCAAGCGCATCTAAAGCAGTACTGGGGAATTGATCGAGCTTTCCATTTAGTTCCATACTGCCCGTCGCAAAATCGACATTGCCGTTCAGAGAAATAGAGCCAGCAGGGGCTCCACTTGCGTTGAGGTTAAAGGCAACAGGACTTTGCTTTGTTGCATGTCCTAGATGGAGCTGAATTTTATTGAGCTGGGATCTTTCTTGAGAATTCTTAGCAGAAAAATCCAACGTATCAACCGCAACATCGGCCTGGCATAAAAAGTCAGAGAGGATGACTTTTTCTTGGGAGTAAGGAATCGTCAGAGAATTGATCGACGATTTAATCGTCGCATATTGATTGAGCTTAAAAGGTGTGGGAGTTTTATTAAGCCAATGGTCTAAAGCAGCATATCCCTCTGGTGATAAAATCAGAGAAATCTTTGCAGGTTTTGTCAGCTTGATCACGGTAGCGGTTTGTTCTAAAGAAGCTTGCGCTGTCATCGCATCGGATTTTAAATCAATCGTGAGCTGTTTCTTTTGAGGCATGTGGGTGACATCGAGATTTGCATCTAACATATGTCCAATGATCGGGGCTAATTGATCCGTGCCTAAGAAAAGATCAAAAAACGAAGTAGGAAATTGCACAAGGGTGACTTTTGCACTTATGTCTTGCGGCCATCCGAAAGTGCCGTTTGCTTTGATTGTGCCTTCCGAGACACTAGAGGTTAGATCAAAAGTTCCTGCAAGTGTTTTAAGGTCTCCATTTGCTGAGATCGAGGTTTGTCCTAAAGCGAGGCCTTTGACCACGCTAGGATCGATTTGGACCTTAAATGAGACGGGTCCGCTGATATTTGCTAAGCTAAGCCGGAGCGGTTGGACTTGGAGGTGGAGTTTAGTCGGCTTGTCTAAAATAGCCGGAAGCGGAGCGGGCAGCTGCGTGAGCTGATAATCGATCTCGGCAGGCTGGGTTAAGAAAACAACGTTCTCTTTAGGATCAAACCCGCCGGAGAAATTGCCTTTCCACTGATCGCCTTGGACGCTAACTGTGATTGCATTGAGGGTTTGGGCATTGAATTTAACTTGGGTATTGTGAGGAAACGTTCCATCTCCAGCCCAGGTCATTTGGGCCCAGTCATTCGGAAGGTATAAAGTCGAATTTAGCTGAGCATCAGGAGAGTCAAGCTTAAGGGTAAACTGGCGGCTTTTAAAACTATCGGTCGCAAGAAAAAGACCAAAAGGCTGAATGGTTCCAAAGGGAAACTGGAGTGCCTCGCCTTTTAAGGTGGCTTGGAAAGCACAATTTTCCCGATCATCTAACGGAAGGGAGAGGCTGTCGATCTTGAGCTGGCCTTTGAACGGATTTCTGAGAGGTACAGAAGCGAGATTCTGGATGAAAGACTGGGGAATTTGAAATTGGATCAAAGCAGGTGCTGCAAGAGTGGCTTTGCCATCTTGCATCGCTGTCTCGATATGGGCAGAAAAGCTGGGGGATTTTGCATCGCAAAATACCTCTAGAGTATCAGGCAGGTTTTTCAATTTAAGCTGAACATTGATCGCTTCTCCGATCGATCCTAAAAGCACTCCTTTTAAGCTAGGCTCAAAGATAGAGACTGTTTGATCGATGCTTCTCATGGGGAAGTTTTGTAAATTAGCTACGAGATCGATCTGGGATTGAGAAGCGTTATATGTCAGAGACAGATCAAAATCTCCCTTGACGGTTCCTTGGGAGGTTTTTCCGGTTCCTTTCAACTTAATCTGAGATTTCAAAAGAGTGGCATCTAAATCGACATTTTGGAGCTCGATCGGATCAAATCCGTGGCTTAAGAATTTAACATTCCCGTCTTTGATGGTAATGTGCCCCAGATAGGGAGGGAGGGATTTCATAGGAACATGAGAAAGCGTTATCTTAGGTAAGAAGCCAGCTTGAGCGATCTTTTTTTTTACAGGTAGAGGTAGATCTGCATTGATGATGACTTGGGGAGATGTCATTTCCATGTTGCCGAGGTCTTTATAGAAAACGATCTGCCAGAGCGTCGCATCGGTGGTGATTTTAGATCCGATGAAGGTGGTTTTTTCTTTGGGGTAGACTAGAGTGATGTTCTCAAAGTTCTGACCTTTCCACCAGCTGATCTCAAAGGTATCCGCTGTCAGGGTATTTCCTGTGACCGATTTATAGGCTTTGAAGAAAAGTTCTTTTCCCTTTTTGGTAGAGATGAGATCAGGAGCAAAGATAAAGACGAGTAGGATAAGAAAGACAGCTAGAAGGATCAAACGGAATAGAAATCTAATCATAAGCTTGCGTACCTCAGTATTCCGACTATGGTTTTAGAATCGCAAATTTGGCCATTTGCGATCATTTTTTTGGCTTCATCTAAAGAAACGGCTCTGACGTCGATGACATCGGTGTCATCGGCTTTAAGAGGGCTAGGAGAGAGGTCTTTTCCAAGATAAAGATGGATGTATTCAGACATGGAGCCTGGAGATGAAAAACAGCCTCCAAAGTCTTTTAGAGATCCTGCTTTAAAGCCTGTTTCTTCTTGGAGTTCTCTTTGGGCGCATTCTTCAGGGGATTCACCAGGATCGAGCATCCCTGCGGGAAGCTCGAGGGTGATTCTTTCAAGGGCTCTACGCCATTGTTCAACGAGGATAAGCCGGCCTTCTGAGTCGATGGGGATGACAGCGACAGCGCCCATCGTTACAACGATGTCCCAGGTTTTGACAGGATGGTTGGGGATGTGGATAGTATCATGACGGACTTTGAGGTATTTACCCTCAAAGGCAAAGCGGGTATCTATTTTGGCGTTTTTTTCTAGAAGAGCATGTGCGTCGGCATTTTTTCCCATATTTGGGAATTATTGACGAGCTAGGTGTGTGTGTCAAGAGTTAATCGATGTTTTAGAGATCTGGATCTGTGACTGTCGGATCGCCGTGGACGGCATTTCTTAAGTTAGACGCAACGGACTAGTTTTTGGGGTCAGGTCAAACGGAGCATTTTCAAAACTTGTTCTATCGACTATTCATTCGGCAGGATGAGTTTCTTGTTTATGGGGAGCTTTTGCCAGAAGACCCATAAACCACCCTAAATCTCGCAACTCATTCACTATCAACCAAAAGCAACTAATTAATAGTCAATATGTAGCATTACTTTCACTATATTAAGGAGTTAACAATCAAGCTTTAGTTAAAATAATTAATATGATATAATTATTGAATTGTTAATAAAAAATAACTGATTGTTACGAAATTTCAATCGGAATAAAATACTTAATTGGAGAAAATTCATGTGTGCAGCACCAACAAGCAACGGTATTAACCGACTCTTTAACCAACTTAAGGAGACAGTTACCTGCGTTATTTGCCAGGACGTAATGAATGACCCTGTTGATGCCTGTCCTCAAAGACACACCTTTTGTCGGGTTTGTATCATGCAACAAGCGGAATATAGGCCAAAGTGCCCACATTGTCGTCAAAACCTATTGCCAATGCAAAGCCTCCAAGTGAATCGACTTATGCAAACGAACATCGATATGTACCGTGAGTTAGAGCAAGAGGCAACAAGTTTAGAACAGCGTGTACAGGCAGTAGTTGCTTCTGAATCAATAGCAAGCCCAATATCACTTGTTAGTAGAGAATCAGCATCAAATGGTGCTAATAATGCTGTATCAACTGATACAGCAGCTCGAACTTCAGCTGCAGTACAAGCACGCATTGCTCCAGCTACTGCACAAGCACCAGTTGTTCCTCGTCATCCGATTTTTGATGCAGTCACTCGTGAAGATGAAGCAGCTGTTACAGCCTTTATCCAAGATGGAGTTTCTGTTAATCAAGTTGATGCGTCTGGCAATTACCCAATTTTTTATGCAAAAACAGCTACTATGATTAGACTTTTTCTAAGGGCTGGAGCACTGATAAGACGAGCTCCCCTTCAAAGGAATTTGCAGAATGATCGTTTATTTGAGGCACTTAGGCAGAACGATTTTATAACAGTTAAAGACCTTATACAAAATGGTCTATGTAATATCGAAGCCATAAAAGACAAACAGACGGTATTGATCTGTGCGATCTGTAATCCCTCGATTTATCCTTTTATCGTATTTCCAAACAATGACCCCAGTCTCGTATATACACATGGACAACAGACTTTATTGCTTTTGCTCATTAGAGCAGGAGCTGATGTGAATATTGCTGATGAAAACGGAGGGACTCCTCTTTTTCATGCTTGTATGGATGTTCATGGTGATCAACGTTTCTTTCCTAGAGCCTTAATGGCAATGAATATCTTAATCGACGCAGGAGCAAATATTAATGCAAGAAATAAGCACAAGACAACAATTCTAGCAAGGGCTGCTGCCTATAACAGAATTGACATCATGCAGCTTTTACTCTCTAAGGGTGCAAGCCTTGAAACTGTTGCTGGTGAAACTACGCCTTTGCATTTTGCAGTTTTGGGACGTCATATTGAGGCAACTGAATTTCTTTTAAATGCTGGAGTTAATATCGATGCGCAAAACAATCGCGGGGATACTCCTTTGCATTTGGCATGTGATCATGGTGACGATTTGATCGAAATAACAAAGCGTCTACTTGGGAAACGGCCCAATTTGAATCTTACAAATAAACATGGAGAGACTCCTCTATTAGTAGCTTGCAAAAACAAGTCAGTAAAAACTGCTCAGCTTTTAATCAAGGGTGGGGCAAACCTACACCTTCCTGATCGAAAAGGCGTTACCCCACTAGAATATATGAAAAGAAACGCAGAAATATTCCAGGAGGTCTTGGCAACACTAAATCTAAGTGAAGCAAACCTAGTCGTTCTCAATCCAGCTATGCCTTCTTCACGATTTTCTATTTTTGATGCTGTCCTAAGTGACGATGTAGAAATGGTAAAATTATTTATCAAAAAAGGAGTGCTTGTTAACCAAGCAGATGCTGATGGAAATTCCCCAATTTTTTATGCCAATTCAAATGAAATGATTGAGCTGCTTCTGAGAGCGGGAGCTAAAGTCAAAAGACTTCCAGTCGTAGCGGAGTCACAATTACAAGTAGATCGCTTTTTTACAGCTATAGGAAACGGCAACCTCGTTGTTATAAAAGAACTTTTAGAGAACGGTTTTTGTGATGTCAATTCATACAAAAAAGGATTTGATACACCCTTTCGATTCTCCATGAAAAATTCTAGCATTGTAATGCTTCTGCTTCTCAGAGCAGGTGCAGATACTGAGCATGTATCTTATGTTAACATCACTTCTGGTAGAAGTGGTCAGCAAACGCCTCTAGGTTGTCTTTTAACTGAAGTTTTAGGAGTTAAAGACAGAGAGGAAAAAGTTGAAATGTTATTAAGGGGAGGAGCAAATATTAATGCAAAACTTCCAGGTAGACGATTTACTCTCAATGGATCGGCACAAACTGTCGCCTTTGTTGAAGTCCCAACATACTGTCGTGCAAATATTATCAAACTGTTTCTGCAGAGAGGAGCAAATGTCAATATTCAAGATGAGGAAGGGTGGACTGCCCTCCATAATGCATGTAGATGGTGCGATCTTGACGCAGTTCAGGTATTAGTAGAAGCCGGTGCTGCAGTTAATGCAAGAGATATGCATAAATTAACGCCCCTATATCATGCTGCGGAGTGTAATAAAATTGATGTCATTAAATATTTGCTCTCAAAAGGAGCTTCTTTGGCAAGTGTTATGGGGCAGCTAACTACACCTTTACACCAAGCAATACGTAATGGTCATGGAGAGGCAGCTGACTTACTAATAACTGCTAAAGCAGATATAAATGCGCTAGATGATCTTGGTGCGACTGCTTTATGTTTAGCTTGTGAACTTGGAGAGTATCGTCTCGAAATGATTAAGCTTCTTGTAAATAGAAAAGCAAATGTTAATCTTCCAAATAAGTTTGGAGATTCTCCTTTAATTCATGCTTGCAGAGCTGGATCTTTACCTATGGCTCAACTTCTAATTGAAAGCGGAGCAGAGGTTAAATTCTGTGATAAGCGGGGAGTGTCTGCTTTAGAATATATGGAAAAAAACAAAAAAGTATTTGGTGAGTTATTAGCAAAATTGAATTCAACTTGCGTTATTTGTTAATCAGGTTTGAAAATCCTGGTTCGAATTAGCGGAAGCCCCTACAGACTTGCTTTAATGACTCTTCATCCGGAAGGGTATTCTTTGGGGTTTCGGCCTGGGATGTCTTTCTCTTTCTAGTGGGACTATTTGATAGCCTCTCCTCCTAAGGAAAGGTCTCTTCGCAGGAGGCGCCTTAGAGTCTCCACCAGGCAAAGGCCCATCTTGTTCAAGAACTCTCCCTAAGGCTGCTTTCCCCGAACTCTTCCCACAGGCCCCAGAAACGTCTTTGTGCTGCCATCGCAGCAAGGATGCGATCTTTGCAGTGGCTTTTCCTGTTTTGATCTTCACATTATCCATCTTTCCCTTTAGAGGAATTTGTAAGACATAATCATCCGGGAGGTCCTTTGAGGGATGGAATGGATGGTATCGTGACGGACTTTTAGGTAGTTACCCTCAAGGGCAAAGCGGGTATCTATTTTGGCGTTTTTTTTAGAAGAGCATGTGCGTCGGCATTTTTTCCCATAATTGGGAATTTATTGACGAGGCAAGCGTGTGTGTCAAGGGTTATTCAACTACTTGGATTTTTGGGCCAGGATTACTTAGGAAGGCTAAAGATGCCCCTTCAATAAATATGTTATTCTCTGCTGAGATTAAATCATCGTCAATTGTTCGACGAGCATCCCTGAGCATTTGAATAATTCTAGGTTTTGTATCGAAAGGATATTTGGTGACAACGTAAGTCGCGAGGTTGTTAAATTCAACAGATTTTTGAGCAGAAGTTCTTGTTTGATCAGTGATTAAATTTTGAATCTGTCCTAACGTTTTGTTCATATCATTTTTTATAATTAAGCGTAATTTTTCCATCTGAGCTGCATTAGGAGTATCGCTCATCACGACTGCTTTATAATGAAGACCGTTTCGAACAACAAAACAGATTGTCGTTAGATCATATTTTTCAACACTGCGTTCTTCACTATCAAAAGAAATAGTTCCGCTCACGCTACCTAAAATTAAATCATCTTGTGCTGGTGTAGGTACTAGCGTGATAAAAGGTATACCACGTATTGATAAAGCATCAAAGATGGAGGCATCCAACATCTCTCCAGAATGACGTATGAGGTCAGCATATTGTTTTGCAACAGCTACTCGGTTGTTTGGATCTGCAATGTTTTGTTTAGCAGCAGTTAAACATGCGACTATGTTGCTAAAGAGTTGATTTTCGTTGTCTTTCGTGTCAGGAGTGATAAAGCGATCGTCTGATTCTATAGTACGCGCTGCTAACTCGATTAAACCGTTAGAAAGGGTGGTCTGAGAGGTTTCTCCAACTTTTGGGTCGATGGGGATTTTATATTCAGCTGCAGCTGCTTGTAGATCTCCGCCATGTTTCTTCAGTAAGATTGTTGCAGCAGAAAGTGTAAGACATCGGTTTCCTGCTCCATTGTTATCAGTAATATTCAGCACACGTTCAACAGCGGCTAGTTTTTCACTATTGAGTTCCGCTTCATTTTTTGGTTGGGTTTTCTTTGGCTTAGAAATGAAATGGTCCAAATTAGCAAAAATGCCTTTTGAGTAAGGAGTAATTCCATCTAACATTCTGTTAACTATCTGGGCATCGTTTTCATCAACGAATTGGTCTTTTTCTAAGTCGAAGACTTCTTTTGTGTTTGAAGCAGTTTGATACTCAAGTTTTTTAAATTTGAGTTCAGTGAGTGTAGCTGGGTGATCTTTGAAGCGGTTAAAGATCTTGCCGATGGTTGAGCTTTGCAGGGATTCATTCGGAATATGTTGTTGAAAATGGACAGTGAAAGATTTTGGATTGCCGGCTTTATGTGTCGCCGCATCGTAGAGGCCTACACATTTCAGAGCCAGGTCTAAGAGGTATTCGTCACCAAATTTTGACACGTCGACATCATGCTTTGCTCCCTCGGGACCGCCGAGTTTGAGCTGAATTTTCACTTTGAATTTTCTACCATCAGGCAAGGTGATAACGCCTGGCTCATCAGTTTGAGCAGGAGTCGTAGCGAGGGGACCCGCTTTCTGGGTGAATTTAAGCTGTGCGCCTGCAATAGATTGTGTTGTCATTTTATCTCTTATATTTATTAATTCTTTATCTAATTTTAACAGATTTTAGGGTGTAAAACAACAGAAATATTTGAATTTATCTGACTGTGTGTAAAGGATTTATATTAATGATTGAGGGTGAGGCAGTTATTCTACTGTCACGGATTTAGCTAGGTTCCGGGGGTGGTCGATATCGGTCCCCCTGCACTTGGCGACATAATAGGCAAAGAGCTGGGTAGCCACTGAGAACGGGATAGGGGCTAGCTCATCGGAGCACTGAGGAAGGTAAATGACATCATCTGCCACGGTCTCGATGTCAGGGGTGCCTTCAAAGGCAAAGGCTAAAATAGGGGCTCCCCGGGCTTTGACTTCAGTGAGGTTACTGATGATCTTATCTAGGGTCCGGTGGTTGCCGCAGAGCCCGATAACTGGGTATTCCGAGTCAATGAGGGCTATGGGGCCGTGTTTCATTTCCCCGGCTGCACAGCCGGTAGCGTTGAGATAGGAGATCTCTTTAAGCTTAATAGCAGCTTCTAAACTGGTCGGATACATGCAGTGTCTGCCTAAGAAGAAAAAGTGGTTAAAACGGCTGTATTTTTCAGCGACTTCGGCAATCTGGGAACTCAGGGCTAGGACCTGTTCTACAAGGGTGGGGAGCCTGTGGAGTTCTGCTAAGAAGGCTTGGCCTTCTTCTTTAGAAAGGTGCCTTTGACGGCCCATGAGAAGAGCTAAAAGAGAAAGGACGGTGAGCTGGCTAGTGAAGGCCTTGGTGGAGCAGACGCTGATTTCTGGGCCTGCACGGAGAAACACGGTAGCATCTGCTTCGCGGACGAGAGTGGAATTTCTAACATTGCAAATGGCGAGGACTTTAGAACCTTTTTGTTTGACTTCTCGGATAGCTGCGATGGTATCGAGGGTTTCACCGGATTGGCTGATGGCGATGACGAGGGTGTTTTCAGAAACGATCGGGTTTTTGTAGCGGAATTCAGAGGCGATTTCTGCTTGAGTCGGGATGCGGGATTTTTCTTCAAAGAGGAAAGAGCCGATGCAGCCGGCATGCCAGGAAGTGCCGCAGCCAAGAATGAGGATACGACGGACGGCTTGGAGGTCTTGAGGGGTGAGATTAAAATTTTCAAATTCGACAGTGCCGAATTCTTCTATAAATCGGTTGTGGAGAGCTTGCTCTAGAGTTTGAGGTTGTTCGAAGATTTCTTTGAGCATGAAATGCTCAAAGTCTCCCTTGGAACGGACGTAGTTTTCTAGGCCGAGTTTTTCAGGTGTTTTAGTGATCTGGGTTCTGGAGTGGTCAAAGACTTCGACTTTGTCGGCTTGGATGACAGCGAGTTCATCGTTGCGGAGGAAGAGGACATCTAAATCGGAAGAGTGGAAAGCATTTGGATCGGATGAGAGGAATGCTTCACCGGAAGAGGGTTTAAAAGCGACAGCGAGGGGGTTTTCTCGGGAGGCTGCGATGATCATATCGGGATGGTCTTTATGGATAACAGCGATACCCCAAAATCCCTGCATGAGAGAAAGAGCGTGTTGGGTTGCGGAGATGATGTCTCCTTCATAGAAATGGCCGATCAGCTGAGCGACGACTTCGGTGTCGGTATCGGATGTAAATTTAATATTGTGGGATTGGAGCATTTGGCGAAGAGCACGGTGGTTTTCAATGATGCCATTATGAACGACAGCAACGCGGAGGTGCTGATCAAAATGAGGATGGGCATTTTCTCTAGAGGGTTTTCCGTGGGTGGCCCAGCGGGTATGAGCAATAGCTAAGGATAGTTTAGCAGGTTTTTCAGTCCAAGCTTGTTCTAAGGCTTTGATCTTTCCGATCTCTTTCCAGAAATGGAGCTGACCGTCAGAAATACCAACAAGTCCCGCAGAATCATAGCCGCGGTACTCAAGTTTTTTTAGACCTTCTAAACAAATGACCGCTGAATTATCAGGGCCGATATATCCAAATATGCCGCACATGTGATATGAGCCTCAAATAAGGGACTATAGCAGAAAAAGGTTTGAGGAAGGAAATAAAAACATTTTTATGGAAAAATTAGCAGCAAAAACTGTCGAAGAATCAGCGGTCACTGACCACACTTATAAAGTGTTTCCTAATGATTTAAACTCCTATGGCACGGCTTTTGGAGGTATGATCATGGCGATTTGTGATCGGACAGCTCTTGTCGTTGCAGAACGCCATAGTAAAAAAACTTGTGTGACAGCGTCTGTCGATTCAATGCATTTTTTAAGACCTGCAGGACAAGGCGATATTTTATTATTTAGTGCTGCGATTAATAGAGCCTGGACTACATCGATGGAAATCGGAGTTAAAGTGGTCGCTGAGCATTATGAGACAGGGAAAAGACGTCATATTCTATCGGCTTACTTTACTTTCATTGCCTTGGATCAGGATAAGGAGCCTTGCGAGGTTCCTCAAGTGATTCCTAAAACAGCAATTGAAAAAAGACGTTACGAAGAAGCTAACGATCGCCGGGAGCATCGGAAAAAAGATGCCGAAGAGCGAAAGATTAAGAGAGAAAAGTTTCCTACGTAACCCTGCAGAACCAGCTGCAGAACCGTCGCATGATTTGAATAGTGCGAGGATGGGCGTTCGTAAAGGTGACTTGCGCCAGCTGAGGCGAGAATTTCGCTAACTGGACTGCAATGAGCATCTGCCATCTGGGGTCAACGCCATTCATATCAAGAGTGATTTCACGTAAATTCGGCATGAGTTTTGTCAGTTCCCAGAGCACCTCTTGTCTTGCAGCGCCTGACGTGTTAGCGGTGTAGGCGGCTTCAAAGGTCTCAATAAAAGGAAGAATCAGTTTGAAGTGTTTTACGAGTTCTGCTTTTTTTATTTGTAATTCCTGATCAGATAGATAGGCTTTTACCCTGGAATAGTGAGCGCAGGCTATTGGTAGATATCTTAACGTATGTAAATAATTGTCGGGGGCTCCGTTTGGCAGAGGTCCATCTGTATTCAGTCGCGCTAGTGTATTGGTCGTAGCATACTGTCGGTAGGGCAATAATCTTGCAATGTTAACCCTAACTCTTTCTCTTGTCTCAGCAGGTTCACACTTTTCAAGAAAGCTTTGGATGATATCTCGATAGATCTCAGGGACTGGCTTTTCAGAAACATCCGTGCGATTGGGTTGCTCAATCAGATTACATGTGTACTGGATCTGCTTTTTGACTGCATCTTTGATGACAGTAAAACTGTGGGCGATAAAGCGGAGGATGCGGCCTTCAAATAAGGCAGCAACAATGCGTGCAATTCGATAAGCAACAATTTTCACAACTCTGCAGCATGCATCGATAGTGTAATAAAAACTGGTGAAGACCCAGTTGCTGCCTATAAGTGAGCCTCGAAGATTAGAGGCTGTCGCATCGATTAGTATTTGAGTTGGCTTTGGCTTATCAACAGCATCAGTAATAATCTTATCAAGATCTGGCTCCCATCCGTTGAGTTCTTGGAAGAGAGTGTCAGCCGCATGAGCATTAGCTCTTTGCTGCAAGTCTTGTAACTCCCAGCTATCTGCAATATGTTGTGAGACCAGTTCCCGCATGGCTTGATAAGATTTATACGTTCCGATGATTGGAAATAGTGAGACTCCTGTGAGCAGTCCGCCAGCATAGACACGCGCTCCTTCATCTTTTGTGATTTCCCATCGATCAAGTCTAGTTTTACTGTCAAAAGTAGCTCCTGTATGCAAAAGGCGCAAAGCACACCGAATAGCTGCCTCAGCAGTGCAGACTCCCCAGACGGCAATAGGTGCGGCATAGACGACGGCAGCAGTCCGGGTCAGGTATCCCGATTGTGCCCAGCGATTGGCGATAAAGCTTACAACTGACATTTAGTATTCTCCTATCTTCGTCCGAAAGCGCGTTGAGTAGCCCAAGTAATCGCTGCGAAAGCGAGCATGATCATCGTACCGAGTATGGACGCTGCAGATGTAATGAAAGGCCAAAGGATCTTTTCGCCTGCGAATCTAACAAGGGGCCATATGACTTCACCGATGATCAGTTCACAGATTAAATTCCAGATGATCTTGGTGGCAATGACATCGACAATCACTTTCATGATAAAGAAATCCCAAACAACCGTTTTAAGGATGATACCCCAGATGACTGTCTCGATTACGAAGTGACCAAGGAAAGTCTTGAGCAGGGAAGTCCAAATCAGTTGTACAGCGACTTTGTCCCAAATGAGAGTGATAAGTGGCTCTGTGAAGTGCCAGAGATCAAGTAATCGATCAAGAGTCCAATTTTTTGCAGCTATAGCAATGTTCCAAGCGAGTTCACGAGCGGGCTCTGTAATTTTCCAGGTCCATTTGATGATCGATACTGTTGTATCTGCGACCCAGCAGACTCCAGACCAGAGTGTTTTTACTGTGCTGGTCATCTGTGCAACAGATCGGTCGAATCCGATCTTCAATTGTCGGAGGGTCCACTTGCCGGCTTCGACTAACTGGTGTCCAATTGCTCGAGGGAGAGAATAAACAAGATATTCTTCTTTCAGAACTCGTGGTTTGTCTTTGTCGTTTCCTGAACCGAGTTTATTCCATTCGTGATGCATGAAAGTGTATCCGGCGAGTGGAGATACAGACGCCTCAATAAGTCCACGCGTGGTTTTGACTTCTTTAGAAAATTGGTCCCAATGGAATTCGGGGTTAGTGCCGGTTAGATAGTTGAAATATTGGATGCAAGTCTCGACGGCTCCGTTAATAGCTCCAAGCGCGCAATAAAGAGTAGATGGAGCGCTGAGCACAGCAACAGAACCTGCAATAAGTTTTGCAGGAGGGGAGCTAAGTGTTGGAATCGAGTCCAAATTTAAATAGAGATAGAGGGGAACACCGACTGCAACAGCAGTTCGTGTTAAAATGGTGGCGGTGTTAATTGCTCTATCAAGATGCGGTGTACGACTTATGGCTGCCATAGATCTTTAACCTTTAAGTTGACAGAAGTTATATTCCTTTTTAGAGCTTTATGACAAGGAAATTGACGAATGGATTATTCAAAATTTCGGAGACCTTGCTGAATCAATTCGCGAGGCCTTGCAGCTCTAGCTTCTGCGGCAATGGTTTTCAATGCTTCAATGGCAGGGCCATAATTTTGATTGGCGGATAGCCCAAGCATTTTAAGCGCTACATCGAAGTTCATGGAAGTTCCCACGCCATTCAACAGACGCATCCCAGCTTCGTATTGAGCCCCAGCATGTTTTTTATGGACAGCTTTAAAGAACCACTTAAAGGCTAAATGTTCATTTCTAGGTGTTCCTATTCCTTTTGCGCAACATAGCCCCACTCTAAACTCTGCCTCAGGGTTGAGCATCTCTGCGGCTTTGCTAAGCCACTTAAAGCCTTTAGTATTATCTTGCATAATTCCAATTCCGTCTAAATAACAAAGACCAACTCTAAGCTGTGCTCTCACATCGGTTTGTTCTGCTGCTTCAAGAAGTTTCAGCACATGTTCAGAAGGGGCTTTTGGAAGTCCATCTTCAAGATAGCAAAAGCCCAGGCGGGCCTTGGCTTTAATAGGATTGATCTTTGCGGCTTTGCGGTAGCATTCCAAAGCTTTAGCAGAGTCTTGAGGGACTCCATCTGCATTAAGATGAGCACTCCCAAGAGAGCATAGAGCATCACAATGGTTTTGCGCAGCAGCTCTTGTGAATAGATCAAGAGCTTGAGCAATGTCTTTATCAACTCCATATCCCATGAAATAACAGATTCCAAGCAGGTGTAGGGCATCAGGATTATTTTGGGATACAGCTGAAGCGAGCCAAATAATGGCCTGATCCAGATCTCGTGGAATGATTTTTCCATCAAAGTAACACGAACCTAAAAGAGCTTGGGCTTCAGCATGGTCCTGCAAGGCTGCCTTGTGAAGCAGGGCGAGCGCTTTTTCAGGTTTAGTGATGAATCCGTATTCGCCTAAGTAACATTTTGCTAGAAGAAACTGCGCGTCAGCATGATTTTGCTCTGCGGCTTTTTTTAGCCATTTTTTCCCAATTGCAGGTGAGAATTCAATACCGATTCCATGCAAGCAAAACTTGGCATACTGGTATTGAGCGTCTGGGTGGTTTAGTCCTGCAGCTCTTCGAAACCAGTGGAAAGCATTGCCGATATCTTGATCAATTCCCATCCCAACACAGCAACAAAGCCCAAACATGTACTGAGAACCAGGATGCAGAAGTTCTGCGGCTGTTTGAAAGCAGCAGATTGCTTTTTCAGGGTCTGTAGCTAAGAGGTCCATGCCTAGTTTAAACTGAGAGTCTGCAAAAGCGGTTTTTCCATTTGGAAGAGTTGTCCCTGCTACAGGTGTCTCAACAACTGCTTCAGACTGGAAGGGCTTTTCTGTTGAAACGGTGTCTTTTGCTAAAGGGTGATCAACTGAAATATTAGGATCTAAAAATCGTAGAGAATTAAAACTGTTGATAGAATTTGAAGTCATTGATTTGCCCAATTAAATTTTCAGGAAATTTTAGTATAAAAAGGGATAAAAACCAATGAAATTATGGTTAATTTCGACGGGCTAGAATAGCCATAAATAAAGGAAATTCTTCACGGCTTCGGTTTTCCATACGAGCCTTAGCTCCAGTGCTTTTCTTATCGGAGATCCACTCTTCAATTTTTTCTATGACAAAGCCCGATGCGTTAGTCTCGATTTTGCAACTTTTTTAGTCAGCAGAGCCAAACAAGTCATTCATGGTGAGCTCTATATCGACTAAGCCTGATTCTGCTGCCTTAACCCCATAGGGTGTGATAAGAGTTAAAAAGATGCTTTTTTTTGATTCGGTTTTTTCTATAAAAATATTTTTTTTAGCTCGTAGTTGTGATGCGTAATTTTTATCTATGACAAATCCATCATTCGTGAATTTAATTTCACATAAGTTAATGCAATTGTCTGCTCGATCAATGATCAAATCAATTTGCGTTCCTTGCTCACCGCTGCCTTTAGGGGATCTATAAAACCACTCAGACTCCCTTGTTGAAACTGCGCTAATTCCCAGTGCTTTTTTGATCTTTCGAATATGTTTCATACAGAGGCTCTCAAAAGCATAGCCCGCCCAAGCTCGACCAGCAGGCGTATTGCCGACCTTCATCCAGAAGTTTTCATCGACACCGCTTAAGTCGATGCTCTTTGCCTGAGTGATCCACTTTAAATAAAAGAGAGAATATTCATCGACAAGACGATAGCGTAAATCGTTTTTTTTCTTGCCAAAACTAGCAATTGGAACGATAAATCCTGATTCTTCCAGCTCATTCAAAATGTTAGTAACTCCGCCGCCGGAGGACATTCCGGTAGCTGCGCAGATTTCTTTTTTTGTGAATCCTCCTGCACGTTCTGCAAGTGCCTTTACAACACTAATGTGATGGGTGTAGTTCTCAAATAGAGATGAATAGAGCTCGTCAAATTCCTTAAACAGCGGTCCTTCAAAACAGAGTTGAGTGATCACTTGTAAGGATGATTTCCCTTTTTCCACATGTGTGAGATATTTCGCAACGCCGCCTATTGCCATATACACGTCGATAAGCTGCTTCCTATCTATTGTAATTCCCCTATGGATGAGGAATTTTTCGGTCTCTTTCAGATCGAAAGGTAAGAGTCTGATCTCAGCTGTCAATCGCCCATGGAGTCCGCCTTTATTGCGAATGATCTTCTTAATCATCCACGATGCGGCTGAACCGCATACTACTAAGATGATGCGGTTGTCATCCGACATGTATCTGTTCCAAAAATGTTCAAGCGCCTGTAGAAAGTTCGAGCGAGGTGTCGCAAGCCAAGGCAGTTCATCAAAAAAGAGGATGATCCGTTCTGTCCCTGGAATTCGTTCTATTGCAGTCCTGAGTTGATCGAAGGCCTTGAACCAGTTTAGCGGCGCAGAAGACTCTCCAAAGACTCGTGAGAACTCAATACTGAAACTATTAAGCTGTTGTCGAAGAGACCCTTTTTTAATTCCCGAAAGCTCGAAATAAAGACCTTTTTTCTTAAAGAATTGACGAATTAAGAAGGTTTTTCCAATGCGTCGACGGCCATAAATAGCTAAAAATTCCGGCTGGTTTGATCGATGAATTTTATCCAGAACTTTGAGTTCACGCTGCCTAGCAAAGATATTGTCCATAGGATGTCCTGTTTTCGCTAAATATAGGCTATATCCTGCGAAAAT
>CAZBCR010000014.1:0-20352 GCA_964490565.1 uncultured bacterium
TTTTTTGAAGCAGCAAAAATCTGGAGAGAAAAAACCAGCATGAGTAAAGTGAGGTATCGCATAGGTGTCCTTTTATTCGAATTTGGCGCAAGATATTACTCAGATGACCAAAATTTTTCTACTCGGAATTATTTTTATGGTTTTTTCAAATGCAGAAGCTTCAGATATCGTCACCATTGACAGCTCAAATGCTCAAGTCTTAAAAACCAAAACTGAAAATATCCGTGATGACGAGCTTTCTCTTGCACGAGAGATCGCTGATCAGCTCTATCATTCGCTGGCTCCATTTTTTCCCGCAGCTGGACTTGCCGCTCCACAAATTGGAATCAGCAGGTCTGTCTTTATATTTAGTTACGATCGGGATCCTAAAAATATGGAAGCGGTCATCAATCCTACCTTTGAGCCAATAGGTGATGAAAAAGTCGAAGGATGGGAGAGTTGTTTTTCAGCGATTTTGAAAACCGGCGTTTATGAATGCGCTAAGATCTCCCGTTTTGAAAAGATCCGCGTTTCCTACCTCAATACTCAAGGGAAAAAAGTCGAAAAAGTTATCGAGGGTTTTGCCGCTAAAGTATTCCAACATGAATTCGATCACTTGCAAGGCTACGTTAATATCTGCCGTAAGGACGCTGAGGTCAGAACTTTTAAAGATAAACAAGACTTCATGGCCTTCATGCAAGAAGTGAAAAAACAAGATGCCACTCGTTATCATAAACCCTGAGCTCTCATTTTTCCTATTTGCCTAAATCGTGAGAAGTGCATAAAATCGCACTATTTCATAAAGGAATTTCTATGCAGATACGACATTTGGGAAGGGTTTTATGGATTATTCTTTTCGCATCTCTTTGCCTCAGTGCCTGTAAATGCAGACAGAATGCAAATACCGCCCAAAACGCATCAACTCCAGCAGCGCCTGTTCCAGCGCCTCTTGCTATGACTGAAGGCAGACTCTGGGTCAGAACAATCACAAGCCAATATCCTGAGATTAATTGGCTATCTATTGCAAAAGTTCATCAGCCTCACGACAGTCAAATCACAGCTGATCATTCCTACTCCGAGCAGATATACTTCCAGAAATTCATTGATTTTGATCGCTCATTGATGTCGATGTATTCCCTGAAATTGATTTTAGATGGCAGTGAAAAAGCTTATCAAGAATTTACAGCAGCCCAGCCCGAACATGTCAGACTGACTAAGGAAAGCTTCCAAACTCTCCACGAACAAGCAAAAAAACTAATCAATTCCAACTACCAAGGGTTGATTCCTTCCCAAATGCAGCAAGCACTGGAGACAGCGATTGTCTTAGGATCTATGGGAAAGAGTGAAAATGCCAGAGGGATTTTTGGTCCGTTTGGCGCTACTGCCTCGTGTAATACAGATTTTTATGGGCAGATGTTAGACATTTTAAAAAACCAACCCAGGCTTTCCCGTTCCTTTGCAAGGCTTCCCTACGCTGGTAAACAACTCTTGATCAAAGTCGCTAATCTTGCTCATTATGGACAGATCAGTCATCTGGAAGGAGGCCCTTCCTTGTTTGCAAAACTTAAAGCAAGCGATGTTCCTGAAACAGATCCTACAGCACTCTCCTTTGATCTTCTTGTACATGCCTGCGACGTTGCTGGCTCTTTGGGTGAAATCAATAAGACCTCTTCTATTGCCTACACCGAGCAAACTCACCAAGCACTTCAAGCAGTATCCTACGCCTGCCGCTTACTTTCTGATTCTGATAAAACCGAAGTCGATGCTTATGATGCTTACTTGGCTGTTAGAGCTTCCTGGCTTGGTTTAAATCCTTCGGACCCTGAAGATCGTGTCATCACACGCATTGGAGCAATGTTAAGACTTTTTACTTTCGAAGAGGCATCGGCTCTTAAACATACTATTTCACAACTCAGTCCTGAAGATCGCATGAGAATTTTTGCTCAATTCGATATCCTGTCTGGACAAGAACGCTACATACCCGCAGTGCTTGCCAATCTTTTTCACAATCAATTCTTAGCAGAATCCATGACCACGAGAATTTCCCAAGCTGTTGTCTTTGGACTCCCTTTCATTGCAAGAGTCCTTGAACAACGTCAGGCAGAAATCCCCCTCAACTTCAAACAAATAGCAGAGGTGGCTAAATCCATGCCGGATCTTCTCTTGAGAAACCAATTCAAGATCACTCCAGAAGGCAATGTCATTCTACTCTAAAGGTTCATCATGCTAGCTCCTTTTTCTCAGGCCGCTACAAAGCTTGCTTTAGGCACCTACGAGCATTACAAAGGTAATCGGTATGAAGTGCTAGGCGTCGGACGCCATAGCGAGACGCATGAAGAGATGGTCATCTATCGGAGTCTCTACGGCACGAATGACTTCTGGATCCGGCCGCTCAGCTCCTTTCTAGAAAATGTAGAATGGGAGGGGAACGCTGTTCCCCGCTTCAAAATGGTCTGACTTAAAAATAATAGGCAAAGTTCAGATCTAATCCCCAGAAATTATACGTATTTCCTGGGATTCCCAAAACAACGCCAGACGTTGTCTTTGCAGTCGTATGGCCATCTTTCCATCGTTCATAGAAAGGGTTTAAAATGATGTGGAACTGTTTGTCTTCAGTAACAGCAAAATCAAAGATCAGTTCGACAAAATAGTTGCCTATTTTTCTTGTTAGATCCCAACGAGATCCTTTCAAAGGAACAATCGAGACAGTAGGAAAAACCTGGGGCATCCATGTACCCGCAGCCCCGAAAGTAAAAGAAGGGGTTAAATTGCCATAAGCAATCAATCCTACAGGCACATAAATTTCACTGTAATTGAAGTTCAGGGATCTTCCCGTACTAGGTTTTAAGTGCTGTCCTACATAACGATATCCAAGCCCAGAAAAGAGGGTGACCATGGCTCTATTATTTTCGGTTCCAATTGAGTAGCCCAATCTCTCTTGAGTATCGATAAATAAAATAGAACGCGTTGAGCCTGAGCCTCTAACTTTTCCTTGCTTCCAAGCTAACGTTGCAGCTCCATAGAAATGATCCTTGGGTCTGTATTCGAAGATCCCTTGAAGGCCTCCAAGGCTGCCATGAAAAGAAGGATTTCCATCCGGACGGAGAGTCATATAAGTATAGTCTCCTCCAACCTCAAAATTAAAAGGCCATTCTGGATAACATTCCGGAATGGGTTTGCAAACGGCCTTTTTTGGTTTGCAGTTCCAATTAGCTGCGATTTCAGTTCCTGCACTAGCACAAACTGCCTCACAACTCAAAACTGCTAATGTCAATGCCCATCCGTACTTATTCATTTTCTTGGCCTCTTTTTTTCAATAGATTATCAAGAAAGTTTCAAAACTAAAATAAAAAAAATCTTTCACAGATCTTTATTTCTCAGATGTATGAATAGGATGAGGCAGTTCTTTGGCCGCCTCAGGATGCTCAGCAAGATAACTAGCACTGATGAAGGCCGCGATCCCAAATCCTATGATGACGAGTCCTGCAACGCGGCCTAGCCACAGCATGAATTTAGGATTCACCTTCTTGCGGATGAATGCGACACTTTCGCATAAGATAAACCACCAAAGACATGAGCCTATAAAGATCCCTAAGATCAGCCAACCTCCTCGGTTGCTGAGATTTTTCACTACTCCAAGACCTGCAAAGATCGCCAAGAAGGCAATGATCGTTAGAGGATTGCTCAACGTCAAAAAGAACGTCGAGAGAAAATCCTTCACATAAGTTGCATGGGAAATAGATTTGGTTTGTTCCTGAGGTTTGGATAAAAAGATCCGCATTCCCCAAAAGATTAAAAAGATCCCCCCGCCGATTCTTAGCCAGTACTGCCATGAGAGTAAAAAATCAGAAAGCAAATTAATGCCTAGAAAGGCAATAAGCCCGAAGAGCATATCGGCAGAGGCCGCTCCCAGTCCCGAATAGATCCCCGATAACCTTCCATATTGAAGTGTTCTGCGGATGCACAAAACACCGATGGGCCCCACCGGTGCTGCAATCGCAAATCCTAGCATCAATCCTTCAACAAAAAAGTGCATTAAAATGTATACTCAACGCTGAAAACTGCTGAGGCAAAATTAAATGAGTTTCTCCCCCACACTGAAAACCAGACGCCTGTTAAAAGGCTCAAGTTTTCGTTCGGGTTATACTCTAATCCGGGAGCCAAACTCAATTGATCATTAAAAGGCCCTCCGACCGTTGCCGGTACGCCTGGAGCTGCTCTTCCAGGCTTGCCAGAAAACGTAGTCTTCCGGCTATAGACATAGACAATATCTAACGGGAAGACCCATTTTTGGGAAAAGCTATACTCAAAACCCAAATCCCCTTGGAAAGTATTTCCAGGATGGACTTTTCCACGCGTTCCGGTGCCTCCCCCATAAGCGTTATATCCTTTCACAGACACCAATGCTGGAAGCGAGTAGTTGAACGAAGCACGGAAGTTGATCGGATGAAGCGTGATCCACCAAATCACTTTGGAGATGTTAAAGCTCAAGTTTGTGCTATAAGATCCTCCGCCCGTTGCGTCCGTTCCTTGTTTTTTAGGATTTAATTTCTGATATCTTCCTGTAGGAAAAGTCTCTTTTACTGCAAATAACAAAGCAGGTCTATAAGGCCCTTCGCTGAGTAATCCAAATCCCAAGCCTACTGACGTATCTCCCCAAAAACCCGTATACTGCTTTCTTGCCTGAGTCCAAATCCCCTGAACATTGAAGCTCAGATCAACCCAGGATAGCATCCCCACCAAGACCGGCACTGTTGGATTGATCGTATGGATATTGGGGATCTTTTTAGAATGGCCATGTTCATCGAATCTCGCGTAATTGTTCGTATAGAATAGGTAAGGCTGTACGTTGACACTACCCGGCGGCAGAATATGTGCAGACGGCGTCAGCAGCGGACCTGCATACCACGGATTGAACATCTTTCTTGCGACTTCAAACTCTGCCTCTGCATCTTTTAACTGCTCTTCAATCACCGCTGGTGATACCGGAGCATCTTCTGGCTCATCAGCATGTAGGCTCAAAATCAAAAGAGAACCCAGCAGCAATCGTTTGTACATAAATATCCACGCTAAAAAGTTTAATCTCTTATTTTTAAGTGATTGAACAAAAAATTTAAAGCTTCATTTACAGGACGCAGCTTTCTCTACTGGATAAAAACACCCTGAGAAAATATATACAAAATTAACAACAGAGGAAACTATGGTAGACATCGTCGGGAATGGTGCAACACCTTCGGACCCACAGATATACAAGCAAGATCTGAACCGTGCCGTCAGTCTCTTCCAAAAAAGTCTAACCGGCTACGAACAGTCTGGAATTCCAGAGCAGAAAGAAAAGTACAAAGACGTGATGGACAAGTGTCTTGTTGTGATTCATGAGACTCTCCAGGAGATTCTCAAGAAAGAAGCCCAAAAACCTCTTAACAAGGTCGATCAGGATTACCATAACTACATAGCTAATGATAATCCCAAGACCTTAGAAGAGCTCCAAAAAGATCTAGATTCTTTGAAGAATGCTTAGCCGATCTTCTTGTTCATTTTTCTCAATTTGAGACTTAAATAATACCACCACGCATAAAAGCCCAAGTTGACCACGAGTGCTATCAATGTGACATGGTCATGTCCCATTCTCAGCGCATCAACTGTGGCCTTGATCTTCAAGATCGGTCCTACGATCAAGACAAAAGTTAAAAATCGAATACCTGGTTTTACATATGCACATCGATAGAGCACATAGAAAAGCAGTACTGTGATCGCAGCAACTGTCAAATAGACCCAATAGACTTCTCCAGGAACATGCTGTTTTCTGGATATGAAGGTCATGAATCCTAATGTGATGAGCGGCCAAGCTAAAAGGGCGATGATAGAAATCACCAGCCATTGCTTTCTTAAAGACTTCTCATGCGAATTAAATGAATGACTCATTTGTTTACTCTCTTAAGGGTTAGTTGTTTTGTCTACCTTTTCCGCATATTAAATATTTACCCAACAAATTTCCATTGAAATTTTTTCATATCGACATTGATTCTAATCCCCACTTCCTAGAAAATCTCCGCCACTTTTATGAACATTTTCAAAAACTTTTCCATTTTCATGCTCTCTTTAGGATCAGTCTCCGCTGAGATTTACCACAACGCCATCGTCGATCGGTATTTTTCTCCCTACATTGGAGCTGAAGATATCCTCTCAGCTCACCGAGGCTTAGAATATGCTCAAGACTCGATCTACACTCCACCAGATCATCCCCAACGCGGCTTTTGGATCGGAACAGAAAGATTCTGTGAATTATTCTTCATCTGGAATCCCATCGATCAGACAGCTGCCACCACTCAACATGAAGTCTTCGGCCACGGCTACCGGTTAAGGTCTCTAAACCGAGACCGAGCCAAAGTCGATAGTTACAAGATCGGTATTCCTTTCCCTTATGGTGAAGGCGGAGGCTATACTCGTTTTGAATATAACGAAGATAAAGTCACGACCTATCAAGACTTAGCAGTGACCGCTGCAGGAGTAGAAGCGACAGCTATCCTAGCCAACCGCCTCAAACTTCAATGGCTCCAAAGAGGTTACATCGATGCCAGAGAAAGTGTCCTCTATAATGACTCCGAACACGACATTACCGGTTACATTTGGATCACAGGCAAACACGATCTCGAACACGAAGGCGATATTGCTCATTACGTCCATCATCTCAACAGAACCTATCCTCACGGCCATCTCTCAGTCCGATCCCTAAAAACCCAAGCTCTCGTGAACTTCCTAGATCCCTTCACCTATTACGCTTTCTACGCCTGGTGGAGATATGTCGTTTCTGGAAAAACAACCCGCATCCCCATGATCAGGATTAAATCTTATCATTACCTTCCTGGAGCCCGTTTAGGACTCACACCCTTCGGTCCTGAATATTACCTCGAAAACTTCCTCGTGAAAGACAACAAACCGATCTATTTCTATCTCCGCGGCGGGAACTTTTCCAAACAAACCTATCTAGGTTTCGGAATAGAACACGCCTACCTCTGGAACCTCGAATGCCTACCTTGGGGACTTCGTCTAGACTGCTGGTATCAACCCCACCATGCCTATAATGATACCCATTACTCCCTAGAGAAACTCCATGAAGAAAGACACTTTAAGACCCAGCCCCATAAACCCTTCTTCGGTCTAGCCCTTACTGTCATAGGCCATAAGAAGCTCTTTTCACATGGAGCCCTCTACTTCCAAATCGGAGGCAAGACCTTCGGCTACCTCGAAGGCGAGACCCTGCAGCCATCACTCATCGCTAGAGTCGGATTTACTTTCTGGTAAGGAGTTCAAGGTCTTTTTTTGAAGTCTGAAATCGTTGACATAATGAGCGATCGACCTTTACATTGTTCAGATGAAAAAATATCTTCTGCTAATAGTTTCATTGTTCTTACTCACTGGCTGTGCTGTTACACGTGATCACATCTCACTCAATTATGATCCCATGATGGATGTCGAAAAAGTTCCGGAAGCTGAAAACATTAAGGTTCAAGTCACCATCAATGATAAGCGAGTCAATAAAGATCGAGTAGGACGTAAAATCAACGGCTATGGCATGCCGATGGCTTTGATCGTCTGCGAAAATCAAGTCGATGAATTAGTCAAAGAAGCTTTAGTCAGAGAGTTAACCAACAGAGGTTTTATTCAAAGCCCTCAAGATCCTCAGATTTTGGTCGATGTCGATCTCAGGAAAGTATCTAATAAATTTAAAATAGGCTTTTGGTCCCCACGAAGTTCATCTCAGACGAATCTTCAACTCAGAGTTAAAAGCCCGGATGGTTCAATCAAGTATGTAAAGACTGCACTCGGAAAGGGTGAGAATAAGAGTTTTCACTTTTTCGCAGGTCCCAATGCAAAGATTGCCTTAGAACGATCCCTAAAAGATGCAATCGCACAAATCGTGGAAGATCCTGAGTTCATCAAGGCTCTTTTTACGAACAAGACCCCAAGCGATTCCGTCAGCCCAACAAGTCAAAACTGACTTCTTTCGATATAGGATATCTCAAAAGAGTATTCGGCTTTTTTAACTCAGGTCTTGTTAAAGACACAAAATTCTGACAAACTATTCAGTAATCCTATGAAAAAAACCTTGCTGAGTTTTTTATTCTTAACGTCCTTTCTCTACTCGAAATTACCAGAAAAAGAAAAATCAGAATATACCTACGAACCAATCTTCGCGGGCACGATGCTTGCTTTGTTCGCGAATAATATCCCACCCGGAAAATGCCTTATTGAACCCTATATCTTTGTTGGCAACATCAATGGAGTCTATAGCCCGGAATGGAAAGACAAGCATGTCATTAACAACTTTTCATCACAGCTTTTATTGCTGATTGAAACAGGCATTACTCCCTGGTTAGACATTGCCTTAACAATGAATGAAAGTTACACATCGTCACATGGGAGAAAATCATACCTTTACGGTGACACCCGGTTGTCCTTAGGGTTTCAAATCCTAAAGAACAAAGCTGATTCAGCAACTCCTGACTTTAGAATCCTTCTCATAGAAAGCTTTCCTACAGGCAAGTATCAGCATCTAGATCCTAAAAAAACAATCGCTGACGTAACAGGTTCTGGAGCTTTTGAAACTTGGTTCATCGCTATTCTAAGAAAAATCATTTATTTCACTCCCAGACAAGTCATCACGATTAATCTGAATCTTGGATATGACATCCCATCTAGCGTTCACGTGAAAGGTTTTAATCTCTATGGTGGAAGTCCAACAGCAAGTGGCTCAATTAAGCCAGGCCAGCAAGTTCTAGGAAATATAGGCCTTGAGTATAGCCTGACGATTAATTGGATACTTGGGCTTGATGTGCATTATGTGCATCAGAATAGTTCTCGTTCAAAACATAAAGATTTGCACCGACCTTCTTCGGAACAATTTAGTCTCGCACCCTGCATTGAGTATAATCCCAATACTAACTTTGGCATTGAGGCTGGGGCTTGGTTTACTTTTGCTGGAAGAAACGCCTTATCATTTGCAACGGGTGTAACAACGCTCTACTGGTTATTTTAGAGCGCTTGATGAGTTACTCGTGGGGATTGCTCGAGTGTTGTGGCACTTCAGGCAATAGGCTTTAGATTTCGATTAATTTTTCAGTTAGGCTTTTTTTTGAATATGCTCACTTCTTCTCCCACTATCAGCTTATGCCCTCCCTGCTAATCTTTTTTTGAAAAAGCAGCTCAATATTCACGAATTTAAAATAAATAGTATGTTGGAGACTGTTTATGCGGCTTGATTAATCAAACAAGTGTATTTATTATTAACGGGCATTATTATTAAATAATTAGTATTTACTTAATTAATTAAGAAATTGTAATAGTCGTCAAAATAACTCGATGAAAGTAAATGATAATAGACAAAATAAAAACTTATTGATAACATTTCAGCTGACAGGAGGTTGTGGATATGGTTTTAATTGGCAAAAAACACAAGCTTGGGCTGCTCCAATTCTGCGATTCTGTTTTTAATAAAAAAACAACAGTTGATATCTGTCCCGAAGTCTCTGAAGACCTTAAGAAGACTAGGGGCTTTATCGACTTTCTTCTGAAGCATGATATTGAGGTATATGGGGTTACAACAGGACTGGCAGATCTGAGAAACCAAAAGGTTAATCCAGTAGAAGCTGCTCAATTCTCCTGTAATTTGATTGAGAGTCATGATGCTGGAATAGGAATCCCAATTCCTCATGATATAACTCTAGGAGCGATGATTGCACGCGCTTCTTCATTAGCAAAAGGCAACTCAGGCTTTCAGCTAAAAAGTCTTGAAACTCTAGTGCAGATGATAAATAAAAAAATAGTGCCTCAAATCCCGAAGACGGGATCATTGGGAGCAAGCGGAGATCTTGCTTTTCTTGCCCGTATGGCGCGAGCAATGATGGGTGAAGATGTCCCTGTTTGGTATAAAAATAAAACGATAAGTGCTCGCAAAGCCTTAGAAATAACCGGCATTCAACCATTTGAGCCTTCTTCCAAAGAAGGGCTTGCTGTCACCAATGGAACCTCCTTCATTATTTCCATGCTCTCAATAGCTTATTTACAAGAATTAAATGAGCTCGAAAATATTCTTGCCTTGCAAGGTCTTTTCCTTAATGCTATCAGCTCACAAAACACAGCATTTAATGGAAGCATTCATCAGGTTCGAAATCATTCTGGACAAGTACTAGTCGCCCAAATCTTATCAAAACATCTAGAATTTACGGTTTTTTCTGATCCTTCGAGGATTCAAGATGATTATTGCATACGTTGTGTTCCTCAGATATTTGGACCAAAAATAGAAATAATTCTTGAGCAGTTTAAAAAAATTGAAATCGAACTAAATGCCGTAACAGACAATCCTCTGTTTTTTAGAGGTGATGAAATTACTCCTGATATCAATCCAAGCAAAATATGGTCTGTTAACAATGAATTTTGGACTGTATTATCTGGAGGCAATTTTCACGGAGAATGCTTAACGACTATTGCAGACACAATATGTGCTTCAAATGCAAAAATAGCGATTACGCTCGAAAGACAAATTACATATATGCTTAATCCTTCCCGCAACAAAAACCAACTTCCAATCTATCTCATTACCGACACTGAACAATCAGGACTTCTGTCCGGCTACATGATCACTCAATACACAGCGAATGCCCTTGTGCAGAGAATTGCACAGCTAGGAACGCCCACTTCAATCTTCAATATTACAAGCGGCAATGAGGCAGAAGATATTGTTAGTTATGGGTCAACTGCAGCAGAACGCCTCTTAGAGCAATTGCAATACCTACGTGAATTAAATGCGATATATTTGACAGTAGCTGTCCAAGCCTATGCAATAAAACGTGAAGCATATGTGGCTACAGGAAAGTCAATACCGCCTGAGCTATTAGCTGAGCAGATTTTTGAAAAAATCCAAGATATTACAGAAGAAGAGTACCCTACATCTAAAGAGGAGAATTTTGAAAAACGATACAGTCAAGCACTAAAAGTACTTAATTCTGGTGTTTTGCGGTCTATTATGGGGAATCCACTATATTCGCTTATTACAAAAGAGGAGCAAGCTTTTGTCCAAACATAATCGATTGCCTACAAAAGAATGTGTAGACCAATTAAACAACTCCGTTAAGAATATCTTGAACTATTCACAATACGGAATAGAAGGAACCAGTTTTTTGGCCTTTAGAGACATTCCTGGTTTAATTAAAAAATACGTCAAGGGGAAAAGAACTCTTGACTATGGTTGTGGTGCTGGGCGGTCGACTCGTTTTTTAAAATCACTGGATTTGGATGTTATAGGGGTTGACATCAGTGAAAAGTTTCTAGAAATGTGCAAAGATGATGCATCGATTCATTATTGCAGAATTGAAAATGGCAAGTTGCCATTTGTAGATAACTCGTATGACTTTGTTTTTTCTAGTCTTGTATTTTTGGCAATCCCAACGAAAAGGGCTATCCATGCAGCATTAAGGGAAATACATAGGGTTCTTAAAGAAACTGGTATTTTGATGATTGTTACAGGCACGGAAAAACTACACTCTCCTGAGATGCAATGGCTCTCATATGACACAAAGTTTCCAGAAAATCAGAAACTTACCACAGGTAAAATGGTAAAATTTTTTATTAAAAATGCGAATGTCACATTTTATGATTATTTTTGGTCCAATAAAGACTACTTAGGCTTGTTTGGTAAATGTGGTTTTGAAGTTTTAGAGATGCACTTGCCTCTAGGTACTAAACAAGATAATCACCCATGGCTTTCAGAGAGGCAAAATGCCCCGTTTATTACTTACATACTTAAGAAGAAAAGTTCATCGCAATTTTAATTTTGAATTGCTCGATTTTTTTTAATCGCTAAATATGACCCAAGTGAAATTATGCTGCATATCACAAAAATCCAAAAATACACTGTGTGGCTTCCTGAAAATCTTAAGAGATAAAGAGCTGCTACTGGCGTAATGCTCCCTATGCTATCTGCTAAATTATACGTTAAAGCTAACCCAGTAAAGCGTAATTGAGTGGGGAAAAGATCTGTAAGGATAAACGGCAAAATTGCATAGAGACATGTAAACAAAATCACTAGACATATGCAGATGATTAATGAACTTACGGATCCTATTAATATAAATGGCAAAAGTAGCAATAAAAACAAAATTAGCGTAGTGCAAGAGATTAAAATAGATTTGTAGTTATATTTATCAGCAAGTCTTCCAAAAAAAGGTAGCGGAATTGTCATTAAAAGGAGTGTACCAATCATTATCATCAGATTACTTGAGTAATCTTTTCCCAATACATGTTCAAAATATACAGGAATGAATACAGCTAGTGCTGCAAAGGACGTGCTAGTTATAGCAGAGTACCCTATCCCTTTTGCTATTTTCCATTTGTATGCTAATAATACGTCTAATATTGGAGTTTTAACTATTTTATGGGTCTCTTCCAATTTTTGCCAATATGGGGTTTCCTTTAGTGTGCATCGCAAATAAAATCCATAAATCCCTATTAAGGATCCGATAAGATAGGATAGTCGCCAACCCCATGTAACTAAATCTTCGCGAGAGAAGCACTTTTCAAAAACTAAACATTCCACCATGGCAATGATGAATCCAATCTGATTCCCCACAAACCCCCAACTCGTGAGGTATTTTCTATTATTGGAGTCTGCACTTTCGTAAAGATAACAAAATGAACCGGGCAGCTCTCCCCCTGCTGGGAAAGACTGTAAAATCCGCGTAACGCATAGCAAGATGGGGGCAAGTATTCCAACTGATGCATAAGAAGGCAAAAAGGCCATTCCCAATGCCGGAAGGGACACACTTATTATAGACCAGAGAAGGGCTTTCCTTCGTCCAATCATATCTCCGAGTCGACCGAAAAACAACCCACCTAGAGGTCGAATCAAATAACCGACTGCTAGAATGAGGAAGATGTTAATTAGATTGCTTGTTTTCGACTTCGGATCGAAAAATATTTCTGATAATATAGGAGCCCAATAACCATAAAGAGCGAGTTCATACCACTCAAGAGTATTCCCTATGTTTATCGCAAGTAGTATAGATCGTTGCTGACGTTTTGTGTAATCCAGTGTGAAACCTCACTCACCAACAATTGTTATCATGCTACTTTTTGGATGCAGTTTTTTTATTTACTAGCCAAAAACTCAAAAAGAAAAAAACAATCGCCACATAACTAAAATGAGGAATTTCACGATTGCTTGAAGGGGTCGCTATAAGAAAAGGAATCAAGAAAGAACCTATTGTTGCAGCTGATAGTAAACTGGTTAAAGTCCAAAACAGGAGTTCATTATGAAGTACGAGGTGCAACAAATTTTTGTTAGGTGTCTTTTTCGTCATAAAGGTCGTACCGCATTTACTACAAACTCAACCCCTTTGCTTTATATGAAAATATATAATTTATGGTCTAGGCAATTATCAAGTTGCTTTGGTGACACTGAGCATTTTTAAAGCACCGTTGCCTTAGAGGCTACGATCACTAATTCATCCATACGATAGTGTACTGTTCCATCGAGGTCACAAGGAGTGACTGCAATGTAGGCTTCAGTAACATCATAAACATAATCTCTTCTTTTATCTTCTGGAATAGTCCCAAAAGGGATCCAACCTGCTACAAAATCACCAAAGTTTTTTTTGTCTAAAAAGTCTAAAGAGGCGTCAATTAATTGCAAATTTTCTGGAATCATCCTCGCTTCTTCCAACAAAGTGGCCCATTCAGCAAGTGTATAAAAACAAAAAACGCTTGGGGAATCGCTAAAATATGAACGCCAACGATCGTTCTTGGCTATAGCATCGATAATGCGATGAATTGGATGTCTAACTTGAATAGGAGCTACCAAAATTAGCGCTTGTCCACCGGCCACTAAAGCCTTGCAAACTTGCTGCAAAGCAACGCGGATTTCCAACACCCAATGTAGGCTATTGAAAGCTACAATTCGATCAAACTGGTTCTCAAATGGCAGGTTTACCGCATCACCTAGAACAAAAGATAAATTGGGCTTAGCATTAGTCTGCGCAGTGGTGAGCATAGACTGAGAGGAGTCAAGGCCTAGAATCGTGCTATGTGGAAAAAGATCAGCTAAATACTGAGTAACCCGACCGTCTCCGCAACCAATGTCCAAAATTTTAGCATTGGTAGGAAATTGCATATAATTCAAAGAATTGGTCGCTATACGAAATTGCCATTCTGAATTATTGCTATAGTACTTTCCATCCCAACAAGAACTAGATATATACTTTTTCTCGGCTGGTGAATTGTTCTTTGGTCGTTTCATAGGTTCTGTCCATTCTTTGCAGATTACCTGCCAAGATAAATTCATCGTCTTTTTACATCAAGTTGTTATCATTTCATCAAGCAGGCTTTTTTACATTGGGTTTTTTGGATAGTTAAAGGTAGATAAGGTTGTTTTAGCCAAATCGCGTATTTCTCCCCACGCAGGATTTTTTAAAAGAATTTCAGTAGATTTGTCTGGGCTATATATTTCAAAATCATCTGCAAAAATTCTTAATTTTTCATATAATTTCGTCAAAGCATCCAATTGATTGTCCGTAATCTCAAAACTTTTGCGTTCTTTTAAGATAAAATCTCCATCATCGAAAAAATCACATACAGTATCATCGATATCATCACATTCGGGTCCTTCAGCTCTTATCCAAACCCTTTCTTGATAATTTTTATCAGAAAGGCAGGCAATATTTTTTAAGAATTCTTCTAATATCTGCTTTCTATTGACTTTGCTTGTCATAACCATTCCTTATAGATGAACTCGTTTATCGGTATATGGGCTTCTGGAGATTTATTAGGCACTTCATTTCCAAATTTATCAAGTGATTTTCCATTTACTCTCTGGTTCACGTAAGGTTGTCTTTGGTGTGGAAAGGGGCTATGGGGCTTTCCTGGCATGATTCGAATATAAGTGCCTTCATTTTCAGGGTGTACATATTTTAACCCGCCCGGTTTATCTGAAAGCTTGATTCTATAACTATCCGGAATCCCATTCGGTTTTGGAAACGTTTTAATGCCCGCTTGATGAATGAGCTCTTTAGCTTGAATTTCTGCAAGATGCTGGCCTCGATAGGGCTTTAAGAAATTCTCCGCATTTTTAAACCTCTCAAGAGATTGAATCATAGCTTTATCGCTTACGATTGTTTCAAAGGTATAGGCAACGGTTGAATGCAAGGTTCCCGTTTTACCAAGTTGTGCTATTTCGTGGCCGGAAAATCCTAACTCTTTAGCAATGAGGGAGACATTCTGACCCGATTTCAGAATCTCTCTTATTTTTATCACGTTCGTTTCATTACTAAAATTGCCTGTGAAGGGAAGTATTTTACTAGCTTGACCCATTGCTTTTGTTTGTAAGGCTTGTCGCTCTGCTATTGGAAGGCCCTCTTGAACAAATGATCCGGCGGCCCTTTCCAACTTTGCTCCAGCAAAAGCTTCTTGAAGAACTGGCCCAGCGGCAAGTTCGATTTTGGTCAAATTGGTGACAATTTTAGCGCCTTTTGCCGCGGCAATTGGAAGTGCAAAGTCAGTTCCATATTTGCCTACGCAATAGCCAGAGAGATTTGCTCGTTCATCTTTCGGTAAGGTATCCCATTCAGTGACGAGTTTATAAACATCAGGGGCTACCATATGGGCAAGCTCTCCTTTGTCAAGAGTTCGCAAATACGAAACAGAATCATTCACAGATTGAACCTGAGAAATCCATTTTTCATTGGGAACAATAGGATTTATTAGGGAATCCACACTCGCTGCAGTTTTTGCAAGACCGACAACAGCTGAAGGGAAATCGGTGACTGAATCAACTGCGCCTGCCTTGAACCCTTTTATAAAACTTAAGGTAGAGCTTCCAGAAGATGGAGTATCCATCGGAAAAGGTTCCTGAGAATGTACGCTAGCGGTTGGTGTGGTGTAGGCTGAGGGATTTTGAGCGTATTGCGAAGCAAGACGCGAACTATCTGAAGGGATTAATGAATCCATAGATGGTTGGTTCATTGGGATATTAAAATTGGGATCTGCTTGCAAGGTAGGTCCAAATGCAGGTGTGTTAGCAGTGGTCAATGAGGAAGATTGTGTTGAATAATCGGGAAATTGCTGAGGTAAATTCAAAGTGCCCGGATTGATAACGGAGCCAACCATAGGAGGTGGATTATAATTTCGTGATTGGGGCGCAGTTGAAGATACAGAATGATGAGAAGCGATATTGATTGGAGGCTGTGTTCCATTCAGGGTGGGTATAAAGGGATTAGGAATATTGAATGAGTTTGACGTAGATGTAGATAACAGCGGGGCATAGGGAGGAATGTTACCTGTATTGCCATAATTGGCAGGAGGTATGTAAGAGCGGTTGTTGGGATTAAGATTGGGATACGTAAAATCATAGGTAGGAGTTTTTGATTGAGATGCAGAAGTGTTGGTCCTAGATCCTGCATATTCAAAATTTTTCGGTGGTGTAAAGCGGGATGCATCAGAACGGTAAGAAATAGATCCAGACGAAAAGTCAGGAGAGTATCCCCTGCTGATAATAGTGTAGGTCTTTTCTTCTGTAGTTCGAGCTGTTTCAGGAATATTTTCTTTAACTGGGCCAAAAAAGAAGTCTAAAATAGCCCCGAACCACTTGTTTTCTTGAGCATCTGAGACGGATCTTCCATTCCAATCGCCACCGCATTCAAAATTTTTCGGAGATTCTGTTAGGAAATCATTGCTGTAAATATCATCATTTGAACCTACACTATCGATGCCCATAAATATCTCCTGAGAAGGTTTTTTGAAATTGAATAGAGTTTTCGTTTGTACAGAAGAAAGTAAGTGGAAGAGCAGCTTGTGTTTTCATTATCATCTCTAATAAGGTTCAGAGGTCTATAAAAACTTGGGATCCACTTTTTAGGAAGATATAATTAAAATCAAGAAGTCCGTTGGAGAATTCTTTTAATTCATTGTTTCAGTTTGGTTTTTGAATAGGACTTTAGAGAGTCTGTCACTCGTCAGGTGAAAGCAAGGAACGTATGCGTGCTGCAATATCCGGTAAGTGATTCTTTTTCGCAAGGTTGAAAAGCGTCAGTAAATTGGCTTGGGAAAGTTGTCTCAAAAGGGTGCGTTTTTCGAGGATTTGCTCTGCGAAAGAGACCCTTTTATTATGAATGGCGCAATCAAGGCCAATGTAAAGCATCCCAGAATTTATAAAAGGATCATCGAGTATCAGGGTTAAGCAGCCTTGATGGCCTTGTCTTATCGATCGAGTAAGACAGATTACGTGTAGGGCACCTGTGACATAGCGATTGAGCATTGGATCGGCTAGCAAGATCTCATAGATATCCAATCTGGAGTAATCATGTTCCATTAGAAAATCAAAGCGGCGAGCAACAACAGGGGCTAGCATTCGCTTAATACTATCAAAGTCCTCAACAGGGACTGCAAATAGACGGTGTAGCAAGTCGCCTTCTGGTTTTAAGATGCTCTCAACAGATGACCGGTTTGTCTCTAGAAAAGACCGAACAATATCTTCTCGCCCTCGTGCGGCTGCAAAAAAGAGAGCTTCACAGAGATCTATAGAAGGAATTTTCTTTGCAAGATGATCGATAGAAAGACAGTTTTGAACGAGTTCTAGGTGTCCTACAGATGTTGGGATGTAGTGGAATAGAGATTGACGAGATGATGGAATGAGATGTTTTTCAAACCGCCGCTTTTGTAGAAAAAGCAAGAGAAAACGCGTGTGGTTCGTAAATGCCGCATGGGTTGCAGTTGTTGCAACGATGGCTTTAACGTACAGCTTCATAGGGCTGTCATCGGCTTCTAGGCGGCTCTTCTTTTTTGGTCTTGCTTTGGGAGCCTCACGCAAAATGATTTTAAAAAGAGCGACTTCAAGAGCATTGTCAAAAGCTTGATCTTTGAGCACTTCTACCGAGATATGTCGTGGAACTCTTCCATGAACAGGTTTCCGTACAGGATGGAAATACGGCAGATCAGGAATGAGCTCTACGCTTCTGACGAAGTGGCGTCGATAGGTATGTTCGGCTTTTAGCTCTTCAGGAGTGAGCTGCCTAAAACCTGCTGTATAACAGAGTCTTTCCCAAATAGAATTAGTCCGTGGAGAATCTTGCGAGATGGTTGTATTTAATTGTTTACAGACAAGCCGCATTCTGCTGGCTTGTTGAGCAGGAACTAACGCTAATACGTTCGAAAGAATATCTGTTGGAAGACTTACAATGCTCATAATTAGGGGGAAGTTTAACAAATTAAATCTATAAATACAATTATTAATCTAATCTATCTGCCTTATTTGGCGGCCACGATTGTAAAGATATTAATTTAATGTGTTCGATTATCTTGTACAGGTGACATCTCTTTGATTCTCAGTTGCTAGGGTTTTTTATTCCCTGCACTTCAACACGAATGTTATCAATTTGATAACATCCGTGCATAAACCATAGGGGACTCTGCAGGATTTGGAGCAGTTTAGGATTGCAGATTCTTTTTGAAAGAAAGCCTCGTGAAGCATAAGAAAAAAGGACGAAAAAAAACCGCTTGAAAAATTCAATTTCACCGATGCTTATCAGACGGGTACCCGATTAGTTCGTCACATGTAACAGGCTCGCTCTCCAAGCAGCTAGAATATTTTTAGATGGATCCGAAAACGTCTCTCTTATTTCATTCAATTGTCGTAGACCTTCAACAGTCTTGGGATCTTCTTTGTTGAACCATTTTCTTAAGTCTTCTTCTTGCTGGGTTATCTGGGCTTGATAATCCAAGATGTTCGTGACATCAGGAACAAAGGGTATGGTCTGCTGAACAGGACGCTCACTCATCCCTCGATCCAAGATATAGCTCTCTCGGACTTTAAGATTCAGTTCGTAATTCTTCTTGTTTGCCCATAGTTGCAAGACTTTTTGCTCAGGCTCACTAAGCTTTACTTTACAGTGAGCTGCTTGATCTAGCGCTTTCTTTGCGCGCTTTTGAATTCTTTGTAGGAGTTCTGGTCCCTGTTTGGTTTGTAGAGGATGAGGACCGCAGATCAAATCCGGTATGTAATTAAGAGCGATCTGACAACGCGCCTGCACTAAAAAACGTACTATCGCTCCATGATATTTTTTATCAGCCGATCCTCCGCATTTCGCCAATTGATCCACACTTTTTTCGAAAGGAGTTTTCCGGGATGGAACGGATTGATTCGCGAGCTTCGCTCTTACGCGGAAATTGGGATCTCCAATTGGAGTCACTTTAAAGCTCTCAGATTCCGCGAAATTGACAGCTCGCATAGCGTCATAGGGAGTATAGTCGGGCTCAGGGCCTAAGGTCCGCTCAATAATGGGTTCTATACGTCCGATGATTTTCCAAAGAACAACACCGCCGATAAGACCTACAAGAATGTTAGTCACACGCCCATCCAGGAACAAGGTAAGAGCTCCCCATGTGACTCCATATCCAATAAGGCACATAGCAGTGAGTTTTGAGGCCATCAAAAAATACCTAGATGCAACACGCGCTGTTGGATGAGCATCTGGTGGGATCGATCTTATAGCTTCATCGGCTTTCGCTGTTAGATCTTGAATAGCAGCTTGTAAAGTTAGGTTATTTCCAAAGAGGGGTAAACTGATCTGGCTCATTTTCACCTGCAAATTTTTGCATAGAAAATATCATGTTGAGAAATAATAACACAAGCACTCAGCGCTCTATAATGAATGGGAAATATTTTAGTCATAGATCGATATATCGTAGAAAAAAAGCAAATCTAGGGCTATACAGGAAACAGTATGAAAAAATCGATTTCACCGATGCTAGCCACGCTGATAGAGAAACCCTTTGATGACAAAGAGTGGATCTTTGAAATCAAATGGGACGGCTATCGGGCTCTAGCTGAAAAAGCAAGAGATGTTCATCTGGTCTCTAGAAACCATAAAGACTTCCATCAATTTCCGAGTATTGTCGAAGAGCTGAAGAAGATCCCGGGAAAATGGATCTTGGATGGAGAAGTTGTCATTCTGGATAAGAAAGGCAGATCAGACTTTCAGTTGTTACAAAACTATCAGAGAAAAAAGGTTCATCCTCCTGTCTATTACGTCTTTGATATTTTATTCTTTCAGGGGAAGGATTTAAGACATCTGACATTGATGGAGAGAAGGAAGATTTTGAAGGAGCTTTTGAAAAAAGCTAAATTGAAGTCTGTGAAATTCAGCGATCATATCGAAGAGAGGGGAAAAGCTTTTTTTCAGGTGGCTAAGAAAAAAGGCCTTGAAGGGATCATGGCCAAACGGAAAGAGAGCCTCTATCGATCTAGTCGGACACGAGAATGGCTAAAGATAAAAACAGGGATGAGGCAAGAGGTTGTGATCGGGGGATTTACCAAGCCTAGAGGCA
>CAZBCR010000015.1:0-19389 GCA_964490565.1 uncultured bacterium
AACCGATCAAAAAAGGCGAAGTGATCTACCGGGATGATAAAGAAGTCCTCTGCCGTTCCTGGAACTATAGAGAGTGCGAAAAAACCAAGATCACTCCCGCAACAAAAAATGTCTGTCTCATCCTAGAAGGATTAGAGCACACAGCTTCAGAAGAGACCCACCAGGCAATCGCAGAATTAAAACAGCTGCTTCAAAAATACTGCCATGGATCTTACCAGGAATTCTTCTTAGACAAAAACCTCTTAGAGGCCTCGCTCGGCACGTAAAAACTCAACAAGGCCAATACCATGGGGTGTCAGATAAACGCAGTTGTCTGAGCATTTCTTGATGAAGTTAGCTTGAGCAAGATGTTTGATAATGGTGTCGATTCCGTGATCTTGCATGCCAATAGCTTTGCCGATGGCATAACGATCGATTTCTTTTTCAGGATCGCCCTTCTTTAGAGCCAGTTCATAGAGCTTTAAGAGAAAGAGTTCGTCTTTGGTCGTTGATTTTTTCATTTTTTCTTCAGCCTTGCTCCGCTAGGAGTATCTTCGATGACATAGCCGCTAGCTAGAATTTGATCACGGGCGGCATCAGCAGCTTTCCAATTTTTCGAAGCACGTGCAGATTCTCTTTGAGCCAGGAGCTCTTGCAGCTCATTGGAAATCTCTTGAGCAGAGGTCTCTAAAGGAAGCACTGCTAAGACTTGATCAAATTGCTCTAACAGATAAAGAACTTTCTGAGCTTCTTCTTTGCTAACTTTATCGGCATCGCAAAGGACGTTGATTTCGCGCACTAAGTCAAATAGGGCAGCGAGAGCCGGTGAGATATTGAGATCATCGGCTAGGGCCTCTGTAAACAGTGTACGGGCATGTTTTAGAAACGGCTCGACAAGCCCAGAGCTTGTCATCTGATGGATCTGTCTCAGACGTAGAATAAAGTCTCCTAGACGCTCAATGGATTTAGCTGCAGCATCTAAACCTGCAAACGAGAAGTTTAGCTGAGTCCTATAATGCGTTTGGAGAAGAAGGTAACGGACTTGCACGCCGGTATAGCCTTTTGCCAAAAGATCCCGGAGAGTAAAAAAGTTTCCGAGGCTCTTAGACATCTTTTTGTGTTCGACTAAAAGATGCTCGGAATGGAGCCAGTACCTGACAAACCTCTGATGAGTGAAGGCTTCGGATTGAGCGATTTCGTTTTCATGATGCGGGAACATATTATCGACGCCGCCCACGTGGATATCGATGGTTTTGCCTAGAATGTCCATTGCCATTGCAGAACATTCAATGTGCCAGCCAGGACGGCCTTTACCAAAAGGGCTTTCCCAGAAAATTTGTCCGTCGCGTTCAGGATCGTAAGCTTTCCAAAGAGTGAAATCAGCCACGTGTTCTTTATCGTATTCGTCAGCAGCGACACGCTCAGAGGCGCCGGCTTTGAGCTCATCGAGATGCAGGTGAGAAAGTCTGCCATAAGATGGAAACTTCTCAATGGCAAAATAGATGCTGCCATCGGAGCCTTTATAAGCGACTCCCTGGTCTAGGAGTCCTTGCACAATGTCGATCATCTGCGGAACAAAGTCAGTCGCATGAGGATAATGTTCGACTTTTTCGATCTTGAGGGTTTGGAGGTCATCAAAAAAGGCTTTCGTATATCGATCGGTAAATGTTTTGAGTGAAACCTTCTCAGCTAGAGCCCCGCGGATGGTTTTATCATCGATATCGGTGATGTTCATCACCTGAGTAACTTTATAGCCGAAAAACTTCAGCGTGCGGCGTAAAAGGTCTTCAAAGACATACGTCCGGAAGTTGCCGATGTGAGCATAGTTGTAGACCGTAGGTCCGCACGTATACATCCGGATATGGAGGTCATCTGAGGGAACTAGTTCTTCTTTAGTACGAGTTTCTGTGTTGAATATTTTCATAGCATTTCATCTAGGGCGTGGTAGTGGACTTTTCCTGCTCCTGTAATCGGAATCAGGGGAACTTTTCGAACATCTGCAATTTTAACAAGAGCACTATAGCCCCTGTCACGAAGAGCTTGATTGATTTCATCTTTATTCATGTCAAAAGTAGAAAAGAGAATAATAATAGGTTTCTCGACATCTTTTTCTATGACAGCAACAGCCAGCGGTGGCGCATCATCTTTGATCGCTGGAATCCATTTTTTTTCTGTAGCCATTTTAAGCAGCTCTTCTTCTAAGCCTCCTAAACTGACCATCTCGCCGCCGATTTTGACAAATCTCTTCAAACGACCAGATAAAATAAGAGTGCCATCAGGCTCCAAACGGCCGATATCTCCTGAAAGATACCAACGTTTGCCGTCGAGTTCAATGAAGGGAGTTTTGTTCGTTCCTATATATCCTTTGAAAACATTAGGTCCGTGAATGCAGATTTCCCCTTCTTGACCCGGCAGCATGACCTCATGAGTCTCAGGGCTAACAATACAGAGCTCCACACCAGGAATGGGCTGCCCTACGCCTTTACGGGGCTTTTTAGGTCGTGTCAGAGTAACAACAGGAGAGCATTCGGTTATTCCATAACCCTCTAGCATCTCGCCTCCCCTCTTTTCCATAAAATCAAAGAGCTCTTGAGGAACTTTTTCAGCTCCTCCGACCACGTATCTGAGCGATTTGAGTTGATCAGGCGTTGCTAGATTGAACACTCCTTTGATGAATGTCGGTGCTGAAATAAAGAGAGTGATTTTCCAATATTCAATATCGCGCAGCATCCTCATGCTATGTGTAGGATCCGGGGCATAATAGACCTTGAGTCCAATCATGAGCGGCATCATCCCTGTTACTGCAAATCCAAATGAGTGAAACGGCGGCAGGATGCCATAGAGGATATCGGTCGGATAAAATTCAAAACAGTCCATCGCAGCCTTTAGATCGGATAGGATATTTTTATGTGAAAGCGGCACGCCTTTAGGCAGAGATTCCGTTCCGCTGGTAAAAAGAAGGACTGCAGTGTCGTCTTCTGAAACTTGAGTTAGATCCCACTCTTTTAAAAGCATGTCGGTATTTCTAAAAAGTCCGTAGATGCCTCGAAGCTTGTCCCAGAATGAAACAGTCCCCCGAACATCTTCGAGAAGATGGAGTAGATCATCGATGTCATCGAGATCTCCGCCAGGCAAATTATTGAGGAATCGGCGTGAACTTAAGACATTTTTAAGATCGACGACTTTTTTACAATGTTCTATCGCCCTAGGTCCTAGAGTAAAGTTCAGCATCACAGGCACTTTTTTTGCAAGCAAAGTAGCCAAAACAAGCGCGTAAGACATGATGGATGATGGGAGTAAAATGCCGATGTGTTCCCCTTCCATTTTTCGGATTTTCTGGCTCATGATCAAGACGATCATTTTCAAACGGCGGTAGGTCACGGCTCCCATGGTCTGGTCGCCACAAGCTACAAAACTATCCATCCGGTCGCAGCATCTTAAAAATGCTTCATGGAGAGTTTTTCCTGCAGGTTTTTGGATGGGAGGACGAGAACCTTCCGCAGGCCACGTCTTTTGAGGAACATGTGCATCAATCCTTTTTTGCCCCTCACCCTTTGCAACCGCTTTCAGAATATCTTCGACTGTCTCAATCTGGTCGAATGAGATATCTTCAATTTCATACTTTTGTTCGATAAAAGTATGCAGCTGTGCAATGTCGAGAGAGTCCATGCCTAAATCTCGAGTCAGGCTCTGGGATCTTTCCACCTGAGGGCGCTTTGTTATTTGGGAGATTTTCGCTAGCACCTGTTGTTCTTTTTCAGGAGCTATCGTCCAGTGCTGTTCATCGAACTCAGCTTTTTTCTTATCTTCGACTTTGGGAAGGCTCTCTTTCCAAAAACAATCCGTGACAAGCTTGATCGGCTCAGGCCCTCGGCTATTATACCAACGCTCTAGATACTTGTTCATTTCCAAACGAGTTCCAGCCACAGGTAGATCAGCAGGTGCTGGTTCTATTTCAACCAAGACTTCACGGCGAGGAGTCAAAAAAATGAGATTTTTTAGAACAATTTTAAATCCTTCCCAAATGACCTTAGCAAAATCAGGGCTTTCGCCAGTTAATGCTCGAGAGAATCGGCTTCCCCAAAGGCCTGTTGTACGAATCAAAACAACATTAGCTTCAGGACATTGTTGGAGCACCGTATGAACAAAGGAAGCTCCACCGATAATTTCTTCAGGCCCATGCTTTAAACGGCCTGCAGGGTAGATCAGAAAGTTACTGCCGCTTTTAAGTGCATCAGCAACGAAAGAGAGCGCCTTAGCAATTTTTTTTTGCTTCCATTTATTAACTGCGCCATTGAAATCAGGAAGAGGAACTGCCTCCACAAGTTTCATCGGATAGTGGAATAGTTTCGAATAGTACCAATCCTCAAGAACGATCGGATGGACCTGATACTTATTCCAAAGAATTAGGGACATGATGACAGGATCGATTTCAGCTGGATGGTTAGGTAAAAATAAAATTCCACCTTTCTTGGGAAGATTCGCTGGAGTGAGCTTTTCTAAGCCCGTCACTTTCAGCCGGTAACGGATGCCGACTAAGCCGCGCACAACCAAACAGATAAATCCTATCCACAATCTTTTGAGCATATTTGTGTCATTATCCTCATTGAAGAGCGCAGTGTCAAACCCATTCTACGATCAAGATTCCTATTTAGGAATTTCCATTACACTTGTGTGTTGTTTGAGGAAAACATGTTTTACCGATTTGATTGCGTAGTAATGAAATTAATCATGTTTTAAAAAAAATAGTTTATAAATTCCATCTAAAAAAAGAAAAGCTTTTGACCTTGGCGCTCTGAAAACTTGGCATTTCAAGAAAAATAAATGAGTGCTTCTGAAATGCACCTTTGAGAAGCTCGTTTGACTTTAGATTTCATCGATAACTTTCTATATCCCAAAGCATTACTAGTCATTTGATTCTCTAAACAAAGTTAGAGCTTCCCTCTCATATCCATTAAGAACATTTAAATTATGCGTTAATGAACAACGAAGAGAAAGAAATTTTCATTTGGCTAAATGAATAGGTTCCTATAATGACAAAATTACATGCTCATGTAGGAGGGCAGTATTATGTTAGTACCAAATGTAGGATCACCGGGCGGTAAAAGGGAACTCCCAGTTACCAATAATCTACCTGGAGCATCAGATGTATCGGAATTGGCACAAGATACCTTAGAAACTGCTGTTTTTAAGGCAAAAGAGTTCGATGCTGAAAAAAAGATCCCCAATAAAAAAGAAGCCCAAAAAGCTGAAAAGGTTGCCTTTACAGCTTTTGAGAAAACCAACGAGGCTAACGCCAAACCTTAAGAGTTTTGAGCACACGGTGTGCTAAACAAAGCTTTAAGCAGTCCCCGAGAAGGAATGGTAGCATTCCCAACAAGAACACTCTTTCGATTCCAACGAAAAGAGATAACTGAGAAAGGCCGCAGAGATAGATCAGTAGGTTCCCAACGACCATCGCAAGGCACGCTTGACGAAGGTTTTTGGAACCTGATCTCTCGACCAAATAGCCAGTTACCCAAGTCGCCAAAATATACCCGATAAGATATCCACCACGAGGTCCTAAAAGGACCGGAAGACCTGCATGACCAAAAGCAAAGACAGGAAGTCCTGCAACCCCCTGGAGCACGTATAGCAGCACTGCTAGTGTTCCTATGCGTTTACCTAAGAGAACTCCTAATAACAGACAGATATGCCCCTGAAGATTAATTGGAATAGGAGAAAAAGGAAGAGCAAGCGCAACTTGTGCAAAAATGGCGATTAAAAAACTTCCGCCAATGACCAAGAATACGTCGCGGATCCAAGATTTCTCCTGGGTCATTTCAAAGAGAGGCAAAGCGGCTTGTTTAAACATAACTTCAATTCCTTTTATGAAAGCTGTCTTAAGTTAACACGGGGGCTTGTTTTTGGAAAAAGAATTCCCATTCAAAACAAGGCGAGGTCAAATCTTGCTCGACATGCGTCGACCAGCCAGGCAGGGAAGAGATGAGAACGGATCCGCCGCGGCCTAATTCTAAAAATTTTTCATGATCAGCAGAAATTTTACGACCTAAAGAAAATTTTTGATGGATGGGAAGGTCGTTCATCAACGTCTGATATTTCATGGCGTAGGTGTTGGTCGTTGAAGGCGTTGTTCTCCAGTGGCACGTAGCGGTATGAAAAATTTTGGAAGTAAGATCTTTGTACATCGGCAGGTATTTGTCGCCGTGGTCATACAGCGTGACGTAGGAGGCTTCAGAAATGGTGAAAGCTTCGAGAAGAACATCGACCCAGCCTTCACGGTGTAAATAGTCGTCTTCTAAAAAATAGACGATCGTTTCAGGATCTAGTTTAAGAGAAGCAACATGATCTAAAAGACGGAGGAAAGAACCCGTCTCACTCCCCTCTTTGATCTCGATGACTGGATAGCTCGTTTGATCCAGGACAAAGTGAGGTTTTTCGCTGGGATGAAACGTATCGAGTAGATAAGTGACATTAACTTTTTTAGGATCGAGAGTCGCAAGGAGATTTTCGTGGCATTTTTGGCGTGTGAATCCATTGAGGCGATTTTTGTGCTGGCTGACTTCTGAGAAGTTGCAGTGTCGAACAAAAAGCTCAATTTTGGGTTTCTTCCAAAACATCAGATTTTTAAAAAGACGACGAGTTTGTTGCACATTTCCTTTGATTCTTTGAATGTAAGATGACGGGCAGCTTCTTTTAGAGGCACCCATTTAGCATCGCGGATTTCTTCAGCTTGTAATTTAAGCTCTCCGGAAACCAAAGCAGGAAAATATTGAACTGTTTTGACAACGATTTCGTGTTTACGATGGAATTGGTATCTCTCAACTAAGGGGCTATCTTGGAGAAGCTCTTGGATATCAAGTCCAGTCTCTTCCTTAAGTTCGCGTCTTGCTGAATCAAGGGCTGTTTCTCCCGCATCGCCATGGCCTTTAGGAAACGCCCAGTGGCGTCCACCTTGATGGAGAATAAGAAGAACTTGCCAGACTCCGCTTTCTTGCCGGAGGGGAATAATCCCAAAAGACTTCTCTTCTATTCTCATTGCTTCCTAAGGGTTGTACGGAGCAAAAATCAGGACCGCATTATGCCCGCCAAAACCAAAGGAATTGGAGAAAGCCGCCGTGACTTTCTTTGCCTTAGCGACATTGGGTACGTAATCGATGCCTTCTAACATTTCTTCCGGTTCATCGATATTGATGGAAGGATGGATCATGCCGGTCTCGATGGCTTTAAGAGTTGCAATGGCTTCGAGGCCCCCAGCAGCACCGAGGCAGTGGCCGATCATCGACTTTGTCGCATTGATGGAGATATTTTTCATGTGATCGCCAAAGACAGTCTTTATTCCGACGAGCTCGCAGAGATCGCCAGCTTGTGTTGATGTCGCGTGAGCGTTGATGTAGTTGATTTGTTCTTTAGGAATACCAGCATCTTTAATCGCTAGATTCATGCATTCTGCGACTCCAGCGCCATCTTCACGAGGGCTGGTGATGTGGTATGCATCGCAATTGACAGCGCCGCCGAGATATTCGCCATAGATTGTAGCTCCGCGGGCTAAAGCATGCTCTAAAGATTCCAGGATAATGACACCGGCGCCCTCTCCCATGACGAAACCGTCACGTTTTTTATCCCAAGGGCGTGAAGCTTTTTGAGGCTCATCGTTTCTTTCAGAAAGAGCTTTTAAAGCAATAAAGCCTGCGACTCCAATAGGAAGAATCGAAGCCTCGGAGCCTCCGCATAACATGAGATCAGCATCGCCGCGCTGGATATGTTCTGCAGCTGAGACGATACAGTTGTTAGAGGTGGCGCAAGCTGTAGAGATCGAGTAGTTAGGGCCTGTGAAGCCTAGATCAATGCCTAGGAGGGCTCCGCCCATGTTGGTGATGATGTAGGGCACAAAGAAGGGGCTGATACGACGGAAGCCTTCTTTAATGAGGGTTTCAACACCATCAGCAAAAATTTGCATGCCGCCCATGCCAGATCCAACGAGAACTCCACAACGGGACTTATTAAGTTTAGCGAGGTTTTCTCCTGTGAGATTTCCCTTTTCAAGGGCTTTTTTCCCAGCGACCATCGCATAGCGGATAAAGGGATCAACACGACGAGCTTGTTTTTTATCGATATAATTGCCGACATCAAAGTTCTTGATGCAGCCAGCGAACCGGGTAGGATAATCTGCGCAAGGGAACGATTCAATAGGACCGACGCCGCTTTTACCTGCTAGAAGCTGGTCATAAAAGTGATCCACATCGTTTCCAAAGCAAGAAACGACCCCCATACCTGTAACGACTATTCTTCTTTTTGCCATAGAGGCTATAAGGATAATCGAGATTCTTAATTACTTCAACCGGTATTATTTCCTAGCTGATTTAGCGTAAGTATCTACATTTAAGGGGGTTGTATTGATCTGAAGATCGAGAATTTGACTGTCTTTCCAAAGATCTTCTAAACGGTACTTGTCACGTAGGCCCGGCATGAAAAGATGCACCATGATATTTAAAAAATCTAATACTACCCAGTCTCCGGAGATCATTCCTTCTTTCTGGGTGCACTCAAAGCCGACTTCATGCAAAGCCTCAAGAATTGCATCACCGATAGCGACCACATGTTTATCGACACTCCCCTCAGCAATGATAACAAAATCGGTCAGGGTTGAGATGCCACGGACATCGAGAGCCAAAATATTCACCCCCTTTTTGTCGTAAATGGTTTGTGCTATCAGATCTAAAATCTTTTTAAGATCGTGTTTCATGTCTTTCTATAAAGTTGATGTTGTTCAATATAATCCCACACCTTAGCGGGAAGCAAGTGCCCGCAATAGAGGCCTTTCTGAAGTCGGTCTCTGATTTCCGTGCTGCTGATCTCCATGATAGGGATATCAGTTAATCCCTTTTCGATGGAAGAAGAGAGCGCTGATGTCAGTCCTTTTGTATTCAAGGACTTTGAATGGCGGCTTCCAATGAGAGGGGTTACAAGCTTGATAAGCTCTTCGACCTCTCTCCACTGATGAAAATGTTCAATTGCATCTTCTCCAAGAAGGAGAAAATAGTTTTTCTTCTTTTTATGCTGTTGATCGATTGCGATAAGTTCCCTGATCGTTTCGATGGTGTAGCAGGGCATGCTTTTTTGCAGCTCGAGGTCAATGAGTGTGAAATGAGGAAGTGGAGAGATCGCTGCTGTGACCATGGCACGGCGGTGTTCTTTAGAGGCAATGGGCGGCTGGGCTTTTTTAAAGGGAGATTGGCTAGTAGGACAGACGAAAACTTCATCGAGCTTATGTTTTTCAGCGAGTTCGATAGCGAGGTTGAGATGTCCTAAATGAATCGGATCAAAACTGCCGCCGAAAAAGCCGACTTTTTTGCTCAAATAATTCTCCAGTGATGAAGCTGCGCAGCTTTTCTTAATTTTTTATTGGGGTTTACAGCAACGGCCTGGCCGGCTTGCAGAAGAATAGGAATATCGTCATCGCTATCTGTATAAACAACCACTTGATCTTTCGGTATTCCTAGCTCTTGCTGAAGCTCCAGTAGAGACCTCTCTTTTTCCGTTCCCACCATCAATTTCGCAATCTTGCACAAGCAATTTTCTTTGTCAACACTGTACGATGTTGCTTCCCACCAATCGATCTTAAAATAAGCCGCGAACTTTTTCACTAAAAAATCTGGAGAGCTGGACATGAGAGCAATATAATCTCCTCTTTTTTGAGCTTCTAATAGTTCATGATAGGCAGGAGGATAAATCGCACTGGGAAGCAGCTGGGAAATCAGAAGATCGACATCTTTTTCCAACACGTCCATTGAAAGGCCTTTGAGCAGCGTGTCAAATGCGCGGTGGTGCAGCTCTTCCACAGACATGTTTGTTAAAAAAAACCGAAAACGGAGAAAAATCGCACCAATAAATATCGAAAATGGGATGGCCTTGTTACGATAGAGGATTTTTAGAAAACAGTAGGAGGAATTGGTGTTGATCAGCGTTTTATCAAGATCGAAAACAACCAATTTTCTAGAAATTAGATGATTCTCCAGTTATTGAGCTTGGCTAGTTTGGCTAGTTTTCTGTCAGGATTGACAGCAACAGCTTCACCGGCTTCAAGGAGAAGCGGGATATCGTCATGGCTATCGGTATAGACAACCACTTGTTTTTTAGGGATTCCAAACCGCTCTTGCAGGCGGAGAAGAGATCTCTTTTTTTGTGGGCCTGTGATCAATTTTGCAATGTTGCAAAGGCGGAGTTCATGATCGACATCGTAAGCCGTCCCTTCCCAGGAATCGATCCCGAAATAAGAAGCGAACCGGCGAACGAGAAAGTCAGGAGAGCTCGAGATCAAAGCGATGTAGTCCCCTCTTTTTTGAGCATCCATCAGTTCCTGGTAGGCAGGCAGATAAAGAGCTCCAGGGAGAAGCTTATCGACTAAAGCATCGATGTGTTTTTCTAAAGATTCTAGAGAGAAGCCACGGAGCATACGGTCAAAGACCACATGGTGTAGTTTCTCTAGTGTCATGGAAGTCGCATAGAATCGGCATTTGAGAAGCGCAGCCCGTAAGAGAACAGAAATCGTGAGAGCGCCTCTTTGATAGAGGGTCTTCATGTAGACATAGCTGCTATTGGTCGAGATCAGGGTATGATCCAGATCAAAAATGATCAGCTTCTTAGGCGGTTTGTATGTAAATGACATTAAACGTTTTCGAGCTCTTCAATTTTAGTCTCAATTTCTTCTATAGCATTATTTGCTTTATCCAAGCGAACTTTTTCTTCGTCCATCAGTCCGCGATAACGCATTGCTTTTTCGAAATCAAAACCAGAACCGGCTAGCGCTTTACGATATGTCTCGAGTTGCGTGCGAATTTCTTGTTTTTGCGCTTTCCATTCTTCCAACATCTGCTTAAGGTGCTGGTGAGAATTCCGTTCTTCATCGGAAAGAGATGCGATGGCCTTCTCTTTTTTATCGATGATGCGATCACGGAGCTCCTTTAAGGAATGCTCGAGCAGCTCTTTTTCTGCATGTGTCGCAGTTAAAGCTGTCAGTTGTTTACTGAGCTCATCTTTGAGAGATAAAAGCTCTTCGACGCTCTTCTCTGAGACCTGATCGCATGTCTCTTGGAGGCGTCTTTTGAAATCTTCAATTTTGTCTCTTCGTTGCCGTTGAGATTCTTCAATCTCTTTCTCACGGGCTTGCTGCACTTTTCTTTCTCTTTCGAATACAGGTGTGCGAGCTTTAGCAATTTCGTCTTTGAGGTAGTGGACTTCGTCACGGCCTAGCTCAATGGTTTTCATGAAGCTTAAGATATCGCTGGACTGCTTCATTGCCTCGTCCATCGTGAATGTCTCGGATTGGCATCTTTCAGCAAGAGGCTTGATTTTGTCCATGATGAGTTCGACGTTCTTCTTGAAGAACTCTCTTTTCTCTGTCATCTCTTTCTTGCGTTCTTTATCGCATTCTTTGAGGAAGTCCCAGCATTTGCTGAGCTCTAAGCGTGTTTCTGTGAACGCATGAGTATCGAGGGTCATTTCTTTGGCTAAGATCTGGAGGAATTTGATCTCATCACGCAAAGCAAAAATAGAGGTATCTTTGTTAGTATCTGCAGAGCAATATTTCGTTGCGAAACCTTTCACGTCACTGAGAAACTCTGTTGAGATCTGACGGATCAGCTCTTTTCTCTTAGGGAAGATCTTATCGCCGGCTTTTGAAAGACGGTCGAAAAACTTGTTCTTGAAACGGATCCGCATCTCGGTACGAATCACCTCTTTACGGAAGCTATTGACGCGGGCAGCTAAGGTATTGAGCAAATCAAGCTCACGCTGCACAGCGGTATAGAGGTCTTTTTTAGGACGGAGAGTCTCGCATTGGTCAGGAAGCGTCCAATGAGAAGTCTGAGCGACGAGCTCATCGACTTTTTCGAGGTCTGCTTCGATAGCCTGGATAGCCAGGTCAATTTGCTCCATGGCAAAAGCCGATTGTTCATCGAGCGTCTCTTTTAAGTGACGGGCTTCTGTGGAGATTTCAATATATTGGGCCCAGAGGGTAGAACGGACAGGAGCGGCCAAGTTTTCTTTGAACATCGGGAGGCAGAGTCTCTTAGCTTCCCAATAGTCTTTAAACCGGACTGCCTTATCTGACAAAGCGGCCCGCATGACAGCGAGGCATTTCTGAATCTTCTCTTCCCCTGAGATAGGCTTGGCTAGATCAGCCATGAGTTCTTTTAACACAGGCGAAGCAGGTTTCTCCTGTTTATCACTGTGTTTTTCGAGTTGAACAGTCTCTTCAGGAGCAGAAATTTTAATATCGCTTGTCATAAGATTTTTTAACGTAAAGAGGATTTAAAGTATTCCATTGTCATGGAGATATTATCTCTCAAGTCTGACTCATCAAAATACCCTTTGTACTAGAGAATTTTACTCTAAGCTTCCTTTTAAAGCTAACAGAAAAGACTATCTATGAAGTGAAGTAAATAATTTACTTAACTCTGTTCATAGTCTTGGATGATCATCTCTACAGCTGTTTCTACGCCTGTTTTATGGACATTTAGCCAGCGGAATAGAGGCTCCTTGCGGAACCAGGTCAGCTGCCGTTTGGCATACCTGCGGGAAGCCTGTTTAAACGTATCGATGAAGTGCTGATGATCATTGGATGATTGGGCGGTTTTAAGAAATTCCAGGCATTGGCGGTAGCCGATAGCCTGGGAAGCAGAGGTATTTTGCGCTATCCCCTCTTGTTCCAGCCTTTTGACCTCTTCTATTAGCCCTTCAGAGACCATCTTTTCACATCGCTGATCCAGCATAGGATAAAGAATCTCTTTGGGCATATAGAGGAACCAACACCTAAAATCGAACTCCTGAGATGGGACCATTCCTTTTTCAAAAAAGGAGACTTTTTGGTTTGTCAGCGTCATGATTTCTAAGGCCCGAATGATCTTATGCCGATCCCTGAAAGTAATCGTAGAGGCATATTCGGGGTCGAGCCCCTTTAACCTGTCATAGAGGACAAGCGATCCTTTTTCGGTCATCTCATCTTCGAGTTTCTTTCTAACATCTGGAACAGAAGCAGGCCCCTTAGGAGGTCCATAGATAAGAGCATGGATATAGAAACCTGTGCCTCCGACAACAATCGGGACATGATCACGGGCATAAATTTCACGAAAAGCTTGTTCAGATTCATGGAAAAAATCGACGACATTGAACGACTCATCGATATCGCGGCTATCAATGAGATGGTGCCGGATACTGCCTCGTTCTTCAGGTTTGACTTTAGCAGTTCCAATGTCCATGCCTCGATAGACCTGCATTGAGTCGGCCGAGATGATTTCTCCTCCCAGGGCATTGGCAATTAAAAGGGAGGTTTTAGTTTTGCCAACACCTGTCGGGCCAGCTAGGACAATGACTTTCTTTTTTTTGGGGATGGGGGGCAGTTTCTGCCGTAGAGGAACCGTGAAAGGGTTGATGATGCTCTGAAGTTCTTTATTCCCAAAAGCAGTTCCTGACACTATACCCTCTTTTCTACAAACCACTTAGTTTGTATTAGAATGCTCTTCTTCAAATAAAAGAAGAGCATTCTTTAAATTAGAGTATAAAAATTGTTCTTTATAAGCAAGTTATTGGATAACTTCGAGACGGACTCGACGGCCTACGCGAGCACCGACTGTCATTGCAATTGTTCTCAAAGCTTTGATCGTACGTCCTTGACGGCCAACGATTTTACCTACATCTTGGGGAGAGACTTTTACTTCTACTACAGTTCCTTGTTCTCCTTCGATAATGTTGACATCGACAGCGTCGGGCAGATCTACGAGATTCTTAATGATATAGGCAACGAAATCCTTCATATTCCAAGTGGGGGTTAAAAGTTTTTACAATGCATAATTTACCATTCTTTTCCTTTTGAGGCAAGCCTCTACCCCTTACTTTTATAATTAATTATAAGTGTTTTAATTAATCTTAAAGTTAACTAATTAGTGAAATTAAGACATCCGCATTAATTTATGCACAATTTAGATGTGCAAGTCAGTAGGCTTTTCTTCGTTTTTTTCGAAGAGGCGGCGATAGCTGCTATGGCTCCGAGGCTTGCATATCTTTTTCTTATACTGCGAATGGCTTGAAACTTTGAATTGGACTGCGCCAAAACCTCTCTATAGGTTGTTTTGCATCCAGCGATTAATATTGAGAATTATTTCTGAAATGTGCTGCGGAAGACCATTTTTGACACGTAAGCTTTTTAGATAGCTTTCCCATAACTTTTGTAGCTGAGAGGTACCTTCATCTCCGAATTCAATGGGGAATGAAAATGGGGTTTGCCTGTGATCGAAGACAGCATGCACAATCGTTTTGAGATTTTCAAAAGGTGCGGAGTGTGAGCTTAAGATTAGAGAGTGCAGATCGTGATAATCCTTCATACGGCTATTAGTTTGCTTCCGATAGACAAGAGTTTCTAATTTTTCGGCAAAAATGAATTCTTTCGGATAACAAGCGAGCTCTATGGAACTTTCAAAAAGAGCCCCCTTAGAATAATGGGTTAAGCTAATTGATTTCCTGACCGGGTTAACAATATCTCCAAAACCAATATCGATACTAAGAGTGCCCCGAATCTTACCAAAAAAGGCTTTGATAACAGCTTGTGCTCCAGTATATTCCATATGTTCATGTATGAGAGGGCTTATCTGAACTTCTCCATAAGAAAAGCCGTCTTTCAGATCGATTTTTGTTATCTGCTCAAGCGCCAGTTTTATCTTTTCAAGCTCATTGCTGAAATTCTTGGCAGAAAAATCCAAATCCCTCGTCTCTCTTCCAATCTCAATATATTTTGATAACAGGGTTGCGCCTTTCAAAACGAAATGATCTTGGTAAGAAGAATGGGATAAACGAACCAAAAAACGCTCCAAAATCAGCGTCTGCCAAAGATCGGCAGGATCTCGCCTTTTTTCAGCAGCGATAGTTCGCAATTTTGATTTTATCGATTTTTCTAGATCAGTTGTCATGTCGTATATGCTAAAATGTATGGGGTTAAATCGACATGTAAAATTTTCGCATACTCTGTCAGTTTTCCCAGTTGCGGCTTATGCTTTTTGTTTCGCAGATATTGTTGTAATGCTTTGAGTGCTATCTCAATGCTTAGGTATCGAAAAGCATCAATAACACACCTCTCTCTATCGAAGATTTTAACATTGTACTCTCCCATTTTGATCTTGGTTTTACCTAAAGCAAGATTTCGCATTTTTATGATTCTTGTTCTAGGTCTTTTAGGAGGATAAGAACCATGAGGAACTGCAATCCACGCTTCCCGCATGATTTGGTCTGTTAAATCGTAGTAACAAAGCGCAGAAATTAAACAAATGACCCCTTTGGGAATGGTTGCTGCTACTAAGGCCAAACTTTCCCATTGGAACTCAACTTTTGGCTCATACTCTACCGGAGTAAAAATACCTGGGCTTAGCCTGCGTATTATCTTCTTCCTAACAAAATGGTCTAGAGCATGCCGAGGAATTCCGCACTCTTTTGCTTCAGCGTTGGTAAAAAAGGGCTTGCGTAAGAGCTGCTTGAGTTTTTGAGCATACTTGGATTGTCTCATTTCTTAAGTCTACAAAACATCCCCAATATTGTCAACTGGGGAGGTTTTGTAGAAATATATTTCATAAGCACCTGATTATATGGTAATTGTAGTTGGCAAGAATTGGAGCTTTGCAACTATCTCTTTTCTTGGATGAAGGCTAGCTGCGGGATTCTCAAGTCGATGATTTGAGCAATGGCGGGGAGCTTAGGTCTAAGTTCCAGATAATTCCCTAACTCTTGAGCAAAGTTTTTAGGGGTCAGCCTCAAGGCTTTTGTAAACCCCTGCTCTTCTAAAATAAGAACCACTTCACGACGGCCTAGGCTGGGCTGAAAAGCTTTCGAGACATCGAGACGCTTGACCTGGAGAGAAAGGCGGCTGAGCAGCTGCAGGATCGTCAGGGCAAGCTCAGCATTCCTCTCTTTAAGAGGACGTCCCCAATAGAAATTCCGGATGCCTAGGTAGACTTCAGGGAGTCTTTTCGGAGAAAAGAAGGGAGACACAGGAAAAGGATACCCTTCTTCATCGAGGGCGATATTGTCAAAATCATAGAGCCACGCAATCGGCTGACGGACAGTGTAATCGACATAGACAGTATCAGCAGCTGTGATTTTGACTTTAGCCTCTTTAATGACAGGACAGGATGCGAGTCTTTTCTGAGCAGCGACAGGGTCAAAAGAAGCCACTGTCACAGGACGATCGGCGGAGATTCGCATGAGTTCAGCAAGGTACGTTGTTTTGAGGGCTTCCCTCTGAGGTCCTGTCTGAACAATACGGCATAAATACGTTTGAGCAGGGGCATTCTTATTTCGGTAGTGCTGGAGTCCTTTATAAGTTCCGCCCGTGATAAAAAGAGCGGAGCCTATGACCCATGATAGCGTATGAACTAATCTCATAACTCAACTGGAGGTTTTGCAGGAGGCCGTAGATGGCGGTCATGGTACCGTTTACGATGCAATCCCGCGATGATCACTCGATCGACGACTTCGTTCATGAGAACGTTCTCTGATTTCCAAATGACAGGATAAACGCTCGTTGGGGTACATCCGGGCATCGGGTTGACTTCATTGAGCACCCAGGTTCCATCGTCTTTTAAGAAAAAATCGATCCGGGCAAGGCCCATGCAGCCCACAGCGTGGTAGACTGTCGTAGCGATTTCTTTTCCACGGGCAAGAACTTCAGGAGGCATGGGAGCTTTAGGAATCGATGGCTTGCCGGTCGCACTATATTTATTTTCGTAGGTATGGATCTCTTGATCTCGGGTCACTTCAGCAGGATCTGCAACAGCAACATCAAAATTGCCGATGAATCCAAATTCAAGTTCTCGACCAACGACTTCTTCTTCAATGAGGAATCTGTAATCTAGGCGTCGGATATTTGCGAGGGCTTCTTTCAGCTGCTGCTCATTTTTTACCTTATAGACGCCAAACGTCGATCCGAGGTGGATAGCCTTAGCATAGAATGGGAATTTAAACTCTTTGAGGATCTTTTGGAGAGTCTCTTCCGGACGCTGCTCCCAGTCGTACATGTTAAATTCCATGAAGCGTGCAATTTCAACACCATGGCAGGCTGCGATATGCTTGGTCCAGGCTTTGTCCATGGTGACAGCACACGATCTGTAATCTGATCCGACATACGGAAGGCCTAGCGTCTCAAAATAGCCTTGGAGCATCCCGTCTTCTCCATAAGGACCATGGAGAACAGGAAATACTAAGTCGCAGGTGAGCAGCTGCTGAGTCACTTCCGGCAGTGTTTTGACTTGACCGTCTTTGACCCAATTACCCTCTTTAGTGATCGTGAACAGTTCGATGGTATAATAATCAGGATTCATCTGGCTCGTGAGTACTTTGCTAGAGCGGAGTGCCACTTCATGTTCGGCAGATCTGCCACCTTGGCAAACGGCTAGACGAAAAGGTGAGATCTCATGCTTTAAGATTTCACTGGAGACTTCTGTGATATCGCCCGCACCGATGGTGATCACGACATCGTGAGGTCTTAAAAAAGAAGCAATGGCTTTAGCATATTCCGAGCGTGGATGGTAGAAAACTGGAATGGGATTTGCTGCTTTGATCTCTTGAAAAAGTCGATCGGTGGTGATTCCTTCGATCGGCTTTTCTCCAGAACTCCAGATATCGGTCATGAAGACGACATCGGCATCATCGAATGAGGTGATAAACTCTTTCCAGCAGTCTCTCACGCGTGTGAATCGATGGGGCTGAAAAGCAACCACTAGACGACGCTCGCCAATAGCCTGACGGATCCCTTTTAGGGTTGTCATGATTTCAGTCGGATGATGGGCATAGTCGTCATAGAGAGAAACAGCTCGTTTCTCTCCTTTTTTCTCTAATCGTCTTTTGACGCCTTTAAAAGTTTTAAAAGCTTCGCGGATGGCTGTTTCTGAAATGCCGAGCTCTAGGGCGAGCCCAAAGACTGCTGCGCCATTTTCAATGTTGTGTTTGCCAATGAGAGCAAGTTCAATATTTGAGTAGGTCTTTCCTTGGAAAGCGAGATCATAAACGAGTTTAAATCCGTCTTGGCGCCACTTTGTAATTTGCAGATCTGCTTTGTCAGAAAATCCGTAGCTATGACCTTGAAGAGAAAGGGTTGGAAGAATGTGATCGTCCGCACACCACCAGAGAAGCGATGGTTTCTTCGCAAACTGCTTAAAGCCTTCGATGAGGGCCTCTCCTGTTTTCCAATAATCGAGATGATCTTCTTCGACATTGGTAATGATGGCTGCATAAGAGGGATATTTTAGAAATGTTCCATCGCTTTCATCGGCTTCTGCAACAAAATACTCGCCATTTCCTTGATCGCCGTTGGAATAGAAATTTAGAGCAATTCCTCCCAGAGCAAAGGTGGGATTCATCTTGGCGACATCGAGAACATGCGTCAGGAGGCAAGAAGTGGTTGTTTTTCCATGGGTACCGGCAACGAGTAATGTCTTATAACCTTCCATCAATTCTGCAAGTAAGTCGGAACGGTGCAGCACAGGAAATTTTTGGTCGATAGCTGCTTTGTATTCAGGGTGGTCGGATTTAATCGCAGTACCATAGATCGTCGTGCAGGGCGTCTTGAGATAGTCAGCGCTATGGCCTGAATAAACTTCAGCGCCTGCTTTCTGCAAACCTTCAGTGACGTAGCTCGTTGCAGCGTCAGTCCCCTGGACTTTAGCGCCGCGTTTAAGAAGAATGCGAGCCAGTGCGCTCATGCCGATGCCGCCAATGCCGATAAAATGGTATTTCATGCAGTGTGCTCCTTGAGGATGTCACAAATAACGGTAGAGAGTTCTTTTTTACGGTGATCTTGCTTGAAAGAAGATATCGCAGATTTCATTTTTTTGAGTTCTGCCGGAAGCATCAGCCGCTCTAAAAGAGGCTTCAGTAGCTCAGAGGTTAAGGAAGATTCAGGACAGGTGATCGCCCCTCCGACCTCCTTTTCTATGAATAGCGCGTTTTTAGTTTGATGATCATCGGCAGCTTGCGGGAAAGGAACGAGAATGCCGGGGACTTCAAATTTGATGAGTTCAGCAATGCTAGCAGCGCCTGAGCGGCCCATGACAGCATCGGCTGCACTCCAGGCTAAATCCATCCGTTCTTCAAAAGCTTTGACACAAGCGCGGATGCCGGCAGTTTCATATTGCCGGCGGATGAGTTCAGCGCTATCGGTCTTTCCGGTGATATGGATCACTTGAAAAGCTTCAGGAGCAATGACCTTTAAGATGGTTTCAGAAAAAAGCCTGTTGATCGATTCAGCACCCTGGGATCCGCCGAAAACTAAAAATGTAAAACTTTTGTGATCGAGATAAAAATAGTCTCTTGCAACTCCGGCATCGAGCTGTTTTCTTTCACCGACCGGCATTTTCACTTCGATGATCG
>CAZBCR010000016.1:0-18298 GCA_964490565.1 uncultured bacterium
TCAAGGAACAGATCAAGTCCTGCCAAGAAAGTGTTTCTACCGGCTCCAAACACGTTCACCTTGGCAGTTGGCGCGGACATGTCACGCGGTGTAAAATAGACGTTATGTTTTTTATCTAAGAACTCTCTTTGCCAGCCTAAGTTCAATTCTGGAGTAAGCTTAACGTTGGTCCATTCCCATTTGTATTTGACCCAGACATCTAAAATTGATCGGAGTGAATTAGCATGCAAAGCATGGATTTTTAAATTTGAAGTGCCTGCGCCATGTTCTTGATATCGACTTGCATCTGTATAGATGTATTGGGCTCCTAGGCGAGGAATAATAGTTAGATTTTCTGGAAAATCAGAACAGGGAGATCCAGAAAAAACATACTCTCCGGTGAATAAGGCATCAAATTCAGCACCATGAGTTTTTGCTCTTGCTTGTCCAGTGGTTGTTTTGCGCTCGAAATGATACCACTCATAGCTTCCACCGACAATTGAATGGAAAGCTAAATCAGAAACTTGTTTTGGTGAATAAGTTCCATAGAGACATGCATGTGCCATGTCGAAGTTAAAATTCCCCCAATGGCGATGGACGTCTGCTTTAGCATGGTTGTAATCAGCAAAGAAACCAATGCCTCCTTGAGAGAAGACATAGTTAAAACTTGTTAAGCCGCCTGCGACCCAATAATCAGAACCGATTTGATTTTGTTTTGTTTTGATCGTTCCCACATCTCCAACAGGTCCGATGAAGAAATTCCAAGGACGGTCTTGATACGTACAAACTATCTCTTCATCCATTCGCTGTAGTTCTCTTTCCTTTTGATATCTAGCAAAAGCTAGTTCTTTTCCTTCAGCAGGGATTTTATTAGAAATTGTGGTGATAGAAGGTGTTTGATCGAAAGCGATGTTAGTTCGAGGTACATCTGCTTGAGCTAAACGTCGAGAAGACGATTTTCTAGCAGAGACGACATATTCACGTTGATAGCGCAGTCTCATCCGCTGCATTTCTCTCTCTAAGATGAGATTGTCGCGGTTGATGATGTCAAAGAGTGTTTCGAATGAGAAAGAATAAGAAGTCAGCAACGGAGCAGATGGCGGAGGTGTAGGACCCTGCAAGAAGAAAAGCTGAACGATGTTGGGATTGGCAGCTCCCGTTAATGTCACAGTTCCGGTGATATAACGGATCTGAGGGATGAGAGGAGAGGTATAGCTAGGATCAAGCACAACGGTAGGGTTCAAAGAGGGGTTTGTAATTTCAATGAGTGTTTCAAGAATGTTATACGTGTCGGATGCAGTGATGACGGCTCCAGGAACCATTCCAACAGTAACGGTTCCTTGAAGATCAGCTGTACCAGTTCCTAGGACTTTTAATTTGGAAAAGGTTCCGACATTCAAAATGTTTACGAAGAAATTACCATCCGCGTTTTGAGTATAGGTTCCTTCGATAGTCATAACTCCAATTGTCGGTGTAGGAATTTCAGGAGGAATAGGAGGTATTCCAGGATAGACGGTCCCATCATTAACAACCGAAGTATTCATTAAACCAGTTGCGTCTTGATAAATTCCCGTGCCGCCAAGAAAAGCGCCGTGGGAAACAGGAACATTGTCAGTTTGAACATGGTCGTTATTGATAAAGAATCCGCCTAATACTTCAATAGGGTGGTTGGGGGATCGAATCAGACTTCCAGTACTTGCATTGTCAACAAATATTCCACCAATATTAAATACGATACCCGATGTTTGAAAAGTGCCGTTGACGAGTAATTCACTCCCTGTTGCTCCATTCCGCACTGTCGCTCCAGTCTGAAGAGCAAAAATACTGCCGCTTGGAATAGTCAGATTTCCTGTGTCTAAAGATAAAAGAGATCCGATGTTTCCCATTCCATCAATTGTCCCATTGCAAACCATTAAAAATTCTGCATTTGCAATCGAGGAGAGGTTTAAGTTTCCATTGGTGATATCAAACCAATTGCCGATATTGTTTGTTCCGTTAATATCTCCATCATTTTCAATATTAATTGTGCAGACAGGCTGTGAGGCATTGCCCATTAATGAAACGCCATTTTGGATTCTAAAAAGAGTTCCTATTCCACCATCACCACTCATGGTTCCCGGCGGGGCATTTTCAACATGCACAAATCCGCTTTTCATTGTAATAGATCGAAATTCCATTTTGCTGCCGATGCCGCCTACGACATTCGCGCCGTTATAGCTCTGGATATTTGAATTAAAAGCCATGGGGGGAGGATTTGTATTGCCTTCATAAAGGAGATCAGCATTTGTCCCATCGAAGTACACTCCGATAGTTCCTATTGGAATGGTGTTGATTGAAAAAAGATTTGAATTGTTATTGCCTATCTGGGTATCGCCGTGGACGTGGAATGTTCCAGGTGTAGTTCCATTCACCCGAAAAAGTGCGCCTATGGAACCTGCACTTCCTCCGTTCAGATCCCCTTCATTCAAATTCTGAATAACGAAGACGCTGGTGTTATCAAAAGTAAAATTGCCTCCGATGGTAAATGTCGCGCCATTTCCTGAAGAGACGATGGCTTGATTATCGGATATGACTTCCACTGAGGTTCCCATTGTCGAGCCGCTGTTTGTGATGGCGAGGTCATTTTGAATTGCGATTGTGCCTCTCTCATTACTAATGTTTCCGCTAAATAGGTTAGAGAATGCTAATCCATCCATCGTAATGCTGTCTGCATGGAGGGTAGCGCCAATTCCGTTTTGGATGAATGATCGTCCCATTATTATTGCTGTTGTATTGCTTCCAATGGTTCCAAAGTTGTTCAGAAAGGATGTATCATGGATTGTAATCGTTGGAGAAGAATCTCCAAAGACACCTATATTATTCACGATTGTTGAAGAAGTTCCTCCTGCGGCTCCCAGCTCAATAGACATAGCATTACCAATACCTATTGTTGAATCGGCAACGACAAAACCTATATCAGTCCCTGTTGTATTGATATTGAGCGGTCCAGTCCCGGTCAGGCTTGAATTCGTATCAAAAGTGAGTGATGAAGTCGGATCAATATGAATCGAAATCGTTGAATCTGTTGTCACAGGAGCGTTGATTGTACTATTGCTCGCTGTCAAGTTGATACTAGGTGAGGTTGTGAGCTGCAGTACTCCGGCTCCGCCCCCTCTTTGTTGGATGACATAATCGCTATTTGAAAAATTAAGAGTATTCAGAGTAGGGCTTACATCCGCAGCGCCTGCAAGATTTGCAAGTGTAATAGGTCCGTTAGTTCCGTTAGCAAAATTAGCAACATCTGTTGTACTACCAGGCTCTCCAGGGACACAAGCTGGCCCTGGTGTCCAGTTGGCTGTTTCTCCTGTTGATCCCCAATTGCCGCTCCCAACATTCCAAGAATTAGTGCAAGCGGCTTCTAATTCAACATGAGAAATTGATAAAAGAGCTAAAGCACAAAGGCAGGAGATTTTGGACATGATTGTTCCTGGATGACTTTTCTTTCTTATACAAGCTGTTAATTAATTTGTTTAGGACAAAGTCCTAAAATTAGAACCTTGCATGGAAGCCGAGATAGAATCCGTTATCTCGAATTAAACTGTTCCACTGGAAGTCATAAGAAGCCTCTAAAGCGTACTTCTCATAAAACTCAAGGAACAGGTCCAATCCTGCAAGAAAAGTGTTTCTACCGGCTCCAAACGTTGTGACAGATGATGTTGGCAGTGCAAGTTTCACACGTGAGAAAGAAGCGTTTTGGTTTTTATCTAAAAACTCTCGTTGCCAACCAACATTAAATTCAGGAGTGAATGTCACATTTGTCCATTCCCATTTGTATTTCATCCAGAGATCCAGAATTGTGCGGAGAGATTGAGCATGACGGCTATTGAAATTTAAGTCAGAAACTCCTGCACCATGTTCTTTGTATTGATGGCTAGTGACGTAGATATATTGGAGGCCAGCCCTAGGAATGATGCTGAAGTTTTCTGAAAAACTCGAACAAGGGGACCCTGAGAAAACATATTCACCTGAGAGAAGAGCGTCGAATTCTCCTCCTTGGGTTTTTGCATTTGCAGTGTTGGTCGTCGTATGACGATGGATGTTATACCACTCGTAAGATCCTCCAACAATGGAATGCAAAGCAAATTTCGGCGCGCCTTTTGGAGAATACGTCGCATAAAGAGAAGAATGCGCCATATCGAACTCGAAATTCCCCCAGTTTTGATCAACATCGGCTTTGACTTTGTTGTAATCCACAAAGAGGCCAATCCCAGCATGTGCGAAAACGTAGTTAAAGCTGGTTAAACCCCCAGCTACCCAGTAAGCAGCGCCCAGTTGATTTTGTTTGGTTTTAATCGTGCCGACATCGCCAACAGGCCCTATGAAGAAGTTCCACGGACGATCTTGATAAGTACAGATGTACATATCTTGATCCATTCTTTGTTGTTCAACTTCTTCTCTAAATCTCGCAAAAGCTAATTCTTTTCCTTTAGCAGGAATTGCATTAGCTATCATATTAATTGAAAAAGGATTGTGAGTGATGATCGCTGGAGCAGGAATATTTGCTTGAGCTATACGATGATTGGAAACCTCTCTAGCAGGAACAACGACCTCTTGCTGATAGCGTAGTCGCATCCGTTGCATCTCACGTTCTAAGATGAGATTGTCGCGATTGATCAGATCAAAGAGTGCTTCAAAAGAAACAGAATAGGATGTGAGTGAAGGAATGAAACTAGGAGGAGCTGGAGGCGGTGGCGAAGGAGGAGGTGGCGGGGGAGGAGACGCTGCGAATATGAGTCGGACAGTATTTGGATCGGGATATGTCAGGATAGGTGTGAGAGGAGGAAAACCCATGGTGGTTTGCACGGTTGAATCAAACATTCCCGTGACACCATTATCTGCGACTAAAATGTCATAGGTGTCGGATTGATTGATTGTGCCTCCTGACAGTTGTGAGATGGTGACTGTTCCTCCATTCAGTTGAGCAGTTCCAGTTCCGTGGATTTGCAGTTTGGAAAAAGTCGCAACATCATGGATGTTAATGAAGAAATTGCTGCCAGCATTGTTGGTATAGGTGCCGTTGATTTGCATCGTACCAACTGAAGGAGAACCTGTCTGCGTAAGAGGGTCGTAGGGATCTCCGGGATAGACAGTGCCATCGTTGGTTACCGCAGTATTGGTGGAGGTGGTTTCACCGATAAAAATTCCGCCGCCGGCAAGCCTTCCTCCAGAAATTCCTCCAGAGACATGCACGATATCGGCTTGTGTGTGGTCGTCATTGATGAAGTCTCCGCCGCTGATGTTAATCGGCATTGTTGTTGAACGGATCAAACTTCCAAAGCTGGTTGCATCGGCTGTTGATCCTGTGCTGTGAACAACGACTAATCCGGCAGTTTGATTGAAGGTGCCGCCAACACGCAGTTCATTTCCTTTTGCTCCATTGGAAAGAGTTGAATTGGTATCGCTTAAAATAATCTTACCGGTGATATCAGCATTATTAACGGAAAAAAGATTGCCCCAAGCGTTATCGATCGCATTATTGTTGTTGGTATTTGTTAGATTGATCTGGGCAGTAGCGTCGAGAGTTAAATTAGCTCCGGAGAAAAAATTTCCTAGCGAACTCGTTCCTATAGTGTTTTGCATGGCCGTTGAAGCGTCGGTGAGTAAGGTGATCGAAGAGGTGTCATGAAGGGCCACGTCGCCGATTAAAGTAACAAGAGTTCCACGGGAGGTATTGCTAAGCGAAGTAATCATCGTTGATTGGCAGGTGTTCGAAAGATTGAGCTGTGAAGTGTTGCTCAGTGTCAAATTCCCAGGGATAATTAGAGAAGCGCCAACAGAGTTATTTAAATTCTGTTGGATATTAAAAGGCATCGAATTGAGAAGGTTTACAACGCCTGAACCGTTAAGAAAAAGATTGCCCAGCGTGATATTTAACTGAGCCGCTGCGGGAAGACAGGTTGTCAGGGACATATCGTTGGTGATATTGAGAATGCATCCGTCATTGACTGCCAAGCTTGGAGCCACATTGAGCTGAACAGCTGGCCGCCTAACAACTGAGTTGCCCATGCCCAAATTGGTGATATTGATCGTTCCTCCGGTCCAATTGATTCCACCGTCAAGATTTCCTACGACAACGAAAGCAGTCGTAGAAGAATTTTGATTTGTTAAGTTTGCAGTGTTAGTCAGCGTGAAAGTTCCTGCTGACATCGCGAGTTGAGGATTGGCGGTCATCTGAGCTCCCACACCAAAATCGACTCCTGGAGTCGTCATAGGTCCTGTATTGCTCAGAATGATGGAAGCATTCGTATTATCGAGAGTAAATGTCCCAAGCCCATTGGGAAAATCGAGCCAAGCTCCGATACCTTCGTTTAAGGTGACCAGACCAGAATTGATACAAACAAGGTTCGCTTGATTCGTGACGGTGACATTTCCGTTTGGTACAGAGACCTTAGCTCCAATAGAAGTTGAATTTCCATTGACACTGCCTTGGTTTTGGCAGATCAAGCTTCCGGGATTGGCGACATCGTCTTGGAGAAGAAGGTTTTGTCCAATGTTGAGAAAGGCTCCCACGCATCCAGTGCTACTAGTGGTGATATTGCCGCTGTTTGTGCAATGCGGGGCAACAACAACTCCAGTGAGCGGGGTGATAAAAGATCCATTTGTAATATTCAAAACAACGCCGGTACAATTAGTACTAGCTCCAGTAATCCCGCCAAAATTCTGAACCGTGAATGTCGTCCCTGTTGCAGGGCTTACATCGCTTGCAGTGATTTGTGCCTGGCACCCTATGTGGCCGGTGCCCGTTATCGTTCCGCTGTTGTTGGCAAGGATTGTGTTAGGGATATTTCCGATAAGCAATGTTGGGATGGTCGTATCTACTCCAATGGCCGCTGCTGCTCCGGTAATTGCAGAGCTATTTGTAAGACTTAATGTTGAAAGAGCATTTAATGTGACAGACGTTCCAATATTCAGCTGCGCACCGATCGAAGTTCCGCCCACATTGGAAATGCCTCCCACTGATGAAGTGTTGGAGAGAGTTCCACGTCTCAAACTCACGGAGTTGACATCCATTTTACTGCCGATTCCTTGTGAAACAGCACCCTGGTTTTCGTTAATGATCTGGTTGTTGAGGACACCTGCTAGGTCGTCTGTCGTGAGATCAAATCCTGCAGCGCTGAAATGAGCTCCGATATTGGAGCTATCGACTGAAATGGTTCCTGTTGTGTTGTTAAGACAATGAAGGACGCTGCCGTTGTTAAAAGCGAGTGATGATCCCATGGCAGGCTGTTGAAAAAGAATTCCCGTGCCATTACTTGGGGAGCTGACCGTAGCTTCGTTATCCAACAAAAATGTGAGCGTTCCTCGGGTGTCAATTGTCAAGGTTCCACCAACAGAAACAGTGCAGCCAGTTGCTCCCATCACAGTTACAGAATGGGCTAAGGGATTAAAGCATTGAACGAGGTACTTGGCGTTAGTCACCCCATTTGTAACAAACGTCCAATCGTTAGCGATGGGCAGATTGCTTACAGTTTTGAATAAGATCTGATCAGTTCCGCCTTGAGAGTCCAGAGTTAGAGAGAGGCAGGGGATCGGGAGTAAGAGATCTTGACCATCGAATTGAGCGCCGTTGTTTAAGGTCACAGCAGTCGCTGCTGAGCTAAAATGCGTTCCTCCAGACTGATTAACGAAGGAAACGTGATCTTGTAAAGTGATCGAAGGAGATGTCGTTCCGAAATTTCCCTGTGCGTTGATCACATTAAAATCCATGGTCGAGCCAGGCGTTCCGATGACTATTGCCATGTTGCCGCCAAAAACATTAGCTCCTTGTGATTGGACAACTAACGTACTGGTGTTATCGATTGAAGCAATGTTGATATTGAGTGTTTTCCCCGCAGGAGCGCAGGTTAATTTTGAATTCGGACCGAAAAAAAGAACATCCGCTCCTGTGGTATTATCAATTTGAATCAGAGTGTTGTCAGTTGTTGTCACTGGTGCATCAATCGTTTGATTTCCAGAAACAAGATGGATCGTAGGTGTACCTAATAAATTGATCTGTGAAGCCCCAAACGGTTCAATTGAATAGCTTGTCATCATCGCGCCAGCATCAAATTTGATGATGTTAAGGCCAGGAGAAACCGCTACTCCTCCAGCAGAATTCTGTAGAGTCACAGTAACGTTTGCCGCTGCGATTGAAAGAAAGTCGGCCTCATCGGTTGCACCAGCAGGCTGTCCAGGGATGCAAAGAGACCAATTCGTTACAGGATCTCCCGTTGCTTCCCAATTTCCTCCCGCAACATTGGTCCAAGAGCTCGTGCAAGCGGCAGAAACTTCTGTTGAAATGGAAAGTGATAATAGAGCCAAAGAACAAAGGTATGATAATCTTGTCATCGATCTTGCCCGCGGTGAGTTCGTCTCATCATAAACAAATAAAAATTATTTAGCAGAAAGAAAAATCTTAGAATCTTGCATGGAAACCGAGATAGAAACCGTTATCTCGAATTAAACTATTCCATTGAAAGTCATAAGACGCCTCTAAAGCGTACTTTTCATAGAATTCAAGGAACAGGTCCAATCCTGCTAAGAAAGTGTTTCTACCGGCTCCGAAAGTCGTGACAGATGATGTTGGCAGTGGAAGATTCACCGATGTGAAAGAGACGTTTTGGTTTTTATCTAGGAACTCTCGTTGCCAACCTACGTTAAGCTCGGGTGTGAACTTTGTGTTGGTCCATTCCCACGTATATTTCATCCAAAGATCTAAAATAGTGCGAAGAGATTGAGCATGACGGCTATTAAACTCTAGATCTGAAACTCCTGCGCCATGTTCCTTATAGTGATGGCTATTGACGTAGATGTATTGAAGTCCAGCTCTAGGAATGATGCTGAAGTTTTCTGGAAAGCTCGAACAAGGGGACCCTGAGAAAACATACTCACCAGAGAGAAGAGCATCAAATTCTCCGCCATGAGTTTTTGCATTTGCCGTATTCGTTGTCGTATGACGATGAATGTTGTACCATTCGTAAGATCCTCCAACAATGGAATGCAAAGCAAATCTTGGTGCGCCTTTTGGAGAATATGTCGCATAAAAAGAGGAATGCGCCATGTCGAAGTTAAAATTGCCCCAGTTTTGGTCTACATCGGCCTTAACTTTGTTGTAATCAACAAAGAGACCAATGCCTCCTTGTGAGAAGACATAGTTAAAACTTGTTAAAGCACCGGCTGCCCAGTAATCAGCACCCAATTGATTTTGTTTGGTTTTAATCGTGCCGACATCGCCAACAGGTCCTATGAAGAAGTTCCAAGGACGGTCTAGATAAGTACAAATCATTTGCTCATCCATCCGCTGCTGCTCAATTTCCTCTCGATATCTTGCAAAAGCTAACTCTTTCCCTTCTGCAGGAGCTGCATTTGCAATGGTGTGAATTGAGAAAGGATTGTGCGTGATGATCGCAGGCGCAGGAGAGCTTGCTTGAGCTACACGACGAGAAGAAGCTTTTCTAGCAGGGATAGTGAACTCTTGCTGATACCGGAGGCGCATCCTTTGCATTTCTCTTTCTAAGATAAGATTGTCGCGATTGATCAAATCAAAAAGTGCTTCAAAAGAGACTGAATACGATGTGAGTAAAGGAACGGAGCTAGGCGGTGGTGAGGGTGGAGGAGCCGGAGGCGGAGGAGGCGATGGGGGAGGAGCTGGCGGCGGAGGCGAAGGAGGCGGTGATGGTGGAGGAGGAGGCGCAGCTGCAAATATGAGTCGGACAGTGTTTGGATCGGGATAAGTCAGGATCGGTATGAGTGGGGGAAAACCCATTGTGGTCTGGACGGTAGGATCAAACATTCCCATGACACCATTATCCGCGACTAAAATGTCATAAGTGTCGGATTGATTGATTGTGCCTCCTGACAGTTGTGAGACAGTGACAGTTGCCGTTGCATCAATGTTGGCTACACCGGTTCCATGAACGAGCAGTCTTGAGAAGGTGGTTAAATCGTGAATGTTGATAAAGAGATCGCTCATGGCTTGCTGATTATAAGTGCCATTGATGGTCATGGTGCCAACAGCGGGAGGAAGCGTCTTTGTTATGGGATTAACAGGGTCTCCGGGATAGAGTCTGCCGCTATTATTGACTGTAGTGTTAGTTCCAGTTACGGCTCCCTCAAAGGTGCCATTGCCAGCTAGTATCGGTTTTGGAGAACCTGCAGCGACATTAACAATATCTGATTGAACCTGAGCATCATTGATGAAGGTTCCTCGATTGACATCGATCGGTCCCATTGTAGATTGGATCAAGCTTCCAAAGCTTGTTCCATCTACAGTTTCTCCTGAGGTGACATTGGTCAGGTAAGCACCGCTCATGTCAAAAGAGCCGTTAACAACGAGCGCAGTGCCTTGGCTGCTCACAGAGAAGTTGCCACCGGTATTGTGCAAATTCAGCTGGCCGCTGTCTTGGATCGATAAAATTGTCGTATTGACTTGAGATCCGGTGCTGAGTGTTTGCTGATCGCTTCCAGTGTTTGTAATGTTCAAAACGCCAGTGTTAAGGATGTTCATGGTAGGAGCATTGACTTGGGAACCGACATAGTTATCTGGGGGGAGCATCATCTGAAATCCCATGCTAAAATTGCCACTGTTGGTCGCAGACAGGGTTGCAGAATCGATGTTCAAGGTGCCGGCCACAGTTACTTGAATGCCCACGGAATTTATCAGCACTCCTTCTGCTGCCACTGCGAGATTGTTGGACAGAGACATTTGCGCGCCGCTGCTGAGCGATAAATTTCTAGAGGCAATAAACTGGACGCCTATCGATGACGAGCCAATAGCAGCTATAGATCCTGCAATGGGGAAACCGATATTTACTACTGCATAGGTGTTTGTCAGTGCTACAGTGCCAGCTATCGTCATATCGAAAGGAGTTATTGTGTCTAATTTTAAGACGGATCCTAAGCTACCACCCATATTTCTCATAAGACCGCCAGGAAGTAGGGTCATTCCATTACTCATGTTAAGATGGGTAGAGGCAGCCATGTCGAATTGTTGTTCGACATTGAGAATAGCCCCATTGGCCCCGGCCAATAGGAGAGCAGCTCCCGGAGACAAAGGATTGAGATTGTCAATAGTAACAGTCCCAGCGTTGCAAGCAAATCCGTTGACGAGGTTAGCTGCAGCGGCAAAATTAGTATTGAGGTTGTTATTGGTTAGACTTGCTGTGTTTAATATTTCAAAAACGCCGCCTCCCATCACGAGCTGAGGTGCAGCATCTAGCTGAGCTCCTACCCCATAATCTGTCAGGGGGCCGTCATTTTGCACGAGAATTTTTGGCGTATTGGTCATGGTAAACATCGTGCCATCGATCTTGATCAGAGCGCCGATTCCTCCATTGATGTTCACTTGCCCATTAGAGGTGTTATAGGCTTTTAATAGAGCGCCATTGGAAAGGAAGGCATTTCTTCGTCCATGTAGAAAAGCACCGACGGTAGCTGGATCGCCATTAACAATCGATGTGCCAGCAAGGTCGCCGTTGGAGCAAGTGATGCCTTGTGTTGCCTGTCCCATAAATAAGGGATTAGAAAGAGAGATGTCATGGGCAACATCGATCAAGGCTCCTATGTTTCCAGTTCCGGTGATATTTGTGCCAGATGTACTACTGCAGTTAATATTGCCATTCAAAGTTGTAGATAAATCGCCAAGTAATATTTCTAGTTTTGATCCGACTGTATTAGTACCGGTTATTAGAGTTCCGCTTGTCATATTGAGCGTGGCACCGTTGTTGAAGGAAGCACCCTGGCCCACAAGAGAATGAAAATTGACAAGGATGTGACAGCCGATCGATTCGGTTCCGCTAATATTTGTAGGAAGAGGAGGCATCGTAGAGATCGTAGTGTTATTGCTTCTCACGCTGCAGAACGATACATTCATCGACTTAAATATTGTTTTTGCACCAGTTCCGCCGCTGACAGGCATTCCATTATCATTGTTGAAAAAAGGAGTGCCACTTATGCCTCCGAGGAAGACAGTGTCAGTCGCATCAAAGAGCGCACCGACATTGGTGGGATCGCCGCTGATGGTGTCTGATGTCATTGGATCTAGTTCATTCTGATTCGACCAGCCACTACCACTTGAGAAGCTGAGATTTCCAGTTCCAATGATTTGAAACTTAGAGCCGTTTGCATGTGGTCCCACGCTGACTGAAGCTGAATTTTGTGAAACAAAATTCAATGCTGTGCTAGCGGCATCTCCTACAAAATTTCCGCCGATGGTAAACTCGGCGCCATTTCCCGTTGTGACAGGGTTAGTCTGGAGGTTGATTTGAGAAAGATTAAACGATGGAGCAGCAGTCAGTGTGACATCATTCGTAATGTGAATTTTCCCATTGTTAGTAATGCTATTGAAAGATCCCAACACCGATAGACTTTTACCATTCACAACTGCTGATGGATCTGTATTTTGAATCTGACCTCCACCAGTTGCCATGACTAGATTTGTCAATACTAAGTCTGTTGATGAAGATCCGACAGTTCCGGCTGCCCCAAGCAGCTGATTTATCAAGGTGCCTCGACCGCTAAGTGTAATGGTGGGAGCGTGGAGTCCAAAGTTTGAAGTATTGACGACACTCATTAGCGTCGGATTGCCGATTATTAGTATGGACATATTGTCAGCAAATCCGTTTCCGACTGTTGAACTTGTGGTCAGAGCATCGGCGGGCGCATCGAACGTCATGGATGTCGAGGCAATCGTTAGAGTGTGCCCCGCTAAGGTGCCCAGAAAATTTGAATTAGCACCAAAGACCAGAAGACCTTCTAGATCGACTAAAATGCTCGTGTCAGAGTCTATTGTTGTCGGAGCATCGATCGTATTAGTTCCGGTCTGTACGTTAATCGAAGGACTAGTCGTTAATCTAAGTGTTCCAGCTCCGGCAGCTTGCACAATCGTGTAATCTGAAACATTCGTAAACGGTGGCGGAAATGTATTAAAAGTCAGGACATTCAGCAAGGGATCAACATGCCCAACACCACCTGCGCCTGCTAGAGTTACAGTCCCCATCATGTGTGCTGGGTTCAGACCAAACGTAGCTGAATCTGCATTGCCAGTTCCAGGCGCTACTCCAGGAATATTTGGGTTTGAAGTCCAATTGGCAGCATCGCCCCAGTTTCCACTTGGATTTATATTCCAGGTGCCGTTGACAACAGCTTCTAGCTGAATAGATGAAAGAGATAAGAGTGCTAAAGCTCCAAGACATGCAAGTTTCGACATAATCCTCTTTTGGCCAATGAGTCAATCCGTATTGATACAATCTATTTGAAAAAAAGAAATCAGGCAAGAAGGAGATTAAGTAAAGAGTTGACAAATTTATTTCTTGAGATGCAATCTAATTTTTTAAATGACCGCGGAGTATATGCATGTCGAATCCATCTTATAAGCATCTTTGGCAGACAAAAGCTGTTTGTTTTGCAACATTATTTACGATCTTTGGTGGCCAGCTTTATGGCAATCCAGAAGGATTCCAATTAGTTGCAGGAGATGCTAAGCCTCCGGTCATGGATGCGCCAGGCAGTCTTGTTGTCAAAAGCGGTAAGAACTCCGTCATCAACTGGAGCAGCTTCTCCGTAGATAAAAAAGAAAAATTCCGTTTTGAGCAAGCAAGTTCAAAATCTTCCGTTCTAAATAGAGTCACTGGAAAATCTCAAAGCTCTATCTTTGGACAGCTTGAATCTAACGGTAAAATTTATCTGATCAACCCTCACGGCGTTTTGATCGGACCTGGAGCTCGAATTGAGTCAGCAGGATTTTTAGCAGCAACTTCCGACATCATGAACGACGACTTTCTCAAGGGTGCAGATCTTCTTTTCAAAGATTTTGGTCCTGGCTCCGTCGTCAACTTAGGAACCATTGACTGCCCAACGGGAGATATCACACTCCTCGCACGTTCTGTTAAAAACGAAGGAACGCTCAATTCGCCCAACGGTGTGACATCACTTGCAACCGGTACACAGATTTTACTAAAACCTTCTGGATCTAATCGTGTATTTATCCAAGCAAATCTTCCGGAAGATGCTAACGAAGAAGCCTCTCTTCAGCAAGCAGGCGCTATTCAAGCCTTAGCTGTCGAGCTCAAAGGCGGTGTTAGCCCTTATGCGAAAGCGATTAAATCATCAGGTCACATCGAAGCGACAGGTGTGCTCACAGAAAATGGACGGATTTATCTCGTGGCTGAAGGTGGCAGAATCGATGTCAGTGGAACGCTTTCAACGAAGAATGAAACAGAAAAAGGCGGAGACATCCAAGTTCTTGGCGCGCTGATCAACATCGAAGAGACTGCGAAAATTGATGCTTCTGGCGCTACGGGCGGCGGAAAAATAAATATCGGCGGAAGTTTCCAAGGAAAAGATCGTTCGATCATTCATGCTGAAAAAACTCTCGTCCAAATCGGAGCTGAAATTTCCAGCGATGGCCTTCAGAATGGAAATGGCGGAGATGTCGTTGTATGGGCCGATGGATATACTTTCTTTGGCGGTCTTGCAACATCACGGGGAGGCTCAGAGAGCGGAGATGGAGGTTTAATTGAAATCTCCGGCAAAGATCAACTTGATTTCCATCCTACCCATGGAAAAGTGTATACGAATGCAAATCAAGGAAAGTCGGGGACAGTTTTGTTCGACCCTGAAAACCTCTACATTGTGACCCCAGGTAGTGTGCTTGGAGTAACAACAGTGGCATTTACTGATGCTCCGGCTATGGGAACTTCGATGTTTACCCCAGATAGTATTATCAATCTAATGAACATGGGTAATGATGTTACTTTGCAAGCTGGAACTGAAATAAGAGTTATTAGTAGTAATACGGTTGCTATTAATGGGACAGGGGCAGGTCACACATTAACATTAAATGCTGGGATTGATATACGTTTTATTTCACCAGGTGGAGCTCCGACCGCTCCGCTCATACTAAATCTGGGTGCTGCTAACTTTGCCTCGACTGTGAATACAGCCGTGCCGCTGAATGCTGGAACGCGGCCTGTGATTCCTCCTGCCGTTGCTTTTTTTCTCATGGAAGATAACACCCAGCTCAGAACGACCAGCGGGAATGTGACAATGAACGGCAGTATAAATCCAGCCGATCCTTATAATCACGCCAATTTCTCGGCCGGATTCTCGAACGAAGCTTCCGAAGTACATATCAACGGCGGCCAAATCATCACAACTTCAGGAAATATCACCATCACAGGAGTGGGAGCGGCGCACCAATCTTCACCAAATCCCGGTATTTCTATAGGTGTGGAACATCAGCTCCCTTCAGGAACAGCCAACCCCACGGTGAATTCAATTCTTCAAACAACAACTGGCAACGTCACCTTGAATGCCTTTGGTGGTAATTTGCTACTAGGAGGACAAGTTCCAACTGCTGACACGACTGGATTATTGATGGATACTGCTGCTGTCAATTTTATTAATCCTCTCGCTCCTCCTCAGAATACAAACAATACCAGCTCTATCGTTCAAACGAATTCGGGTGCAATCGATGTTACTGCCTTAGGTGGGTTCTCAACTGCCGATAATGACGTCGCCGTACACTTATTAGGACCATTTACTTCAGTTACAACAACCAGCGGACCAATCACGATTACAGGAACTGGCGGTGGTCTAGAGCCTACCGTTGTAGGGAGTTCCGAAGGTAACGATGGAATCCGCTTATATGATGGTGCTCAAATTTCATCTACAGGGTCGGGAACGGTCGGAGCCATCACCTTAACAGGAGTTGGTGGAGGGTTTACAAACACATCGGCTGGAAGCAATATGGGGGTTCATTTGCTCGCCGATACGAATGGAACACATACTCCAGCGATTTCAGTTGTAGATGCTGATTTAGTTATTACCGGCACCGGCGGAGCGGGAACAGGAGCCCTAGCTCTTAATGTCGGAGTATTTCTCCAGGGAGCTGGTTTTGTTAATTCAACAGGTTCGGGTTCCATCACCATCAACGGACAAGGCGGAACTGCAGTAGCCGGCACGTTTTTGAATAGCGGCATTGCGCTCAACGCAACGACTCCAGGAGATTGCGCAATCACCTCGTCTGGAACGGGTCCGATTAGCTTGACGGGGACAGGATCAGCGAATTCTACAAGCATTTCCAATAACGGCATCCGTATTACTAGTGGCGGCCAAGTCAATTCAACTGGATCGGCTGCTGCGACGGTGACAATGCATGGAACAGGCGGGACAGGAACAAGTATTCTCTCAGGAATATTTCTCTCAAATACCGGTACGCAAATTAGTTCTACTACAGGTGCTATTTCCCTCACAGGGGTTGCAAATAATACAGGAACTGGATCCGCTAATGCCGGAATTACGATGGACGTTTCAGCCCTTATTACGAACGATCCGGGCAGTATGGGTACCGGAACAGCTAATATTACTTTGCATGGCACTGGTGGAACAAGCACAACGGGAGCTGCCGGTATTTCAATGAATGGGGTATCTGAGATCGTTGCTTTCAATGGTAGCATCTCGATGACTGGAACAGCAGGGGTCGCACCTACTTCCGTTCTTTCAACCGGAACAGCTGGAATTTTTATGACTGGCGCTTCCCAAGTTACATCAACGGGGAATGCAACGATTACTATGGTGGGTAATGGTGCTCCTGGTAACGGAACTGACCTTATGGATGGTATACAAGTCGATGCATTGTCTTTTGTTAGTTCTGCCACAGGTGCGATTGATATGACCGGAACCGCAGGAACAAATGCGACGGGTCAAAACAACAATGGAATCTCTCTCTCAAGCGGCGGCCAAGTCATCTCAACTAGCACAGCGCCGATCACAATGAGAGGAACTGGAGGGGGAACTCTTGTTGGTGGGACTACTCAAAACTACGGTATTTTTCTAGGTTCCAGCACAGCAGATATTTCTCGTGTGACCACTGTAAATGGATTAGTCACGATGACAGGCACTGGTGGCAAAGGGGCTAGCAACCAACATGTCGGAATCGGACTGGACGCAAGAGGTCGAGTCATTTCGACGGGATCTGGAGCTCTTAATCTGACAGGGACTGGAGGACAAGGAAACCAATTCTGCCGAGGTATCCATGTTGGAAATAATACTGCCCATATTACGACATCTGGCACCGGACCTGTCCATTTAATCGGCCATGGCCTTGGACTTACTGCGGCTAGCACTGAAAACGTCGGGATCGGTATTTTCTCAGGCATTGTCGAGTCAACAGGAACTTCAGCTGCGACCATACTCATGGATGGTTTCGGAGGTCTTGGTACAGCTCAAGGGATTGGAGTTGTTGCCTCAGGAACTGTTTCATCTATTAACGGCAATATCACTATCAATGGTGCCGGCGGAGCTACTGGTGGAACTAGTGGAGCTGCTAACCACGGCGTTTCTATTGCAGGAGCTGTCACTTCAACAGGCCCAGCAACCATTACAATCACAGGAACAGGAAGTATTGGCGCTAGCACCCCTTCAAGTGGTGACGGAGTCATTATTGCAGGTGCTGCCGGCATCGTCAGTTCATCGCAGGGATTAATCACTGTCAACGGATTTGGCGCGGATCTTAAGTTATTAGCTGGGGATGCGAGTGGAATCAAAATGCAAAACGGCGGAACGGTCTCTACCACCAATGCTGCGAATATCATCTTCAATGGAACAGGCGGTACAGGTGCGGCAACTAGCACTCCGAATGGATTGTTTTTGGGATTATTTGATATGGTAACATCTCCTGCGCTTGCACAGATTACGACCGTCAACGGCAATATCACTCTCACTGGAACAGGCGGCATCGTCAGCGGCGGTATCGTAGGCGGTAAGGGCGTTTTCATGCGGGATTTATTCCATGTGAGTTCATCAGGCTCCGGTAATATTTTAGTGAACGGAACTGGTGCAGCAGGCACGACGGCTAATTACGGAATTAATGTTAACGGTGCAGCCACGCGTCTTGTCACTGTCTCTGTCGGTACAGGGAATATGACTTTTAATGGTCAAGGAACAGGATCAACGACAAACAATTACGGAATTTATCTGCAGAGCAACGCTGTGTTCACTACAGCCGCAGCCTCTCCTAACGGCATCACAATGACTGGAACTGGGGGCGCTGGCACGAACAACAACGTCGGTATATTTGATGCTGATAGCACGGTAACTTTTAATTCGACTAACGTTGGTAACGCTGGTCCTATCGTGCTCATTGGGCAAGGCGGAGGCCACAGTGGCTTGGGCGGAGGTACATCCAACTACGGGATTCTGATGAGCGGAGGGGCAACGATTGCTCCTACCGGCGCTGCGAATATCACATTAACAGGAACCGGTGGTCCAGAGACCGACTCTCAAGGAGTTGTCTTAAGCG
>CAZBCR010000017.1:0-18199 GCA_964490565.1 uncultured bacterium
TTCGCCTCTCTCCACGGTTGGATTTTCCTAGGCGAACCTCTGTCGGCCCTTATTTTCCTATCGACGGGAATCGTCTGCATCGGCCTTTGGATTGTCTACGCTGCTGAACTCAAGCAAGGCTACATTGTCAAAGCTGGGCCCGAGCCTGAAGCCGCTGCAATCTCTGAATAGTTATGACCCATCCTTATAAGTCTTTATCCAGTTTCATCTGGCACTTTGCTAAACCCTACCGCTGGCATGTGGCAGGGCTCTTTTGCGTTGGTCTGATTTGGGCTGCTTATTTCTCCATCAATCCGACCATGATTAAGCTGATCATCGATGCAGTTTCTGATCATCCTGATGATCTGATTGCATATGCGTTAAAGCCTATTTTAGGTTTTTTGGGCATGGGATTATTACTTGTTGCACTCAGTACAGCGTATGATTATTTGATCTTGAAATTCACTCCTCGGATTAGGTCTGATATTATTGAAGAGACCCATGCCTATTTACAGCAGCACTCCTATAGCTTTTTTCAAACCAACTTAGCTGGATCCCTCTCGAATAAAATCTCTGATCTTTCCAAGGGCGCCATCGCTCTTATCACCTCCATCATCGATGATTTTTTCTCACGTACATTGCTGTTTGTTTTCGGACTGACTACTCTTTTCTGGGTCCATCCGTTTTTTGCTTTTGCGATGATCGGCTGGTCCGTCCTCTTTTTTACTCTGTCGTATTTCCTAGCGAGGAAATCAGAAAAATACAGTATTGATTACTCCGAAGCCCGCAGCACCGTGATGGGAAAAGTCGTCGATGCGATATCGAATATTTTCAATATTAAGCTCTTTGGAACCCGCAAATACGAACATGGCTACCTCCGCAAGCATCTCGAAGAGATGATTGGGAAAGAACAGCGTCTACACTGGTACATGCTGAAATTGAAATTGGTGCAAAGTATTTCCATTACTTTTCTTCTGCTAGCGATGATGGGAATTCTCATCTACACACGGATGCAGGGACTGATTTCCATTGGAGATTTTGCTCTCGTTTTGACACTAACAACAGCTATTGTCGATGAGACTTTCTATCTTGCCTTGCAATTCGTCTCTTTTACCGAAGATGTCGGCGTCTGCAAACAAGCTCTCTCCATCCTTTCTAAACAGCCAGAAGCCGTCGATGCGCCCCACGCTGTTTCCTTGCAAGTACCTAACGGAAAAATCGTATTTGAAAATGTCACATTCAACTACGTCAAGGGAAAGCCGATCTATGAAAATCTGAATCTGACCATTTCCCCTGGAGAAAAAGTCGGACTCGTTGGACTCTCCGGCAGCGGAAAAAGCACACTAGCCCATCTCCTTTTGAGACTTTATGAAATGACTGAAGGACGCATCTTGATAGATGGACAAGATATTTCAAAAGTCACAAGGGAATCTCTCGTCCGTCATATCGCCCTAATCCCGCAAGATTCCAGCCTCTTTCACCGAACAGTCATGGAAAACATCCGTTATGGAAGACTCGATGCTTCTGATGAAGACGTCATCCAAGCTGCAAAAAAGGCCCATTGTCATACTTTTATCGCCCAGATGAAGGACAGCTACCAAACTATCGTTGGAGAACGCGGCATGCGCCTGTCAGGCGGACAAAGACAAAGGATCGCCATTGCACGAGCAGTTCTTAAAGACGCGCCTATTCTTATTTTAGACGAAGCCACCTCTGCTTTGGATTCGTATACAGAACAGCAGATCCAGGAAAGCCTTTCCACCCTCATGCAAAACCGTACGACATTGGTCATTGCCCATCGTCTTTCTACCTTGCATCACATGGACCGGATCTTAGTCTTTGAGCAAGGCAAAGTCATCGAAGAAGGCACACATCAACACCTTCTTGAAAAAGAGGGCCGCTATGCTCAACTTTGGAAGATGCAATCCGGCCAGGCCCCTGCAAAACTCCCCTATTTGGTTTAACCAAAATCGTTGAATTTAATATCCAAAGTATTATCCTATTCTCGATTTAAATCTTAAATCGGAGAAAATATGAGCTATCGAATATTTTTTTATCCTGGTACTTCTCTCAATCAAGTAATCGCAGCAGCTGCACCACTTCCTGCTCATCCAGTTCAGCAGTATATCCCTGTTTTTCCACAATTTAACCCCCCTGTTCCTCTCGCATTAATGACTCCTCAAGTCGTGCATCAGGTGATCAGTGAAAGAACAACGCAAATCGCACAGAGCACATTCTGGGGAGTTCCGACACCCCCTCCAACACTTAATTTGCCCGTGCTTCCGGTACCAGCTGCTGCAAACCCGCCTTCTTCCAAAAAAAGACCCCATGCTGACCCCGCTCTGAGACAAGAGCCGCCAACCAACTTAGCCTCAAATAACGGAGCAACTAGTCTAATGCTCATCAAAAACGGGGCTAGCCTCTTAGAGCAAAGCAAGTATGTAGAAAGCGTTATCTGTTTCCGCAGGGCTTTTACATTAATGCCTAATGCTTTCTTTCCTTTTCATTTATTTCCAGAATGTCATCGCATAATCGAAAAAATCCGGCCGCAGGCTTTACGGCATGTAGAGGCTGCATTGACTCTGAGTCCTCATGATCCAAGTTCACTCCTTGTGAAAGCCCTATGTCACATTAGGCCAGGCGAATATGTAATAGCTCAAACAGCCCTTGAGGCAATTGTTGCTCAAAATCCTGCTGATCATATGGCAAGAGTCCTTCTAGAAGAAGTTTCTCGTATGAACCGTCGTGGCATCCCAGTGCCTGCAAGAGCTCTTGAACAACAACAAGCCTCTGTTAAAAGAAGAATGGCTATCAGTCGTCTATTGACCGACGAAAACGCAAGTGGAGAAGCCCCAGCAGCCGGGACTCTTCAGAAGCCCACATCCACTTAATTTAGAGCTACTTACAAAAGAATGCCGCTATGCCGAGCTATGGAGCACATAGTTTGGCGTGTCCCCCATCCGATTACACACCTTAACCGCCTCACAATCAGTCTGTTACAATCTAATATAATACTATATTTCAAATATTAATTATTATATAATAATAACTATAATTAATAATATTAAACAGATTATGACAATAACACCAAATTCAAATAAAACAGACCAAACTAGTATTGATCAACCACAGGGAAAGCTGTGGGAATGCGTTGGCAGGACAGAAACAGGATATCTGTTCAAATTTAGATACAACTCTAAAGACGTGTCGCCCGATTTAATGCTTTCTCACTTCAACCAATTCTTTCCGAACGTTGAATCTTTCAATGTTAAATTTTTAAAAGAACTGGCAAAACAATTGAAAGAATTTGGCTATGGATTTACTCAAGACAAAACTGGCACCTACCTAGAGCTTCCGCGGATAGACCATTTACAGGCACAGATTGAACAAAAGTGGCCCGGCGAAACCATCGGGACGGATAAAAATTCGAACATCTACCAAAGCTACCTTCAACACTTAATTGTGATTTCTGATGGAGAAAATTTTGTCAGCGACCAAATCTATGCCATGGCTACTTTATCAAAAGTTGTCGACACTTCTAATTTCTTTGACCTAAGAGAAAAAGTCAGAACCAAAGTAACAGACCTACTAAAACGCATAGACCTTGCAGAGAAAGCACATAAAAGAGGCGTCCTTAAAGGCGTCGCCACTGTTGGGTGCTTTTCCTCCGATGTCGAGAAAATAAAGACCTTTATCGAAGGAATTCTACGCGGGGAACTGGCCTTGACAGGTCCCATTGGGTTCTTAGAAAGCTGCGAAAAATCCCCAAACTATCATTTCATGGTAGATCAATTCAGCGACTCTGATTTTATGATTTCATCCCTCTCAAGAAAACATGGCACCGGCAATGAAATATCAAGCGCTGATATCCGTCGAAGCTGGAACAATGTTTTTAGCTATAGTAATCATGTTGCCACCTACATTAATCATGTTTCTGGCGCTGTAGACGAAACATCCCTCAGAGAAGAATTCGAAATGATGTTGCCAGAAGAAATAGGCACCCTCTTCGACGACCCCCGTTTTCACGCATTTTTAGAAAAACACCATGCCGAGCTCTTCAACGATTCAGGTTTCCGTGAATTCCTATTAAACCACCATGACAAGTTCTTCAACGATCCTCGCTTTCATGCCTTCGTCATGAAGTACCATGACAAATTCTTCGATGGTATGTCGATCTCTATCAAACGAAAAAGGTTTGATGAAATTTCAAAAAGTAAAGAGCTCAATGATTGGTATGAAACTGAGGAGAGAGCGCTCAAAGAAAAAGAAGGCGTCATGTGGGAAGCCGTCAGCCGCAGCCGAACAGAGAAAGGATATATTTATAAGTTTAAATATAAAACCCACTTACATGATCAAGCAGACGCTAAAATATTAGACCTCTTTCCAGCAACAGAACCCACCCGGTCTAGTGTTGATATGGAAAAATATATCAGCGCGCTTAGACAGTTTGGGTTTGATTATCAAATTGTCTATGATTCAAAAACAGGCCAGAAAGACATTTACTTGAGCTTCCCAGATCGAGATCATCTACAAGATTGTATTCTAAAAGCTTATCCCTTGCTTGGTGAAATCATTTTAAATAGCGAGGGAATTGCCGATGACCTTTCCTTTGCTGAAGCTTTTTTGAAATACTTCCTCTTAATGTCTGATGGAAAAGAGTTTATTCACGACTCGTTTGCGCACGCCTTAACAATGCTGATGTTTATCCAAATCCATGGCTTAGATTCCTTCAAATCAGTGATGCAAATCTCTAGAGATCATATTACTAAACTTCTAAAAAAAGCTGAGCAATCTAAAAATCTAGCAAATAATCCAATTCTAAAAAGTAAAATCATGACGCTGATTGGCCTGCTCGTCGACGGGATGTGGTCGTTTGCTAGCGAAGAAGTAATTAAACAACTTCATAATGAAATCATCCATGATGAAGCCTATCTGGAGGGTTTCTTTACCGGTTCCAATCGTTCACGCATCCAACACTTTTGGAAAAGAATCTACGGTGAAGACATCGACCTGCAAAAAGCTAGACAGCTCTGGGACAGTATATGAACCTGAAGCTTTGCGCCTGAGTTGTTCCCTACAGACCCGCAGTAAATTCCTGAAAAGCAGGATCGCTACGGATTGAATCAAAGCTCTTTTCTGTGACGATTTCTTTGAGATTCTCTACACCGCTTTGACGGGCTGTCTGCAGCCAGCCGATTGAAGCCTCTACGAGCTTTAAACCCGCTGCTGCATAGGCGCTTCTAAGAGCTATTTCTGCTTCAGGTGAATATTGAAACACAGAACCTGCTAGCTCCATCACCATGGAATAATCCCCCTGCTCAAAAGCGATGCGATGAAGCAAGGCTAAAGCATCGGGATCTAAACGGTTTTTAATGGGCATCAAGATGTTGTAGGCTTCTTGAAGATGGCCTTGATCATAATGTAAAAAAGCGGCGTATTGCGTCGCTGTATCGTAGATCAGTCCTTCCTTGGATGCAGCACGGAGGGCCTCAAAAGCAGCAAGGGCTTTTGCTTTGTCGCCTTGACGGAGGCTCATCTCAGCTTCTGAAAAGATCTTCTTATACTCATCTCTATGATCGCTATCACTGACAAATCGGCTTTTTCTAAAGTTATCAAAGTTTTCAAAGGCAAACAAAAAGAAGATCGCACCGGCAAGAAAATTCTGAGTTAGAAAAAGCAGCAGGCAAAGGCCTAAACTGATAATCGCGCTCCATAAAAAAGCGTAGCGAAGGCCCTTGTAGGCAAAAAACTTCTCTAATGTGAGACGAAGGAGCTGTCCGCCATCGAGAGGAAGAACGGGGATCAAATTAACAACTGTCCAGAAAATATTGACGAGAAGAATCTGCTCTAGAAGCTGTCCGGCATAGCCTGTCGATAAAGCTGGGATGTCTTTTAAGAGAAAAACCACGATCACAATGATAAAGCCAAAGACAGGACCATTCAGTGTGATGAAAAATTGCTTCCAATACGGTAGCTTCTCTCCATCATGATAAGTCAGGCCTCCCATCGCAACGAGTTCAATACGAGGTTTGCGGCCAAAAAGAAGCGCAGTCAGAGCATGACCAAATTCATGGAACAGGACAGAGATAAAAATAACAGGGATCCAGATGAGGATTTTAACATAATCAGCTCCGCCGAGCAGCACTGCGATCACCGCAGCCATGATCCAAAAAGATCCATAAATTGTAATCGGGATTTTTCCAGGGATGCGGATCATTTTTTCATTGCCTCAAGCATGGTTTGTCCCAAAAGTGCAGGACTGTCGGCAACGTGAACGCCGGCTTTTTTAAGCGCTTCGATCTTATCTTTTGCAGCTCCTTTTCCACCAGAGACAATCGCGCCGGCATGGCCCATCCGTTTTCCAGGAGGAGCTGTGACGCCTGCGATGAAGGCTGCAACAGGTTTCGAGCAGTGGTGCTTGATCCATTCAGCTGCTTTTTCTTCTTCATCTCCGCCGATCTCTCCGATGAGTAAAATCCCCTCGGTTTGGGGATCTTTTTCAAAGAGCTTGAGCACATCGATGAAGTTAGTTCCATTGAGAGGATCTCCGCCGATTCCCACACAAGTTGATTGGCCAAGATCCAGGAGCGAGGTCTGCCAAACAGCTTCATAGGTCAGTGTTCCGGATCTAGAGACAATGCCGATTTTTCCTTTTTTGTGGATGTAGCCTGGCATAATGCCAATCTTGCATGCATCGGGTGTGATGATCCCGGGACAATTCGGTCCGATGAGTCGGCTTCTTTGCGACTGACGCATGACACGGCTGACTTCGACCATATCGCGGATCGGGATTCCTTCGGTAATGCAGATAATTAAATGAATCCCGGCATCTTCGGCTTCTAAGATCGCATTAGCGGCAAACGGTGCAGGCACAAAAATCATCGTCGCATCGGGATGGACAGCTTTTTTGGCTTCATAGACGGTGTCGAACACAGGAAGATCTAAAATCTCTTGTCCGCCTTTACCAGGAGTGACTCCTCCCACAAATTTCGATCCATAGAGCAGGCATTGTTCAGTATGATATTTTCCAGCTTTACCGGAGATCCCTTGGGTGATGACGCGGGTGTTTTTATCGATGAGTATGGGCATGTGCCTCCTTGACAACGAGCTTTGCGGCATCGGTGAGATTATCAGCGGTGTGAATTTTCAGGCCTGATTTTTCGAGCATCTTTTTTCCTTGCTCGACATTGGTCCCTTCCATCCGAACAACGAGAGGGATTTTGATCGGATGCTCTTTCAAAGCTGTTAAAATTCCTTCAGCAATCGTGGCACAGCTCATGATTCCACCAAAAATATTGACGAGGATGGCCTTCACCTGCGGATCAGAAACTAAAATCTTAAATCCTTCGGTAATCTTCTCAGCTGTCGCGCTTCCGCCGACATCGAGAAAGTTCGCAGGTTGTCCACCGGCATGCTTAATGATATCCATGGTTGCCATGGCAAGTCCTGCACCATTGACCATACAGCCGATATTACCTTCGAGGGCAATGTAGGCTAGATCGTACTTTTTGGCAGCGACTTCATTGTGGGACTGCTGGCTCGGATCGTAGTAGGCGACGATTTCGGGCTGACGGTAGAGAGCATTGTCATCGATGCTTAGCTTGGCATCGAGAGCCCAAAGTTTTCCGTCTTTGGATTTGACAAGAGGATTGATTTCTAACATCGATGCGTCTTTATCAATGAAGAGCTTGCCAAGAGCGGCAGCGATTTTCATTCCTTCTTCTAGGGTCTGCTTTTCCCAGCCCATGAATTTTCCCAGGCGCAGTAAATGATAAGGCTTCACAGCGCCATCCATCCCGATCGGGACGGTTAAAATTTTATCCGGATGTTTTGCCGCGATCTCTTCGATTTCCATCCCTCCTTCCGGAGATGCAATTAAAACAGCTTCAGCCTTGTTTCGATCAACAATGGCTCCCAGATAGTATTCTTTTTCGATATCGATCGGAGGTGCGATCAGCACTTTATGTGCGATGACACCTTCAGAACCGGTTTGGTTATTGACCATCTTCATCCCAATCAGGTGCTGGGCAACACTTAAGATCTCTTCAGGAGTCTTAGCAAACTTAACACCGCCTGCTTTGCCTCTGCCGCCGGCATGGACTTGGATCTTGATAACCGCTTCTTTGAGATGGAGGTCTCTAATTATTTTTTCAACTTCTTGAGGCTTGCCAGCGACCCCAAATACAGGGACGGGAACGCCGCAGGCTAATAAGAGTTCTTTAGCTTGATATTCATGTAAATTCACAAGTCGCTGCCTTTTTCTTCCTTATGTGATACAATGGATTTCTAATCAAGGTTTGACATGTTCGGTATTTTCAAAAAGATTAAATCAGCCCTCACCAAGACCCGGTCTTTTCTGGGATCTAAGATCAAAACCCTCTTCTCTTCTCCTATCGACGCAGAGACGCTTGACCAACTCGAAAACATCCTCTACCAGGCCGATATCGGAACTAAAGTCACCCAAGAATTTGTAGATGATCTCAGAGAATTTCTAAAGAAACATGCTAATCCCACTCCGGATGAGATCCTTGCCAGGATGCGGGGCTTTGCCCAAGATCTATTGGACACCGCTCCAAAAACCACACCCAAAACTGGAGAGCCCCTTGTCTATCTCATCGTCGGCATCAACGGCAGCGGTAAAACAACGTCTGTCGCTAAACTCGCAGGGCTGCTCAAAAAAGAAGGCAAAAAAGTTCTTTTGGCTGCAGGAGATACTTTTAGAGCCGGCGCTATTGATCAGCTGACTCTTTGGGCGGATAAGATCGGTGTCGAGATCGTCAAAGCGCAAAGCGGCAGCGATCCTTCAAGTGTTGCTTTTGATGCTCTAACGGCTGCTAAAACCCGAGGCATGGATGCTGTCATCATCGATACGGCAGGTCGTTTACAAAACAAAACCGACCTGATGAATGAACTCGATAAAATCCGTAGGGTCTGTAACAAAGTTGTTCCCGGCGCTCCCCATGAAATCATTTTGGTCTTAGATGCGACCATCGGACAAAATGCCGTGGAGCAAGCTCAAGTGTTTCATCAATTCACACCTCTCACCGGTATTTTAGTTGCTAAACTCGATGGAAGCGCCAAAGGCGGAGTCATCCTGCCGATCTATCGTGAACTGGGCATTCCGATCCGCTGGGTCGGCGTGGGAGAACAGATCGATGATCTGTCGCCTTTTAATTCTTCTGATTATGTTTCTGGATTATTTGAGTAATTCTTGTCGTTAATTCGTTAAAGTTATATTTTCGATTTTAATGATTGATCAACAACTGTTTTTTCATTCGCCTTTCTCACCAAGTACTGTCGCAAAAGGCGAAGCGCCTGCCCTCCTTCTTCAATTTATTATCCGCGAACTTCTCAGATCTCAAACCCATTTAAGCCAAAGCTCTCCTCCTAGAATGGCTCCTTTTGATTGGGCCTGGAAACAAGGCTCTGCCCATAAAGTACGTGAATATGCAGATCTTCTTTCACATGCCTTCCCGGAACTAGCTCAAGAGGCTACTCACTTTGCAAACAATCTCCACTCTCCTTGTGTGGAACTTTTCGCTCTTTTAGAGCCTTTTATTAATGTTTCTCAAAAGAGCGAAAATTTACTTTATTTTTTATTGAAGCACCAAAAGTCTCCAACGATTAAATTGATGCTGGAGAAAATTTGCCCGCAAGGCCTTGATCAGCTTAAAATGGATATTGTCCTTCAATACCAAAAACGCGGCTTTTATCCCTCAAAATGGATAGATTAATACACCAGGCAATCGCACTTCTCAAAGAAGAGTCACTTAAACAGGGCTCTGTCTTGGCAACATCTGAAGAAGCCGCCTATTTTTCTCCTCAGAAAAAACAACTTCCCCCCAAAGAAAAGAAACAGCTTGAGATCGATGCTGAAATGAAGCAGATGGTCACCAAGATCCTCCCTGAAGTGGCCCTGTCTTCTGGTATTCCCGATGATGCCGCGGCTAAAAAAATGGCCCATCTCTACAAAGAGCAGCATTTGACAGCCAAAGTCCTTGTCCTCTCATTTGGCGAAACAGGTCCAGCACTGAGTTTCTTGCAAAATGTCACAAAAGCCATCGACTCGCTACTGGCTCCTGCCAAACTCATTGAAATGAGAAAAATCGAAAGAGAAAATTCCTGGGAACTCACTTTAAGCTCACCCACTTTGCAACTGATCTTAGCTCCTCCTTTTCAAGCTTGGAAAAGCATTTCTCTTGCGCGCTTTTATAAAGAAAACCCCTCTTCTAAAAGCCATTTCTTGAAAGAAACTCCACTGCTCATGATGCAATCTACAGAAGCTTACCTCAAAAATCCCGACCTCAAACGTGAATTATGGAAAACGCTCTCTTCGCTGCTGTCTACGTCGACGTAGCGCTAGATAAACCTCTCGACTATGCGGTCCCTGCACACCTGATCGATCAAATCAGACCCGGCACCCGTGTGAAAGTACTCCTCCAAAAAAGGAGCTGCACCGGCACGGTTGTCCAATTAAAAAACCAGACGGATGCAAAAAAACCTGTAGCAATCCAAGAACTTTTTCCCGACGCAATCCCGCCTGACCTGCTGCAACTAGGCATCTGGCTAGCAAAATATTACTGCGCTCCTTTTTTCAAAGTGATCAAACTCCTGCTTCCTCCACCGATTCGCAAGGGAATGGAAGAAAAGCGGCAGCTTTTTGTCCAATCACTCCTCTCTCGTCCTCAGCTAGCTGAAGTCTGTGCCAAACATCGAGGAGCTCAAGCCAAGATCTTAGAAGTCGTTTTAAAGCATCCTCAAGGCATCTTACTCACGGAGCTTTTAGAAAAAGCAGAGACTTCCCGCAGCCCTGTCACAACACTGGCTGAAGCGAAAATTCTTTCTCTGGAGCCGATTGCCATCGACCGGAGCATTTTGGCTGATCATGATTTCTTCCAAACCAAACATAAGACTCTAAATGGTGAGCAAGAAACAGCTCTTGGTAAAATCCTCAAAACCATCAATGAGAATAGTTTTGAAACTCATCTCCTGTATGGAGTCACTGGCAGTGGAAAAACGGAAGTCTATCTTCAAGCCATTGATCGAACGCTGGAAATGGGAAAATCAGCGATTTTCATGGTCCCTGAAATTGCGCTAACTTCTCAAACAGTCGAACGACTTCGCAGCCGCTTCCAAGAAAAAGTTGCTATCTTACACCATCGTCTTAGCGATGGAGAAAGGCGCGACACTTGGCAAAAAATCCGGGAAGGGACTCTTTCTCTTGTCGTCGGTCCCCGCTCGGCTCTATTTAGCCCCGTGAAAAACCTCGGACTCATTGTCGTCGATGAAGAGCACGATTCTGCCTATAAACAGACCGATGACATGCCGTGCTACCATGCAAGGGATGTCGCTGTAGTCAGAGGAAAGTTTTCTAACGCCGCTGTTATATTGGGAAGTGCAACCCCCAGCATTGAGAGTTATGCCAATGCACTTTCTGGCAAATATATCTTAAGCGAATTGACAATCCGCGCTGACCACGCTCATCTACCGACTGTGCGGCTTATTGATATGCGAAGAGAATTTGATAAAGCTAAAGGCTTTACTCTTTTCTCAGATGCTCTTTTAGAAGCACTGAAAAAACGGATAGAAATTGGAGAACAATCTCTCGTTTTTCTGAACCGCCGAGGATTTCATACTTCTGCTGTCTGCGGCGTCTGCGCCCATGTGCTTAACTGCCCTCACTGCTCAATCAGTCTGACATTCCATAAAGGGAAAAACATCCTTTCTTGCCATCTTTGCAATTATGAGCTCTTCCCTGTTCCTGCACAGTGTCCGGGCTGCCAAGCTGTCGATTGCTTTAAATTCAAAGGAGCTGGTACCGAGCAAGTCGAACGCGCGCTCCATGCGATTTTTCCCCAAGTGCGCACCATTCGGCTCGATGCTGACACAACAAAGCACAAGGGAAGCCACGATAAACTGTTTAAACAGTTCCGTGCAGGAAAGGCTGATATTTTGATTGGAACACAGATGATTGCTAAAGGACTCCACTTTCCTTCAGTGACACTGGTGGGAGTGCTCAATGCCGATGCGGCACTCCAGATCCCCGATTTTCGCGCTGCGGAGCATGTCTTTCAACTCATCACTCAAGTCTCAGGCCGCTCAGGAAGGAGCAGCCTCAAAGGCGAAGTGCTTTTGCAAACACAACTTCCCGAGCATCCAACAATCCAACACGCTGCACGCCTTGACTATCCGGCTTTTTTCCGAGAAGAAATTGAAATACGTAAAATGTTTAATTTCCCTCCAACATGTCATTTAGTCAAAGTCACATTTACGAGTAAAAGCTCTGAAGCTGCGCTGAAATATGCCCAAGAAATCAGATCGCTTCTTATTTCACAGCTTCCGCCTGATTTTGAACTCCACCCCGTGATTCCTTGCGGCTATGCCAAAATCAAAGACCACTTTCGATTCCAATGCCTTGTTAAAGGCGAAACAACACGTCCGATCACAGAGATCTTAAAGCCGCTCCCAAGAAATCCTAATGTCCATCTTCTGGTGGATGTCGATCCGTTATCAACTTTTTTTTAATTTCAAAGAAGATTACCATTTTCTTGAAAAAATGGTGGCTTCATGAAAAAAATCTTCCTGACTTTATGTTTTTGGTGCATTTGTCTTCATGGGATTGAAACCGATTTTGATTACATTGTCGTGGGCTCAAGCCCTTTCTCTCTTTTTGAAGCCATCTATAAGAAATGTCAGGGAAATCGGGTTTTAGTTGTCGAACAAGGCGCTGAATGCGGAGGAGCCTGGAAGAGTATCACTATCTGCGGAGTTCCCCATGTCGATTTAGGTTGCCATGAGTTTGGACGCGATGTCCGATTAGTGAGTTTTTTAGAAGAATACGCCGGGTGCAACATTGTCGGTACGACCCCCGAGCTAAAAAAACCGGTTCCAAATGGCGAGTTTTATCCTTCCGAAGGGTGCTATGAACTGACGCGCAATTTACAGCTTCTGATGGACCGCATTGGGGTTATCCTTCTCCTCAACAGTAAAGTCGAAAGCGTCTTTATCGACACGACGAGGGATATCGCTGAAGTCAAGATTGGCGACATGCGGTATACCACGCCCAAACTCATTGTGACCTATAACAGTGACCTCGCCATAGAAAACCCTGGTCTCCAAAACAATCCGTCAAGGCCGCATACTTATTATCATGTGGGAATGCTCATCGAAGATCCTACCCCTCCTCGCTTTACCTATCGAAATATTCATGGACATGGGGCCTCTCGCTCGACAAATTACACCTGTTATTCCAAAGAACTCCAAGGAACTGGAAAGCAATTGATCACCGTGCAAGTTCATGGAGAGCAAGGTCTGGCGAACCCTTCTCTATTTCTAGAAGAATTAAAAAAGTATGCCATGATCGATCAAAACGCTAAGCTCCTTCAAACGGAAAACTACATTTACAAACAGGTCGCTTTGAATCAAAGCGCGATCCATAAAATAGGCCCAAAGGCCCAAGCCATCTTTGAAATTCTCAACACAGCTCACATCACAAATCTTTCCAACTCCATTGACAAATGGAAAAAAGTCATGAAACCCTGGAATGAAGTGATGACCCCTCAGCTAGCGCGAGCAGGCTGAGTTAGTCCAGATAACAATGATTGCATTTTTTTGGACGCCTTGGGATCTAGACATTGATTCACAAAAATTGCAAAAACAACATCATCTGCATAGCCGACATACCCTCTAACCAGCGACATATAGCCTGATTTGGCTTTCACATGCGCAGCTTCTTCCGGAAGTGACCGTAATAAAACAGGAAAAACATCTGATTTTTTGACCTGTGATAATATCGAGACAAATTGCTTAGCCGTCACGAGATTTTTTCTAGAAAGCCCCGACCCATCGGCCATATTAAAACCGGCCAGATCAATGTTCTTGGACAGCCAATAATCAGTCACTGCTTTAATGCCCGCTTTTGTCGATCCTTCATTAAAAACAATTTCTCCCATTTTTTTTAACAGATGTTCCGCATAGAGATTGATGCTCTTTTGATTGGTCCAATAGACGATATCCTTAACTTTAGGAGAAACTGTCGTATGAAAAACGATTCTATTTGCAGAGTCCACTTTTTGATGCTCAATTACAATTCCTTTGCCCTCTAAGGCTCTTGCAAATAAACGGCTGCAGAAATTTGCAGGATCTGGAATCGATCCTTTGATTGAAAATTCCTCCACACCTGCGGGAATTGTCCCTCTGACATGTTGAATATTTGAGTACTCCGAACCATAAATACACGCTTGATCTCCAGAGCCGGCAGGTCCCGTTGTTACTTCGTTTTCTAATAGGAGCCCGGCAATCTGGGGGTCCAGACGTAAAACGGTTGCCTTCTCCCCTTCTTTTCCTGGCTTAAATGTCAGCGTATAGAGGTTTTCATGGAAAGACAGTGCGCAGGCTCCGGCTCCATAGTAATTTCCTAAATCTTCCCAGATCCAGCTGGGAGGAGCTAAAGCTTTTTCCCATCGCGAGGCATCTGCAATGACCTGCCCCTCAATCTTCTTGATTCCCAATTTCTGGACAGCTTCGACCCAAACATCAATTTGCTTATCCCAAGCAAGAGAGCCTTCCACTCGATCAGAGCCAAGACATGGATCGCCTCCTCCATGGATATAGAGATTTCCCTGCAAAGTCCCCGATTTATCTATGACTCCATCGTACTCCAAATCAGTCTGAAATCTCGTCTCTGGCCCCAAAATCTGCAGAGCAGTCGCCGTTGTAATCGCCTTTACGCAAGAAGCCGGCACCAAACTTTTATCGCCATTTTCACTGAGCACCAAATCGCCAGTCTTAGTATTAACAGCGTAAGCACTGACAGTCGCATGATCCCAAGAGGTATCGCCAAGTAATAAAGTCGTAGAAAGCAAAATGGTTAATATCATATGGAAGGAACTATAGCCTAAGTAAGTTTTTTCTGAACAGAAATGTGGTAAGAAATATAAATGCTTGATAACGTTTTCGGAATGTTTTTAAAAAAGAAGAAATTCATTTGGTTCATCTGCAGCATTCCTTTTTGGTTTGTGATTGCAGAAGCTTTCCTGTTAAATCCTACATCGAAGAAATTCTGGAGCAACAGTATCTCGATCACGGGGTACACAGCCGCAGTCCTTCTAGCTCTTAGTCTCAGCTTTAGCCCACTGCATAAACACCTTCCCAAGTCACAGTTCTTCGCGATTTTGAATCGGCATAAAAGAGAGATCGGGTTGTCGGCTTTCTATTATGCTGCTTTTCATGTGATCGGCTATTTTGTGAAAGACTATATCAAAAATGGAGCCATTGATTGGCACTTCATGCTCCATCCCGTGCTTATTCCAGGGGAAGTCGCGCTTATTATTTTGCTGCTCTTAGCGATCACCAGTTATGACTATTGGATCAAGAAACTATCATGGCAGCGATGGAAATCGCTCCACCGCACTGTCTATATTGCTGAAGCTGCCGTCTTTTTACATATGGGCCTTCAATTTGGCATCGTCTCTATTTGGGGGTGCTTAATTTTCATCTCCCTGTTCATTTGTCAGCGTTTACGGTTGAATAAGAACCCAAATTCTGTTTAAACTCCGCGCAATTATAACGAGAACTCTTATGACTACAAAATTAAAATCTATTTTCACCATTGGTTTCCTCTGTATTTCCCAATTAGCCGCTTCTGGTGTTGCTACACCTTTCATGAGCAAGCCGGCCATTACTTCTTATAGGGATTATTACGCCGAGAAAAGAGAAGTCCTTAGCCAAGGTGAAATTAATGAGCTCCTTGATAGGGGGCTGAAGCTCGAAGCAGAGACCACCCTCACCAAAACTCTATCCGAAGGCGGCAGCGCCCTATTTCCCCATACAACTATCCACTCTTGCGGCGACCAAACAGCGGCTGTGGCGCATGCCTGTTTAGCAGCCTGTCAAAAAACTGGCAAAAACCAAATCTTGCTTATCGGAGTACTGCATTCTCTGACAGATCCCTTAAGAAAAGGACTCCACAAAGAAATTGAAAATGGAGATCTTTCAGATGAACCCTGTCGCGGAATTTTTGGACCTGGACTTCCTTTTGAAGAGATCTATTGTGAAGAATTTTCTTTAGACAATTTTGTTTTTCTCCTAGACCAAGCGACAAAAAGAGCCGGCATTGAATCCCCTAAAGTCATCATTCGGTATGCTAATCTAGCACAAGGCCGTCCTGAAACGCTTCCTCGGATTGATGAGATTACAAAAATTGCTAAAGAATCGATTGTCGTTGCAACTGCCGATCTATGCCATCACGGCGTCTCCTATCGAGTCCCTGCTGAAGAGGCTCTTGCAATCTCCGAAGAAGCTTTGACCTTTGCTAGGAAAAACATTGGGAAAGGATTGAAACTCCTATCCAAGTGCACCCACTTAGAATACCGGGATTATGCTCTTAAAAGCCGCAGTGATTCTAAAGAGATAGGACAGCTTTTAATGCACCTTTTAGGACCCTTAGTTGGCCAAATTCGGGATCTGAGGTTGGTCGATGTCTCCTCACTTTTCGAGGGATCTCCGCAGCCTAACTGGGTGTCTGCTGCCCTCGTGGAACTTATCCCCCCTGCATCAAAATAAAATTTGATGGTTTGCGAAAAAATTGACTTTGGCATGTATTTTATCTAGAATACCCCTATGCAAACACCATCTTACCATCAGCACGAAGAATTTCAAAACCGGTCAGCTAAACTAGCGGAGATCCGCGCTTTAGGGATCGATCCCTACCCGGCAAAGTTCACCCCTACCCAAACAGCCCATGCCCTCCTGCACAAATATGAATCACGCGAACTTGCAGGCAGCGAAGAAGCAGAAGCAGGCAAAACCGAGCATGTCACGTTAGCTGGCCGCCTGGTTCTTTTCCGTGCTATGGGGAAAAATGCTTTTGCCCATTTGCAAGACTCGACGGGCCGCATCCAGCTGATGTTCAACCGCGACCAAACTCAGGTCGAGGGTCTCCCCGCATCTCCTGAGCTGACACCTATTAAATTTATTGAGAAAAAGATCGACCTTGGCGACATCATCGGTGTGGAGGGGCATATCTTCCGCACTCACACGGGAGAAGTCACCGTCTATGTAAAAAAACTGACACTTCTTTGCAAAACCTTGCTTCCTCTTCCTGACAAACATGCTGGACTCACAGATAAAGGTGTTAGGTATCGGAAACGTTGGCTCGATCTCATCACAAACATGGAAGTTGCGGATACTTTCCGCCTCAGAAGCCGCATTCTGCGTCTCATTCGCAATTACTGTGAAAAATCTGATTTCATGGAAGTCGAAACGCCGATTTTACAAAACATCTACGGCGGCGCTGCTGCAGCTCCTTTCACGACAGAGCTCCATGCTCAGCATCAGATGATGTACCTGAGGATCTCTCTTGAGATCTCTCTAAAAAAGCTTCTCGTCGGCGGAATGGATCGCATCTATGAGATCTCCAAAGTCTTCCGCAATGAAGGGATCGACCGGACACATAATCCAGAATTTACCATGTTAGAGGCCTATGCCTCTTACTGGGATTATAACGACATGATGGTCTTTACTGAAAAGCTGTTCGAACTGATCGCATTAGAGCTTTTCGGCAAGACCAACGTCACGATTCACCGAGAAGGAACCGATTACACGATCGATCTCAAAGCGCCTTGGATACGGATGAGCATGAAAGAAGCCGTCCATCACTATGGCAAACTCAATGTCGATGATTTGTCAGATGATCAGATGCGCAAAATCCTTTTAGAAAAAGAGTTCGATCCAAAAGAAATCAACTCGGCACCTCGAGGGATCCTCATTGCAAAACTTTTTGAAGAATTTGCAGAAGAGCATCTGATTCAGCCGCACCACATCATCGACCATCCGATTGAAACGACTCCCCTCTGTAAGCTCCACCGCGACCCCAAGCTCCGAAAAGAGCAACTGGTGGAACGGTTTGAGAGTTTTATTCTCGGCAGCGAGATGTGCAACGCCTACACCGAGCTCAACGATCCTGAACTCCAAAGACAACTTCTCGTCGAACAAAATGAGAAAAAAGACGCGGGCGACGCTGAAGCACATCCTCTCGATGAAGAATTTGTCGAAGCGATCTGTCAAGGAATGCCCCCAGCTGGCGGTCTAGGCATCGGCATCGACCGTCTCGTCATGTTATTTACTCAAGCTCCTTCCATCCGCGACGTTCTTTTCTTCCCGATTATGCGGGCAGATGAAGGCGGAGTCGCTGTCAAACGATCGACGCAAGGACTGCTCA
>CAZBCR010000018.1:0-1096 GCA_964490565.1 uncultured bacterium
TGCTGATCTTGGTTTTGGGAAGTTCTTTCTTATTCACCTCTTTCCGCAGCACTTCTTTAGAAAAAACCGTCATCTTAGCACAAAACAGAGCCAAACTGGGCCTCCTCAGCAAACAAGCTGAAGCAGAGTACAAAAAATGTGAGCCGAAAAAAAAGCCCGGAGATAATTCTGACCCGAAAGAACCCAAAGAAAAAAAAGACAAAATCCTTGTCTACAAAGACAAACGAAATAAACGTTATGGCCTTGATTCCTCCAAGTTCAATTTGTGGCCCCTCTTCAATGGCAAAGACATGAATAAATATTCGACTCTAAAAAAGAGCGCGATCCATTTAATCCAAATCCTCTATCAAGATGCCGATTTTTATATAAAAGCAGGTGACCCAAAACTTGCAGAAAACATTCTAAAAGCGATGACCGAGAAAAAAGGAGAAGACTTCACTCAACTTTTTCCTGAAAATCCCGAGCTTGCTGGAATTTATTACAAGATGCTCAAAGGAACAAACACAGGCTATCCTCCCCTGGGAGAATATTTCAAAATCGAGAAATCGGATAAAGCCCCGATTAAATGGGCCTATGCAACAACCCCTATCCTAAGAGCTGTTTTAGGCGATGCTGCCACCAACCGAGTTCTTGCTGCAGAAAAGGCAGCTTGGGAAGAGAACCATCGCACAAGAGTCCTTCCTAAAGAAACCTTAAGAGAGCTTCTGCAAAAGCACACAAATCCTGACTTTGACGTCAGCCAGCTTGAGACTATATTCTGGTTCGATAAGACCGGCAAGGGATCTCCCCATGCCTATATCGAAAAACAAAGCAAAGTCATGGCCACGAAATAAAAGCATTAAGAGATGCTCTAAACCGTAGCTAGTGCTCTGCGGTGCTGAGGGATGTTGAACGTAAATGTTGTTCCTTGTCCTAAGACTGAAGCGACAGAAACTGTCCCTTCATGCTTCTCGATAATCGTCTTCACAATAGATAGTCCAAGTCCTGCGCCGCCCAGGCGACGGGAATGAGCCTTATTCACTGTATAAAATCTTTCAAAGACATGCGCAACATCGCCAGAAGGAATTCCTATGCCGCGATCCTGGACTGCAAAGAG
>CAZBCR010000018.1:1196-18046 GCA_964490565.1 uncultured bacterium
CATGCGCAACATCGCCAGAAGGAATTCCTATGCCGCGATCCTGGACTGCAAAGAGAACTTCATCTCCTTGTTGTTTGAGATAGATCGTCAGGTGCGCCGGCGTGTTTGAATATTTAATTCCATTTTCCAAAAGATTCATGAGAGCCAGTTCTAGAAGATCTGGATCAGCTTCGATCATGATTTTTTCATGAGACTTTTCAATATCGACACGTGTGGTAGGAGAAAGAGTCAGGAGAAGATGCCGGCAATTATCAGCAAGCGCTACCACATCACAGGGATTAAAACGGGAATCGGGCACATATTCGATATCGGATAAAGTCAGTAGGTTTTTAACAAGCGTGTCCATCCGGTGGCAATTGCGGACAATTTTTTCGGTGATCTCCGTGAGCATTGGAGCTGAGACAGAAGGAAGGTCTTGCAGGGTCTCAGCAAATCCCTTGATAATGGTGATGGGAGTTCTGAGTTCATGAGAGGCATTCGCAATAAAGTCTTTACCCATTTCAACAACTTTTTGCTGACTGGACTTATCTTGTAAAACAATAATTACGCCGCTGCGGAGCTGTTTGGGAACAGCGATGAGATCAAGGTAGACTTTGGGCACATCTCCGATAGAGGTCGAATCAGTCACCACATTGCCTTGTTCATACGCAAGCTTGGCAATTGCATTACAGCTTCTAAATAGCTCGATTTTAGGATGAGTTTCGGGCGGCATAAATGTCTTGCCGATCATCTGCCTTCTTGGGACTCCGAGCATATGCGCGGCGGTATGATTGACAAACCGGACAATTCCGGCAGCATCAATCGTGACAACACCTTCAATAAGAGATTCCAAGATTGCTTCTTTCTCATTCCTCTCTTCAATGAAGCTCCGGCTGCTATCTTTGACTTTCTCTAGAAGAGAATTAATTGTTACAGCCAGGTGTTTGCATTCAGGAACCATTCCTCTTTGAATGGGTATGGGTGTGAGAACTTCTGTTTTGCTCATCGCATAAGGTCTGATCGCATGCGTGATATCCAAAAGCGGACGGAGTAATCGGGAGCCGCCCCACCACAAAATGACGCTATAAAGAAAAATGAAAGAGATAAACACGGTCAAAAAGATAAACCGAAAATACGAAACCCAAGAAGCGACCTGGGTGGCGGTCAACGATGTCATGACCACATAGGGTTGATCCTGATAATAAAAACGCTTAGCAAAATAGGTCCAAGACTCAGGGGCAGCACCCGATCGGAAAATTTTTCCCATCTTGAAGGCCTCAGCAGCATCTATTTTTTCCATCGCATCGCTGGGATAAGCAAAATCTAACCGTCTAGCATCATGGATGATTTGTAATTGCTCATTGAAGAGAGATGTATAAAAAAAAGTCGCTTGGTCGTAATGAGCTAAATGAGTCAGCATTGCTTCTTGATCGCTTTTCTGCTGGAGTATTCCAATCAAATCTTCTGCCGACTGCTTCATGGCATGTTGAACTAATTTCTCCAAAATGGTGCCGCTGAAAGGAATGACCATAGACAGAAATAACATCAGAATCGAGATGCGGAAAATAAAAAATTTTCTTCGGATGGTTACCCTATTTAGCATAAAAATTGGTGTATCCTTTAGGTGTGATTACAATCGTGTCCTCGTAGCGGATGCCGCCTACGCCTGGTAAATATAATCCTGGCTCAATGGTAATGACCATGCCTTCCTGCAGGAGAGTATTTTGATCCTCTCCCTTGTATTTCAGACGGGGAAATTCATGAGTCTCTAAACCAATGCCATGCCCTAAGCTATGCAAGATCAGCTCTTGCAGTCCTGCTTTTTCAATCACCTGCCGAGCTGCTTTGTCGAGATCGCCGACTTTAGTTCCGCTTTTGCAAAGTTTGAGCGCTGCTGCATGGGCTTTTTTTACAACAGTTTCAAGAAGCACCAAGCGGGGATCAGGCTTGCCAAAGAAAACAGTGCGGGTCATATCAGAGTGGTAGCGATCGACGACGACCCCGATGTCGATGAGAACGAGCTGATCTTTTTTTAATTTCACATCACCTGCACGGTAATGAGGATAGGCGGTATTTTTTCCAAAGGCGATGATCGGATCAAAGGAGAGTTTTTCAGCTCCGTGTTTTCTGCAGAAAATTTCAAAAGATAGGGCAAGCTCTTTTTCCGTTACACCGACTTTTAAGCTCTTGCGGATATGCTCAAAGCCTTTCCAGACTAAAGCCGCGCTTTGTTTCATCAGTTTTAACTCAGCTGCATCTTTGATCAGACGCAGCTCTTTCAGAGGCTGAGGCACTCCCATCAAAACTTTGGAATGGAGTTTCTTCAGCTGCTCATGACGAAGAACCGTTGTCCCAGAGCTATCAAAAACCAAAGTACGAACAGGACGTAAAAATGCACTGACTGCATCTTGTGATAGAAGCTCAACAGGAAAGGGGCTATTTTTTTTAGCAAATTCGATATAGCGGCCGTCGACAAATAGTTTTGCTTTAGTGGGAAGAACGACAAGAATTCCTAAAGAAAGCTGCAGTCCTGTTAGATAAAAAAGATCGAGAGGATTTTCGATAAGACACCCATCTGCCTTCCAAGTTTTGAAAAACGATTGGAGTCTGATGAGTCTATTTGAAAAAGTTTTCGATGGCATGCATTCCTATCCATGTTACAGCTTCGGATGAGTTTAATTGTTTAAACTTTCTCCATAAAGTTAAAGCTTCTTGCATCATAAAAGATTTTTTTCTTCTTACAGCAAACCGGGCAATTTTTTTGGATAACTGATCGAAAGCATCATCTGACCCAAGAACCAATCGAATGGCTTCAACCGCATCCGTTTCATCTAAAAAAGGAGGAATTGCCTCGATCAAAATTGCCTCTTTGCCGCTGCATTCTACTGCAAAGCCACAACGAGCAAGTTCTTTTTGCCGCTGAGGCAGCTCTTGTGCTTCCATGGAGCTGAGCTCCATGCCAAGAGGAAGCAAAAGTCCCTGGGCAAGTGCTTCCGGCTGGGGTTGGTTAAGAGTGTTCCAGATGAGCAGCTGCTGGGCTTTTTGCAAATCGACCCAAACAACTCCAGGCTGAAATCCCTCTACTGTAGAGCCATCTAAAAGCAAGTAGTGTTCGAAGAGTCCAATCACTTGTTCATGGGATGTCAATACTGGAGCTTCTGCGGGTTCTTCGCGGAAAGAGAGCGGCTCATTCCAAGTTATTTTAGATTCTGGAAACGAGTAAGCAACAGGCTCGGCAAGCGGAGCTGATCCGCCAAAAGCTCGATGGACATGGGTTTTGACAAATTGCCGGATGAACTCTCCTTCTTGAAATCGGACTTCTTTTTTCTGAGGGTGGACATTGACATCGAGGAGAGCTGGAGGAACACTCAGATGGAGAACAAAAATCGGAAACCTGTCTTCATTGAGACGCTGTCCGTATCCCTCTTTGATCGCACGAGTGACCTGAGGCGAGAAAATGGGACGCCGGTTCACAAAGAGATACTGGCCTGTCCGGTTGATCCGATGATCGGCAGGTGTTCCAAGAATCCCTTCTAAGACATAGTCTCTTTCCGATCCGCTTGCGTTGAGTTTTGTCCCTAAGAAACTTGTCTGAAAAAGGTCGGTGGTGCGGGAAGATAACTTTTCAAGGAAAGTCGCTCCAGATGCTGGAGCAACTTTTAAAACGGTTTCTTCGTTGGAAATCAATTCGAACCCGATTTCTGGATGGGCAAGCGCAAGAGTGATGACGAGTTTGTGGACTTCAGCAGTGGCCGCTGATGCTTGTTTCTGAAATTTTCTCCGGGCAGGTACATTGTAGAATAAAGAACGGACTTCAAAAGTCGTTCCTTGATTGCGGGGAGCAGGTGTTACGGAGCGGATTTTTCCAGCTTCGACTTCAACATGGGTGCCGGAGCCTTCTTGCAAAGCAGTGATTAAATCGACACGGGCAATCGAAGCGATAGAAGCTAGGGCCTCTCCCCGAAATCCCATTGAAGTTAAAGAAGATAAATCCTCGATAGCGGCAATTTTAGAGGTGGCATGCCTTTCAAAACAAAGAAGAGCATCGTCAGAGTTCATACCCGATCCATTATCGGTAATTTTAATGAGCTGAAAACCCCCGCCTTTGATCTCGATAGAAATGGATTGGGCCCCGGCATCCATGGCATTTTCAATAAGCTCTTTAACAACGGAAGCTGGATTTTCAATCACTTCGCCCGCTGCGATCTTATTGATGGTATCTTCAGTCAAAACTCTGATCATGTGTTCCATTCTAAGGGATGCATCTATTGCCTTCAAAGGTGATTAAAGATATATCCATTTTTTAAACACATTCTCATGAAAGTAAGTAAAATTATCACCGCCTGCTCCCTAGGAAATTTCCTTGAATGGTACGATTTTGCCCTCTACGGCTACCTATCTTCCCTCTTTGCACGTATTTTTTTTCCCGCTACTGAAAAATATTCTGCTCTATTGAGACTGGCTGTTATTTTTGCGGTGGGGTTCATCATGCGGCCCCTTGGCAGCATTTTGTTTGGGCTAATTGGGGATAGAAAGGGACGAACCATCGGCTTGATCCTTTCAATTCTATGCATGACAATCCCTACCATGATGATCGGCCTTCTACCGACTTATTTACAGATTGGAATCTCAGCTGCAGTTTTTTTAGCGATTTTGCGGATGGTGCAAGGCATTCCGATCGGAGGAGAGATCGGTGGGATTATGTGCTACCTGACCGAGGTTGCCCCTTCAAATAGAAAAGGATTTTTTGGCAGCTGGACATTTTTTGGCGCTCAGATGGGTTTTGTGATCAGCAGCATTGAAATTTATGCGCTTGAGTCGTGGATGTCGCCTGTAATTTTTGAACAATGGGGCTGGCGTCTTTCATTTGTCCTTGGAGGGCTTATTGGAATTTTTGGCTGGTATTTGCGAAGACGTCTCCATGAAACAACTGCCTATAAATTAGTCCATGAACACCATCATATCCTGAAAAACCCCATAGCAAACACTTTCCAAAATTATAAAAAACAATGTCTTCAGACGTTTTGCCTATCTGCGATCGCTGCTGGGGCTTTTTATGCGATCTATTTCTTTTCAGTGATTTTTTTGACAGAGGTTCTCGGTTACCCTTATGGAAAAATGTTACTGATTAACGCAGCGATGTTGGCGATCTCCTCTTTTTGTTTACCCTTCTTTGGCATGATGGGCGACCGTTTTGGACACAAAAGACTTCTGATCGCTAGTTCTATCGGAGTTATCGTGCTCCCTATTTTTATGTTTTATTTCGCCAATCAGGGTCAATTCATGGCAACAATGTCCATTCAATTTATTTTAAATTTGTTTGTAACATTAAATTACGCTTTAGTTCCTGCTTTCATTGCAAAATTATTCCCCACGGCGATTCGTTATACAGGTATCGGGATTAGCTATAATCTGGCGAATGCGCTCATGGGAGGCACAGCGCCTTTAGTGTCGCTTTATATCATCAGAGCAGCGGGTAATAATCTAGCGCCTGCGTTTTATTTCATTTTACTGGGGATCGTGAGCTTAATTCCCTTTTTTGGGAAAGATACTAAGCTTGCTGAGATGAAGTAAAAACCTATCCAAGAAGACTTGGATAGGCTTTAAAAAACTTATTGAGCAGATTTGATTTCGACTGGGCAGCTGCCGTCTTCAGCTTGGCAAGTTTGAGCTTCTGCTGCGTCTTTTTGGCTAGTGATGGCATACGCATCTCGAGAACAGCGATATCCCTTCGTTCCATAGACAAAAAGAGCGATTAAAAATATCACGACAAGGATGATTCCTACGACTTGCTTTCTTTGTGAACTTTTCGTTAAGCTCATGTTAACCTCCATAAAAAACCCAATCTTAGCAACCCCACCATTTCCCTCAAAGCGTTATCTTTGAAAACGACTAGTATAGATTTGAACTAGTTCTTCCCATGAGGGGATGGTTTTGCCTTCTAATTGAAGAGCTTCACGGTCTTCATAAAATTTGGAAATGAATTTGTGAAAGGTACAAGAACATCCCTCATCCACTGTCATCTGACCCTTATCAAAAGTCGCAGCAAGCACCTCTTCTACCAAGAGATCATCGCTCCAGTAAAGGTAAAGAGTATCGGCATATTGGAAATAGATGCTGAGTTTTTCAGCAAATATTTTACCCTTGGAAACAGCATCTTCAGGAGTTGATTGATAAAATCTCTGCTCGTTATTGCGGTATTCAATGGCTTCTTTGCGGACCTCGTCGTCAGCATAGCAAAGTACGAGAGTGATGTGATAGCCTTCCGCTTTCAATTTTTTCAGAAAATCCGAAACATAAGCTCCCGTCAATGTCGTGCCATGAATGACATCTGTTTTTTTCTGAAGAGCTTCTTCCATCAGCATCAACGTGATGTAATTCGAGGCTCCTCTCCATTTTTCATAAGCCGCTTTTTGGATCTCGAGGTAGTTAGGATTAGATCCTGACTGAAGTGCATTGAGCGACTTATCATAATAAGTATGCGGCATAAATTTTAATCCCCGCTGATCGGGATCGAGATAGACGCCAGATTGATACTCAGGATGGCTTTTAATAAATCTCTCTAGGATCGTGCTCTTTCGGCTGCCGGGACCGCCAGCCGAGGCTAAATAAAATGGACGGTCTTTGGTGGTAGCTTCAGCCACATGGCAGACACTCCTGACAACTTCGAGATCTTTGGCAATGTCTTCCTTTTCTTTTTCATCATAGGAAACAAGATGACTAGAGATCTGCTTAGGAGAAAATATGAAATATTCTTCTGCTTGAAGAGCCGTTGCAAATAAAATCAGACAAGCTAGTTTTCCAATAAAGTTCATATTCATCTCCTAAACTTTTTCCCCATAAGCATTAAACTCATAGATCCATTTATCCAAGTTATAGTCGTAAACAGGGCCTACAGGATCCAGCGTTTTTTCAAGAGCGAGATCGTGGTATAACTTTGCTATTGTTGCTTTCTCTCGAAAAGTTGTAATGATATCCACGTAATATTTCAATGAAAGTTCATCGTAAAGGTAGAGTGGAAGCTGACATACTGCATTCAGGGCAAGATACGTCGGTATCATCAGGGCATAGTGCTTAACAAATAAGGCACAAACTTTGACACTTAACTCTAGTGCAACTTTTGTGACCTCGCCAACAGCCAGCGGCGCTATCGCATGTTGGCTTTTTAGTGCGATCGCTAGTGGTATAAGAACCGCCATCGATTCAACCGTTCCTCTGCCGAGATTTTTCGCTCCCTGAGAAAGCAAACCCGAGTGAAAGGTAAAAATGCCGTGGATCACATCGATCAAACCTGTCGACATGCGATAAAGTCCCACGCCCGGTCCAACAATCCAGGCAGCTCGATTCAAAGTTCTAGAGTGTCCATCAACTGCGAGTTCAGTGTAGCTGGTTCCATCGAAGTCATTGGGGATGTTATGGAGAGATATTATTTTGAAATTATAACTCGGAGATATTCCTACCATCACACCCTCTGATTTTACACTTATTTGATTTTGACTTATTCGCTGGCGCAAACATTTTGCTTCATTATTTATTTTCTTACAATCGTCAAGGATGTTTCATCAAAAAATTGATTCCGATATGGTAGAGGAATGGACTCTCGACAAATTGCAACTTCCATTGTAAAAAAACTTCAGGATGCGGGATATATTGCTTATTTCGCAGGAGGCTGGGTACGGGATTTCATCTTGCAAAAACCCTCCGATGATATTGACATTGCCTCATCAGCCTCTGTGGAAGAAGTCCAGAAGCTTTTTCCCAAAACGATTCCTGTCGGTGTTGCATTTGGCATTGTGATTGTCGTCCAAGACGGCCATCAATTTGAGATTGCTTCATTCCGTAAAGACCGCGGATACGTCGATGGAAGGCGCCCTATTGGAATCGATCCAGCAACTCCCGAAGAAGATGCGCAGCGTCGAGATTTTACGATCAATGGAATGTTCTACGATCCGGTCCAAGATAAGATCTTTGATTTTGTCGACGGGATGAAAGATCTTAAAAAAGGAATCATCCGCGCGATTGGAGACCCCAAGGCCAGATTTTTGGAAGACCGCCTTCGGATGATGAGAGCCGTTAGATATTCCACCCGGTTTAATTTCCCTATCGAGTCTGACACCTTGCAAGCGATTCTTGCTCAAGCTGAAACTCTTCTTCCCTCCGTTGCGATGGAACGTGTCTGGCAAGAATTTAAGAAAATGTCACAGTTTTCTCATTTCGATGCAGGGCTTTTGACGCTGCATCAGCTCAAACTTCTTCCCACCATCTTCCCTCAATTAAAAAATGTCTCAACAGAAGAACTCCAAAAGCGGGTTAACTTCATTGAACACTTCCCCAAAGGCTGCCCCACCATCGCAGAACTGCTTGAGCTTTTTCCCGATTCCTCTTTGCTAGATCTCCTCAACCTCTGCGAATACCTCAAGCTTTCCAGAGCCGACAAAGAATTTGTAGAATTTTACTACCATGCCCAAAGGCTCCTATCGATGCCCGGCAAATGGAAAGAAAAACTTGAACCGCTCGAATGGGCCCGTTTTTATGCAAATAGCCATAGCCCTCTTGTTTTAGAAATCATCGCCGCTCATCTCTCTGCTTCAGATAAAGAAACGTTTTTACATGAACACACCGTTCAAAGGCAGCTTCTCCAACAAGCGATCTTAAGAATCCAGACCAACAGTCCCATTGTCCGTGCGGAACATCTTATCGCTGAAGGGATTACCCCTGGCAAAAAGATGGGCCAGCTCCTCCAAGAAGCCGAAAGGATCTCTGTTAATCAAAATATTGAAGATCGGAAAACGATCATCGATATGTTAAAAAGATCCTCGAATTGGAATTGATTGTTCAAAACAACCTCTCCTTGTAAAATAGCTGACTAAATTTGAGGGGCTATGACAACCGAAATTAAATCTATTCCAAATTCCTCCAGCGCATGGTCGATTCTTTCTCCCTTAACTTTCTGTTACAAATTTCTTTCAGAAGCCCGTCCTCTTGCATCATCACCTCACGCAGTGACCTCCGTCATCACACCGCAGAGCGGATCATTTATTTCTAATACTTCTCCTCTGCTCTGGGTTGCAGGTGCTGCCGCTCTTCTCGGTACTGTTTACCTGATTGCGACAAGGCTTGTTCCTTATTTTTTCCCTAAAACACCGCCCACTAATCCTGGCAATTTAGGTGGTAATACTACAACGGTTATTACTCCTCCTCCAGAAGGTCTCAATGGCTTAGTCCCAGGATCGCTACCACCTTCTTCTGGTAATTTAGATGGAAGGACTATAACGGCTATTCCGCTTCCAATGAGACCCGAAGGTCATGTCAATGGAGTAAATACAGGATTGCCACCTCCTCCAGTTCTACATCACCAAGAACCACAACTTCCGCCTCCTCCAGTGAGACCCGAAGATCATGTCAATAGCTCAGGTACAGGATCGCCACTTCCTCCAAAGGATAGCCCTGAAGATCTAGATGAACCAGTTCAGCCACATACAGTAAAACCTTATAGCCCTCCACTGATTAGATCTTCTTCCTCGCCGAATCTAGTAGATCGCTCTGAATCAAGTTCACCAGACGGCCAATCGCCTCCAGAGAAGCGTTCTTCAGATGGAAACAACTCGAAGATAGTAGCAGCAGTACCGAGATCTAATTCGTTGGTGGATCTTCGTCCACCCCTACCCTCTTCTCCCTATTCGGATCGGACTGGAAGTACTTCAAGTTCGGATAGCGAAGCTGAATTTCCTTCTGATTTCTCTGGTCATCCGCCGTCCTCGGCAATGGGAAAACTTGTGTCAAATGTGCATTACTACTTCACCACCACTCGTCATTATTCCAAGTGGACCAAATATCGACTGATCCAAGAGCAATTAGAACACTTTTCCCGTACAAAAAACTTACAAGAATGCGCTATTAATAGAGAAGATTCAGAGGCAGTTGCCAATATAGCTAATGCTTGGAATGATCTCGTCCGGGCTTTGCTGCGTATAACACCTTTTCCAACACCCGATGATCAATACAGAGCTACAGTAGAATGTTTACGCAAGGTGCGAATACTGCTTATTTCTGCTGAGGAGGATGTTCAGCAACGGTTCTCAATGCAAAGACAATTGGTTGGAGAACTCTCTTATCTTCGTTTTTCAGGCATCAAAATATTCCCGTACTGCCATGGGCTCATTGAGCTAGCAACGGGCAGACCTCTTCCTAAAGCTCTGACTCTTGACACATTCCAAGAGGAACTTGAATTTCGAACAACAGCCTTAAAAAATCCTGGCAAAACTCTTGCGATGAACGGAATTGCCTGCGAATGGAATAAATTCAAAGGAACTGCAAACATTGCCTTCGATCCTCTTCTCACTACTAGCAATGTCCCCTATCAAGACGGTCGAATCACCGTCAACGGCAGATCTACGCTTCTTCTCTGGCATGGCACGCCTGTTACACAAAATGACCCCTGGGGAGTAGGGTTTACTGTAGTGACAGAGGCTCTTAGCTATGTTATCCCTTATTTCAGCAGGATCATTCCGGAAGAGAATCCTCTGTCCCGCCCACCCGTGATCAATGCAGACTATGTCGCCTTCATCGAAGAAGCTGAAAAGAGAAATGAGAGAATCTTACATGTCGTACTAGAGAATGGAACACAAAAAGAGCATGGAAAAAAGAAAATGCTCGGTGATGAAAGCGGCCGTGTTAAGGAAAGATTGAAATTAGGCGTTTATCATCGAAACTTTTTTCCTTTAGCTCTCAGATTAGATGGGGAATTTTTCGAAAGACACTATCTTCATCAGAAGTCCAAAGTTTCTGAAACACTAACCGAATCACTACACAGTTTGAAGCACCGGCTCAAAGAGCAGTTGTTAATGCCTCTGGGCTCTTCTGACAATCTGACCGACTCCATCCTTTATAGAAAAAATATGGATGATCAACTGGCTGCAAACGGATTTTGCATCCCGCAAAAACTTCGCGATGCGTCAGAGCTGCCAGAGAATATTGATCGTCTTTTAGAGGAAGTTCATCGCATCTATTTTCCCAATGTGGAAAACATCACGACATTGGAACAGCATCAAGCTTTTCTCATCCTCTCCTATGTTCACATCATTTTGTTTATGTGCTGGAAGATGGATATCAGCATCTTGGAAGCTCTCTGCAAAGATGATAAAGATCGCGGCAATGTCATCAAAACGATCTTGAAGCTCCACTTCCTCTACATCACCGGCAAAATTAACCATGAAACATTGACTGCTACCCTCACTCAAGTGCTGGCCAGACCTTTTATCCTACAAAAAGCTCCCATCATTAAGAGCAGATTGGTCCTTCTTACTAGGGTGATTCCTTTTATTAAAGAAGCCCAGACTAGAACTAAGGCAGATCTCCCAGAAACAATTGTATTTGGAGGAGCCGCTGTACAAAGCGCTTCTTACACTGTTGAAAAACCTGAGGGTCAAACGATTTTTCCTAACAACGCGACCTCGAGAACTCTCGAAGAATACAGGGCGTTTTTAGAACATCATAGACCCGTGCAAATCGCACAATGCAATACCAACTTGGTCCAGGTACTGGCTCGAGAATTTGTTGAAGGGGATGATCGTAGATCAAGAATTCAACGAACCATTTCCAATGGCGCAAGTAACATGAAGATCTTAGTCGGCGGCACTCTTCTTAAGCCACAGCCCTATGCTGGAGAAGAAGAGACTGCTCAATATTATAGAGAACGTGCTCATGCGTTTATTGTAGATTTTCTCCGCGGCAGATGTGAATTTTCCGAAGAAGATGCCTGGAACGTTTCTTGTTCAATCCAAAAAGGCCTAAGTCCCATGCTTCAAAGCCGTTTGAATGAAATCTTCGCTAACGACTCTCTTGGAATCACTGTCGTACTAGATGAAAGCTCTCTAGACAATGCTTTGTATGGAATTTCTTTAACTGAAGAGAATAAAACGGCTAAAATCAAATTCGCAGCGGTCTATAACATCGCTGATAGAAACGGTGTCATCACCAAAGTAAGAGCCTCTATGACTATTGCAGATCTCGCGACTGGCCGCGCTCAGTTTGCGTATGCTTTAGGTTGATTCTCTTCCTGCCACCGCAGGATGCGATTTTGAACGTGTTCGAATTGTCCTTCTTTGACGCCTTTATAGAGCCGTCCGATGTCTAATTGAATCGGACGATCTCCCACAAAACCGTAATTGTTGCTCACGCCTTTATCTCGATCGGCATATCCTTTGTCGATCCGCCGTTTAACGAGTTCTAAGACAGCTACAATCGATTGCTTTGCTCCTTGTTGATCTCCGGCCTTTTGAAGCTTTGCAAGCCTGTCAAAGAGCAGCTCTGCTTTTTCTTGGAGCACAAATTCAGTTTTGTCGAGATCGATCTGATGCTCGTTGCCTTTGTCATCGATAACAATGGCTGTTTGCTTTAGATAATCTGTTTTTGCCAGGTGGATAAAGACAAGGCCCGTATCTTTTCTAAAATTTTCATAGGCGATCTTGTAGCCATTGAAAACCCAACGGAGATTTTTTAAACGTCTACGCACCACATGTGGGCAGAGACAATCAGCAACCGAGGGTGAAAACCTACGCATCTTAAAAAACTTTAAAACGTATTTACCATCGGCACTCTCAAAAGCAAACGCTTGCGCGCCTTCTCCTAAGAATTTAAAACGAGATCCTAAGATCTCTTTGATTTGAGCAGATTCTGCAGGAACTGGAATGGTCCACTGAGGATGAATAGGCAAAGACGAGGAGATCTTGTCTTCAGAAAATCCTTCCTTCGAAGAAAATGTCCGATAGAGAAGAAGGCCTGCCGCCAGAAAAAGAATTAAGTAGAAGTATCGTTTGCTTGAAGCCATGTGTTGATCCGCTCTTTTACGCGATTATATTCTTTTGGTTTAGAAATTTTATCAATCCGTCCAATGTCAAGATGGATGGCTCGGTCTCCGATGAAACCGTAATTGTGTTTGACGGCCTTGTCATGATCGGCAATCCCTTTGTCCATGCGGTTCTTGACAAGATCAAGTGTGGCTTGGATGCAGTTTTGCACCTTTGCTTTGTCGCCTTGATCAAGAAGTTTTTTTAAATGAGTGAAAATCAGCTCGGCTTTTTCTTGGACCACAAATTCTGTCTGATCTAGATCAATATGATGGGTACGGCCGAGTCGATCGATGACTTTAAGCTGCGTTTTCAAATGATTACTTTTATTGAGATGGATGTAGATCAAGCCGGTATCTTGTTTAAGTTCGCTATAGGCAAGCTTGTGGGCCTTGAAGATCGAGAAGAGGTTTTGCTTCCGATACTCAATCTTTTCGGGATGCCAATAATCGGTCAGGCGAGGGATTAGGTGCTTCATGATGAAGAATTTAACGACATATTTCCCATCTTCGCTCACAAAGGCATATGACTGCGATCCGACGGCCAGAAATTTGAACTTTTGGTCCAAAATAGACTGGAGGGGCTTGAGATCTTGCGGCTCCTCAATCGCCCAGTCGGGATTATAAGAAAAATCAGATACGATCCGGCTGGTGCCAAACCCCAGGGATTTATTCTGAAAAAGTTGGTAAGATCCCCACAAAGCAAAGGCTATTACAAAGGGCAGCAACCATAAACGCTTGCCCCTCAAAATCTGATATGTCATCATAAGTCCACTATGATACCACGCATGATTAGTAGCTTACAACACCCTCTCGTGAAAAGACTGGTGAAACTGCGCGATAATAAGGCTTTTCGCGCTCAAGAAAATAGTGTGCTCATTGTCGGCGTCACTCTCGTGAGCGATGTTGCTGCGCGCATGCCACTAAAAACTTTAATTTCCGTCGATCCTCTTCCGTTCAACGCGAAGGAATCGTATCTTGCTCCTCCGAACGTTTTAGAAAAGATTATCAACATCTCATCTCATGATCTCGTTGCTGCTGAAGTCGAACTTCCGAAACAGAGCTCATTGGAGAACTTAAAAACCCTCATCATCTTAGATGCGATAGCCGATCCCGGCAATGTCGGAACAATTCTTCGTACAGCTGTGGCTTTAGGATGGGAAGGAGCTTTTTTAACTCCTAAAACCGCCGATCCTTTCAATGACAAGGCTCTCCGCGCTGCTAGAGGAGCTTCTCTATTTCTTCCCTTAAGACAAGGAAGCTATGATGATCTGAAAAAGCTAGTAGAGACAAGCGGTATGCAAGTTTACATTGCTGATGTCGAAGGAAAAAAATTAACAGAGGTTTCATTTAAAAAACCGCTGGCTTTAGTTCTGGGCCATGAGACAGAAGGACCTTCTCCTGAGACTCGAGCCATGGGCCAGACTGTTTCGATTCCGATGACAAACCAAATGGAATCACTAAACGTCGCAACTGCGGCTGCGATTTTAATGTACCAAATCCATCATTAATTCAATTATAACACCAAAGTTATCTTTGATCTTATTCATCCATTGTCAGAGATTGACATTATTCATAGAACGAAATATTCAAAATGAATAGTGAAAAATTTTTTTATTTTATTCCTATGCTCCCTGCTGACACGATCTCTTCATGCCGACTGCCCAATCGATGCAGGTGGTTATCACATCACACACTCAGAGTATTGGAAGAGCGCTCTAAACGATGTAAAAGAAGTCGTTACAGCTCCTGCTCGTTGGGATAAAAAAGATGCAGCTCTCGTAGTCCTGGTTATCGCGGGGACTGGAAGTCTGATGGCAGTCGACAAGCAAATCACCCATGCATTAACCAAAAAAAAAATAGAGCCCCTACATGGAATTTTGGCCGTGGCAAACAATTTTGGAGAGGGGGTGTATGTTCTTCCTGCTTTATTTGGCACTTATCTCATTGGCGAAGCTGCGCACAGCGAAAAAGCGCGTAAGGTGGCACTTCTCAGCACCGAAGGTCTTCTCATAGCTGGAGGTCTTGCACAAGTCGGAAAATTTCTCTTCCACCGTCAACGCCCCAGCAGCAAGCATGCTAATCCCTTCAACTTTGATGGTCCGAGCTTTCGATTGCATCATGTCTCTTTCCCATCAGGGCATACAGCATGCGTCTTTGCCGTAGCCGCTGTAATATCTGAAGAATTTAAAGAGAAAAGCATTTTTGTCCCAATAGCTGCTTATTCTATTGCTACTTTAACTGGAATAGCTCGCATTGAGCGTAAAGCTCATTGGACATCTGACGTTTTTTTTGGGGCGTGCCTCGGGACGGCTGTGGGTATTCTCATTGCTAAACTACATCCCGACAATCCAACAGATAGAGATTGGAAAGTCTGTATTTCACCTAATACAAGTGGCTTTCAACTGGCCCTCTCTCGTTCTTTTTAATGGTTTTTTCTTTGATTCGTAGATCATAGTTGGTAAACTGGGTCAGTAATCAGAAAAAAAACCATCCAAAACCTTGACAAACTTTCATGAGCAAAATTAAGTCGATCCACGCTTTAGAAATTTTAGATTCACGAGGCAATCCCACTGTGGAAGCCATCGTAACCACCGATACAGGCTTTGTTGGAAAAGCCGCTGTCCCCTCCGGAGCTTCAACAGGCGAGCATGAAGCGCTTGAACTCCGTGACAAAGATAAAAAAAGATACGCCGGCAAGGGAGTCTTAAAAGCTGTCTCCAATATCAATGGAACACTAGCTAAACTCCTCGTGGGTCAAAGTGTTTGGCATCAAGAAACGATCGATCGACTTATGATCGAATCCGATGGAACTCAAAATAAATCCAAGCTGGGAGCCAATGCCATCTTAGGGGTTTCTCTCGCAGTTGCAAAAGCCGGAGCTGCTGCAAAAAAACTTCCTCTTTACCGTTATTTGGGTGGAGAAAAAGCAACTCTTCTTCCGATCCCGCTGATGAATGTGATCAACGGAGGCGCTCATGCCGATAACGCATTGGAATTCCAAGAATTCATGATCCGGCCCCAAGGCGCTCCCAATTTCCGTGAAGCCGTCCGCTGGGGAGCTGAAGTCTTCCATGTCTTGAAAGCTCTTCTCAAAGAAAAAGGACATGTCATTGCTGTCGGAGATGAGGGCGGTTTTGCTCCTCAACTCAAATCTCATGAACATGTGCTGGACTTTCTCATGCTTGCGATAAAAAAAGCCGGCTACAAACCTGGATCGCAAATCTCGATAGCGCTCGATTGTGCAGCTTCAGAATATTACGATGCGAAAAAGAAAACATATCTCGGCAAGACGCTGCCTAACTATCTGAAGTACCTGAAAAAACTCTGCAAGGATTATCCGATCAGCTCGATTGAAGATCCTCTAGATCAAAATGATTGGCAAGGCTGGAAGCAGCTTTCCGATGAATTGTCTATCCAGGTAGTTGGTGATGATATTTTTGTCACGAATCCGATCTTCCTGCAAAAAGGGATCAAAATGGACGTGGCGAATGCCATCTTGATCAAGCCTAATCAAATTGGCACTTTGACAGAAACGCTTCAGACAATGGCGATGGCAAAAAAAGCTGGCTATGCAACTGTGATGTCGCATCGTTCAGGTGAGACAGAAGACACGACGATTGCAGATCTTGCTGTCGCAACATCAGCTGGCCAGATCAAAACTGGCTCTCTTAGCCGCAGCGATAGGGTGGCTAAATACAACAGACTATTGGAAATCGAAGACGAGTTAGGAAAAAAAGCCCGCTTCAATGCTTGAAAAGCATTTCTAAGGGGATTTTGAAATTGTCTTTGATCTGATCTAAATGGATTTCAATGGATTGATCTTTCTCATTTCGATGCGAAATGATCTCTAAAGCCTGTGAATTGAAAATGGCATCCTGTTTGATAAAACGTGCAATGAGATGCTCGTTTCCCGTGTGGATCAAGAACTCAAAAGGAGAGCGGGAAGCATTGTACCGAGCAGAGATCGTAAAGTTCTTTTTCGCAGGGCGTAAAATAGATTCTCCGTCAAACCATGACCCAA
>CAZBCR010000019.1:0-17209 GCA_964490565.1 uncultured bacterium
GCAACAAAAAATCTATCGGCTGGCATGGGTGAAAAACTCTTCTGGGTTTGCAAAGGAGCTGATGTTCAAAGCGCTTAATTTCGAAAAGTGCTTTTGAGCTTCTAAATTTTGGGTGAAGTCGACGAGAAGTTTAAAGCGGTAATCGGGAGCAAACAGCTCATCATAAGATTTGACTTCGATGTCGGAAGAATCAAAAGCAGAAGGAACAAACGCTGTAATTTGCTCTAGGGGATAAAGGGATCTAATTTGAGCAATGGAAGTTTGGGCAGAAGCGTTGTCTGGAAAAATAAACGCAACTGCATCGTGACGGAACTTTTTCACGATCTTGCCAGGCTGTTGTTGTTTCCAGCGGTTGTGGATCCAAAGCCACTCATGGGGACGCTCTTTGATCGAGGCTTCAAAGACCGCTAAGACCTGACGCATTTGAACATGCGGATCTTCTGTAGGAAGAATCGGATCGCTGTAGTGGATCGTGTATCTGCCGAATTCTCGTTTAGTGGTCGCGACCATGACAGGACAGCCGGTGCGGGAAGAGAGGAGTGCTGGAAGGGGAGAGGTGTGGGCCATACGGCCGAGGAAGGGACATGAAAACCCTGAGTCAGGCATCCCTTGGTCTCCGACGATGCCGACAAACTTGCCTTGTTTGAGCGCCCGGAACGATTCTTTGTAGGCGCTTTTAGGAGGGATGATCGTTCCTCCGAACTTCTGTCTGAGATTCATGATCCATTGATAGAGATAGTGGTTCTTGATGGGCCTGCCGATCGCAACACCGGGCATTCTTTGGGTTCCTTCTAAGAAAAGAAGCTCCCAGTTGGTCTGGTGGCCGCAGAAGAAAATAATGCCTTGGCCCGATTTGATGATCGAAGCGGCAGGTTCAGGATTTTGGCAGGTGGCGATTTTGTGGATGTTTTTTTCGACTGAGAGACGGGGGTATTCTAAAAAAGTGATCGCGAGGTTTTGGAGCGATTTTTTTGCGGTCGAGACGATTTGCTCTGGTGTCAGATGCAGATCGGTCGCCAGTGCTAAATTCGAAAGGGATCGTTTCCGGTATTTAGGATAGCAATAGTAAACAAGGAGACCTAAAACTCTTCCCAGGCAATGCAACACCTTGTACGGCATGAATTGAAGGGGAAAAGTAAAAACCCGGAAAAGGATGTAGCTTATGAGAGGCATATTTGACAGACCTTCTCAAGCTGGTGGCTGAAGTCGAGATGCTCAACAGAGGAGCGGATCTTTTGAGCCGACTGCTCAGTTTTAGAGTGTTTAAGAGCGGTCTCTAAAGACGCTGTGAAACTATTTAGGTCAAAAGGATCGACGGTGATGCCAGAGTCAGAGTTAAGGACCTCATGTCCGCCATTGTTGTTGGATGAGACGACAAAAAGGCCCATCGCTAAAGCTTCGACGGTGACATTGGCAAACGGATCGTAATGGGAAGGAATCACCAAAGCATCGGCAACTTGATAAAATGGACGGGTGTCAGATTGGGAATAGAAAAACGTGACGTTTTTAGAAAGGCCGAGCTGGGCGGCTTGTTTTTGGTAAGCCGTCAGGCGCTTATCGGTGCCGACAACAGAGAGATGGAAATCTCTTGTAGGAAGGCGGCTAAGAGCCTGCAGTAGGAGAGAAAGGCCCTTCCGGTGGAAATTATGTCCGACAAAGAGGAATTGAAAAGTTTTGGGATCGAGATTGAGTTCTTTACAGAGGTTTTCTTTTTGAGAAAACGAGGTGTTGAAATCGTTTTCCATCTCGTGCCATTCGACGCCATTGTGGACAACGTGGATTTTAGAAGGATCAGCGGCGTAGTGCTGGATGATCTGATTTTTGACGTAGGCGGAATTGACAATGATGCCTTTGACATGGGGATCTTCGAAGGTGGCTTTTTCAAGCTTGAGCATCATGTAGTGGAGAGGATTTAATTTGAAAGAGAGCCGTTTGAAAAAGCCTTCTTTTTCCCGGCGGAGAGCTAAGTAAGCGGCATGGACGCCGTTGCCGGCTCTATGATGGGTCTGAAATGAAGATCTATCCATGCTAAAGACCACATCAAAATCATGAGACTTCACGGTCGTGCGGCACCAAGAGTCAAATTCTTTGAGCTTGAGGAATTTCAATTTGCTATCGAGGGAGCAAGAAAGAACATCGCAAGGCGCTGAGACTTCATGAGTGGTTAAGAGTGTGACGGAAGCTCCGCGCTCTTTGAAAGCCTGGATGATTCTCCAAGATGATTTTTCAAGACCTCCATGAGAATGGAAATCTTTTTTAAGAATTGCGACTGTTTTCATTGGCCGATTCTTCTACGAGGATTTGTTTTTCTTGGAGTTCGACTTTCAAGTCGAATTTTTCGCGGTCGGATTTATAGAGCTGGAACCGATTCATATAATGCCGGAACCTTCCGCGGAGATATTCTTCCCGTCTTTTTGTGTAAGAGGGATCGTTGTCGTTATCGCTGTCATCCGACATGAGGATTGAGACGTACTTGTCTTCCAGAACACGGGGATTTAGAAATTGAACGCTCCAGTCGAGTTGTTTTTTTTCAGTTTTTGGAGAGAGCATAATCGAGATTTCCAACATATCTTGGACGAGTTCGACAAAAAGGTGGCTGACGCCTTTGGCGTAAAGAGATTTGCGCAGAAGATGAATGCCATGGAACTGCTGAACGAGTCCTCCTAAAGCCAAAGAATATGTTTCAGGATTAAGAGTCAGGCTATGTTCCGGAGGAAAAAAGAGATTGATCGGGATTGCTTTTGCAATCGGATGAAGATCGCTTCGAACAAAGTCAATTCTGAGATCTTTGACTTGAGGATCATCGATCGTAAAGGGTCTGTCGGAAAGGGAGGGAATCGAGATCTCTCTCCAACTATCTGGTACAAAAAAAGAGACTTCATCCGATTTATAATCTTGGGCTTCTAGATCCGCTCTGGAAATGTCGTTCAAGTTAAAGGTGAGGTTCATGCCTTTTGCTTTAAGCTGCTTGATGACTTCTTCGGGACCGCTGACGGTCATTGTAAGACGATAGGGCCAAATATCTAAAAATTGGTAGTCTTTAGGAGCCTCGCCAATCGGCTGAGTTACAACGACAGGGATTTTTTCAGTCACAAGGCGGGTAAAGACAATCGGGAATCTTTGGATGACGACCCGTTTGATGGCTTTTGAGAGATTGACATCAGGGTTCAGAGCCAGGAGGTTTTTTCGAGTGATCGTTGCCAGCCACTCATCTGATTTGTCCATCGCATCTAAAACGACTTCAATATCGTTGGAAACGATCTCAGCAAGCTCTGTTTTGTTTCCCTGCATGGTTAGCGCTATTTTTTTAGAGAGCATGCCATTAGGTTGGAGGCCTTCAACGGTCATCCCCACAGGAATATTAATAAGCCGGATCGGGACGTTTTCAAGAATTTTTGTCGTTGTTAGGGAATGATTGACCACTAGCCAAATCACAATGGCTAAAAAGAGAGAAATAACTTTACGTTCCCAATTCTGAAGGAAAACATTACGTAACACAGTCATTTAAGCCCCCATCAACTTGCGGATGCTAAACTTAGACTTTGAGCTTTCGGTTGTTGTATTGAAGATGCTGCGGATGATTCCTTTGAACCGGTCTTGCTTGACAGGTGTGATCACGCTTTCACGGGCTAGCGATACTTTGCCGCTCCCTTCTGAAACGACAACAACAAGAGCATCGGTATGCTGAGAGATCCCTAAAGCAGCTCGATGGCGCGTTCCAAGAGATCTTGTTACATCTGATTCATCAGCTAGAGGCAAGATTACAGCAGCTGCGACAATTGTCATATCACGGATGATTACAGAGCCATCATGGAGAGGAGTCGATTCAGCAAAAATCGTCTCCAAAAGCTCAGAAGAAAACTGAGCGTTGAGTCTGACTCCTTTTTGTGCAAACTCATCTAATCTGTCTTCATGCTCTAACACGATCAAAGCTCCGACCCTTTTATCAGCCAATTTATAGACCGAAGTTGTCAATTGCTCTAAGAATTTATCAAATTCCGTCACTTCCCGGTATCTTTTTCCCTTCAAACTAAGTTTTGATAAGGCAACCCTCAGTTCCGGCTGAAAAATAACTAGAATTGCAATAGCTGCCACGTTGGCCAAATTGGTCATAATCGTATAGAGAATCGGCAGATGTAAAAGAGAGGTAATGGCAAAAATGATCAAGAACGCCAGCGCTCCGATGAGGAGGTCCATCGATCTTGTATTCCAAAAAAAGGAAAGCAAGTAATTCAGGATGATGGTGATAACGAAGATCTCAACGAGGGGTGTGAACGCGCCTATAAAACCCATATTAGTGTCCTAGAAATTCAGGGTCATTGTAGGGATCGAAAGAGTTGCTTTCAATCAAATATTTGTTCAGTCACAAAAGTCATGAGCATCTACCCCAGCATCATGCCGAAGTTGAAAATAACTTTTTAAGTAATTGTACTCGGCCTGCTGACTAGCAAGCTGGGCTTGAGCTACCATACGGGTGGCGTTTTGGTAGTCGGCATCGGTGACGGTCCCAGAGTCCAAACTGATCTTTGTATCAGCTAAAGCCTGCTGAGCAAGTTCTGCACTTTCAGCGGCTGTCAGGTAAACAAAAAGCGCCTCTTCGACTTGACCAATATCATTGCGGATGGTCATATCGACTTTATCGTTCTCATATTCATAAGCAATGATGGCTGCTTTTTTTAACGCTGAAATTTCTAAGACTTTAGCTTCTCTTTTAAAGCTGTCAAAAATAGACCATGAGAGTTGGATTCCTCCTGCAAAGTCATTTTTTTGGCGAAAGAACTGTCCATTGACTGGTGTATAATATCCGTAATCGGCAAACGCTTCAATTTTGGGCAGGTATTGCGATTTTGTCTGGCGAGACTTTTCTTCTGAGGCTTTTACATAGATATGAGATCTTTTAAGCTCAGGCCGATTCTGCCGAGCTTGGTTGACCCAATCTTCGATCTCACTTTCAGAAAATACCGAAAACGGGCTGTTCAAAGCGGCGGGCTGTGCGATATCGCCTCCAACGACAGCTTTGAGTTTGGTGACCTTTTCTTCCAACACGGGATAGTCCTTTACTCCAATCGAATCATCCAGCTTTAACCCTAAGATCTTAGAAGCTTCGAGATGGATGGTTAATACAAACTGCTGCTTAGCATCGCTAGCTGCTTTCATAATGCTATAGTATTTGGTGATCTCTTGGGATAGAGCCGATTTAGCTTGGCTGACAGCTAAAGTGGTTCCACTGCCTGCTTGCATTTTCTTTTGCTGATCTTCATACGCGGTATTTAAATAGCCGATAACCTGCTTTTGGACATCAACGGCTTTTTGTGTGGCCAGTACTTCCAAATATAAAACGCGGACTTGGAAAAGTGTATCATTGATCGCCATCTCTCTTCCGGCTAAAGCGCCTTGTTGGGCTATTTTTGTCAAATTCAGATCTCCTAAAAGCTCAGGAGAAAATATAGGCTGTGTCAAAACCACCTGATTGTTGAAGAGTTGCGTCTGCTTCTGCGAATGAGAAATATTCTGAGGTTTTTGAAGCGCTGCATACATCGATCCGAAGCTTAAATTCGGAAGCCATGACAGAATCGATTGCAAATGCCGATAATTATTTTGTGTCACGTCTTGTTCTGTCAGCTGAATCGCAACGTTAGATTCTAAAGCTTGCTGCTCGGATTCATGCAAAGTAAGCGCAGCAAGAGGAAGTGATAAAATGCACATCAGGAAAAGAGATTTCATGTAAAACCTATAACTTTTTCATAACACAGAAGCAAGTGATCAACGCCATTCATAGCCTGGTGAGGATGCTCTTCAGCGTGTAAGTGATAAACCGCCGCGATCCGGTCTTTAGAAAACCCTGTGACCCATGGATAGTGTTTGGGATCTTGTTTTCCTTTCCGGATGCTCTCAGCCCAGTACATCGAGGCTAAATCGAGCCAGTAATAGGGCCAGTTGAGGCTTTCTTGGATATCTGGATCGACGAGCTGAGAAAAAAAGATCCTGTCGAAGGAAGGATTTTGGCAGATGAAGACAGCTTCACCTCTGCGGATCTGGTTTCTTTGTAAAATATTAGTGATCTCAGCAGCCACGATATCGGCTCTTTTTCCCTGGAGTAATTTCTCATGGGTAAAGCCATTGACTTTGAGGCTGGAGGGATCGCTGGTTTTCCAGACATTTTCTGGTTGATGAATGATCGTATGATAAGACTCTTTCAGCTCGCCGGTTTTTAGATCGACGATCTTGAAAGCAATCTCGAGCACCCGATGCTTAAACGCATTGAGTCCATTGGTCTCTGTATCTAGAAATACTCCCAGCAATTGATCATCTCCTAAGATAACTTCCCAACCTATCAGGAACGGAGCTTTCTGTCAAAAGAGCTTCTATTTTACTGCTGGAGAAGAATAATAGCGGTAGTAAGAATCCTGTGCCATATCGACAATATTCTTTGTTATCCAAAACAGGCTTCCCACTACAGCGGTGTAACCGATCATTTGTAATCCATTCGGAACCCAGTATCCTGTGTTCTGTCCTACATAGCGAGCCATCAGAGGAAGAAAAAGGCCGTTTGCGGTTAAAATACACGTACAGAGTTGATTGAAAATAGGATTCTTTAGCTTTTCGTTAGCGTCATAATGCCCATACTTTATTGCTAATTTCTGCCCGGTTTTATTAACATAATCTCTAATAATTGCTGACGCACAAAGAGTCGCAGTACACGCGACAACTAAAAAAGCTCTGTCTGGAGATGGGTACAAAGCATCCAGTCCATAACTGCCTAAAGATCCCACGACGACAGAGATAACTAGTTCAGGAACAACTTTACGTACAAAAGTGGACATATATTTACCTGTTTTAAGATTTTAAAAGAGAAGGGCTGCAGAGATACATCACGTCTTTAAGCATCATGTTGGCTTTCCAGCCCACAGCAATATATCCAAATGTCGCTATGAACGTTTGTCGAGTACTCCAGCGCTCATTAATGCTAAAAAGTCTGTGCGCGATGGCTACGCTTATAGGTTGAGTGATCAGTGTCAAACAAGGAAATAACAGATGACCTGCCACTCCTTTTTGAAGATAGGGGATCTCCAACGCATCTAGTGCATGTGTAATGGCAATACGAAAAGCCGTATCAATAGCGACAATGATCGCAACATCACGACATTGCTCGTCATTAACTGTGATCTTTCTGGCACAGCAAGCTATCCCAGAGTTCACCAAGACATTGAAAGCCGGACGTGCGATTGCTAAAGCTGTCATTATTTTTCCTGTTTTGGTGGTGGGCTGAATGAATAAAGTAAACTCCAAGCTCCTGCTGAAATGTTATTCCCAATGGTGGTTAAACCGACGATCTGGAGATAATCGGTTGCTTTAAAGTTAAGCATCCAACCGGCATAGAGGGCGCAGGGAATTGCTACCAATCTGCTTGAACAGAGTAGGAATTCTCTATAATGAGTACGTTGTGGATATCGATAACAAATAGCTTTTTCAGCCAACTCTCGGAGTCCTACCAGAATAGTCACTAACGCAGCTTTTTCAAATGCGCTAGGTTGATTAAAGGCTCGGCAGAAGGCGTAGCTTACAATTCCAAAACCAGTAGCACGAACACCAGAATTAATGAGAGCAGATGCCATAAAGACTCCTTTTTTTCTGAAAAACTTTAGCCACTTTTTTAATTAAGAGCAATCGCTTGCCGCTTTCACTAAGACATTGAAAGCCGGACGTGCGATTGCTAAAGCTGTCAGACTAATTTAGATGATTGGTATGAGTCATACAAACTATTTAGAATTTGATAAACATTATCTCCGATGTAGGTTAATCCGGCGATCTTGAGATAATCGGCTGCTTTGAAGTCTAGCATCCAACCGGCATAAAGAGCGCAAGGAATTACTGCCAATTTGGAGGAAAAAATCAAGCAAGTTCTCAGGTTGGAATCTTTTGGAATTTTAAAATGGATAGCTGTTGCAGACAATTCTCTGAGTCCTACCATAATAGCCACTAACGCAGCTTTTTCAAGAGGGTGAGATTGATTAAAGGCTCGACAGAAAACATAGCTAACGGCTCCTGTAGCAACAGTGCAAATAGCATCCCTTGTAAGTAAGGCAAATGTCATAAAGACTCCTTTTTTTCTAAGGAGTCTAGTCACTTTTTTAATTAAGAGCAATCGTTGGAAAATAATTCTGTGATACATTATGCAGAAAACAGAGAGGCAAGTATGAAAATAAAATCCGGGATGACAGAGCAAGGACGTAAAAAAATCGCAGATGAACTGCGCCATTATTTAGCAGACAGCTATTCCGTTTATCTCAAGACTCAGAACTTTCATTGGAATGTCAGAGGACCGAATTTCTTTGCACTTCATCTTCTCTTCGAAAAGCAATATGAAGAACTCGCAGGTGCTGCTGATGAGATCGCAGAACGGATCGCGGCTCTTGGCTTTTATGTGCATGCTTCTTTTTCAGACTTCAAAAAATGCTGTATCAAAGAGGAATTTAAGCCTATTGCAGCTAAAAAAATGATTGAGCAGCTTGTCTCAGATCATGAGGCGATCATCTGCTGCGCCCGTCAAATTGCCACCCTTGCCGAGAAAGAAAAAGACCAAGCCACCGTGGATCTGATGGCAAGACGGCTCGGATCGCATGAGAAAATGGCCTGGATGCTACGCAGTCATTTGCAATAGCCTTAGAATCAAGGAGTTAAATCATTTTTCTGAATGAGTTGAAATGGGACTGGAATCTTTGCTATACTGTCTGCCCTTATGGCTTTAAATCCTTACAAAATGCGAGAGATCGTCTTCCACTTGCTCTACGGTGCTGACTTTACAGCTGCCGAGCAGGAAGAGTCTTTTCCTATTTTGATGCAGCACCATCAAGTGACAAAAAAAAGCATGTATGCTGCAAAAGCTCATTCTGAGGAAATTCAAGCAAAGCTTTCCCAGATCGATCAAATGATTTCAGAAACAGCCAAAGAATACGAATTCGACCGGATTCCTCGTGTTGAACGAAATCTCCTCAGACTTGGAGTCTATGAAATCTACTTCTCTAACGTCCCTCCTATCGTTGCAATTACCGAAGCTGTCCGTCTAGCTAAGAAATTCTCTTCTGCAGAAAGCGGCAGTTTTATTAACGCCATCTTAGATGCTCTTTACAAAAAGAAGCCTGAAGCTGTTCAATAGTTCTAATATACGCAAGAGGACACATGCAGTTCCAGGAAGGACGCTCCCTTAAAGATCTCACCACTTTTGGCATCGGCGGTCCTGCAAAATACTTTATCGAAGCCACCTCAATTGATCAGCTCAGCCAAGCTATCTCTTATTGCTACGAAAAAAATCTCCGGTATTTCGTTCTAGGAAAAGGATCCAATACGCTCTTTTCTGATGAAGGCTTTAATGGAGTCGTCATCCTCAATAAAGTCCATTTCTGCGAAGAAGAAAAAGGCGTTTTCTACGTCGGTGCAGGATATAGCTTTTCATTACTTGGATCCCAAACCGCTCGTAAAGGCTGGGCAGGACTCGAATTTGCTTCGGGAATTCCTGGATCTGTCGGCGGCGCTGTCTACATGAACGCCGGTGCAAACGGGGGAGAGACGTTTCAATATCTCACTGAAGTCACCTATATTAATGAGAAAGGCAAAATCGAAGCTCTCCCCAAGGGAAAACTCCAATGGGGCTACCGGATGTCTTCATTTCAAACTCTTAAAGGAGCGATTGCTGCAGCTAGATTTCATTTAATTCCCTCTGCTGAAGCCAGAGCTCGTCAACTCAAGATCATCGATTACAGAACCAAAACACAGCCGTATGGCGATATGTCTGCGGGATGTGTTTTTCGCAATGCCACAACTTCTTCTGCAGGAGCGCTGATTGAGCAGAGCGGACTGAAAGGATTTTCCATTGGAGGAGCTGAAGTTTCTCCACTGCATGCGAATTTCATTGTGAATCGAAAAGACGCTAAAGCTCAAGATGTCATTGATCTAGCTGCTCATGTGAAAAAAGTCGTCCATGAAAAAACAGGCCATGATCTTGAAATGGAAATACGGGTGATACCTTCGTGAATTATTTTGCCGATCTCCATTGCCACACGACTTGTTCAGATGGATCTATTTCTCCCATTGAACTGATTCAGCATGCAAAACAAGTCGGTTTGAAAGGGCTCTCCATTACAGATCACGATTCTATCGATGCTTATGAAACCGCGATTCCTGCAGCACATGCCGCGGGGATACGTTTGGGATCCGGCGTTGAATTTTCCTGTGAATTTCAAGGGATCAGTCTTCATTTACTCGGTTATGATTTTGATTTAAAAAATCCGGGGATTCTTCAGCTTTGCGAGCGACATCAAAAAAGAAGAGAGTCCCGCAATCTGGCGATTTTAGCCAAGTTAACTGAAGCAAAAATGCCCATTAGTTATGAAGAGCTGTTAGCCAAAGCCAGCGGAAATACCATCGGACGGCCTCATATTGCTCAGCTCATGGTCGAAAAAGGATACGTTAAAAACCTCCGCGAGGCCTTTAATCAGCATATTGGTGAGGGGAGAAAGTGCTACGATCCTGGAGAGGCTTTTACTGTGGAAGAAGCAATCCAGGTGATCCATAGCGCAAAAGGCAAAGTTTTCGTTGCCCATCCACAACTGCTTCCCGATGAATTTCCGGTTGATGATTTACTAAAACTCTCTTTTGACGGCCTTGAATGTTTTTACTCCCGTTTATACAAAAAATCATGGGTGGAAACAGCCCAAGGCAGAGGATGGATCATGAGCGGAGGTTCAGATTTTCACGGCAGTATAAAACCCGAAACAGAGTTAGGTTGTTGTGGAGTCGATGAAGAGACCTTTAATAGGATATTTCAACACCCTCTATGACATTTGACGAAGTCGTCGATTACCTTTTTTCTAAACGGCCTGCGGATAATATGGATTCCGTGGGTGCGATCAAAACTATCACTCCTCTTTTAGGACACCCTGAAAAAGCCTTTCCTGCAATCCATGTCACAGGAACCAATGGAAAAGGGTCCGTTTCCCTGAAAATAGCTAAAGCTCTTGAATCTTCCGGCTTGAGAGTCGGCCTTTATACCTCGCCTCATATTGTCTCTTTTTGTGAAAGGATCCAAGTCAATGGCGTTTTAATTTCTGAAGAGACCGCAAGGCTCGGGCTTTTAAAACTGTTTGAAATGGGCAAGGATCTCTTCTTTTTTGAGATTGCGACATTGCTCGCTTTTGAGTACTTCCGTGATCAAAAGGTCGATGTTGCGATTATTGAAGTCGGGATTGGCGGCCGCTACGATGCGACGAACATCGTTAACTCCATCCTTTCCATCATCACATCGGTTGCTTGCGACCATGAAGATCTCTTAGGCAATACCCTAGAAAAAATCGCCTATGCAAAAGCCGGTATTATTAAGCCCGGTGTTCCTGTTGTCATCGGCCCTAGGGCTGACTTTGCTGTGATCCGCAAACAGGCAGCTGATTTCAATAGCCCTCTTTATAAGGTCGAAGCGCGGCCTGGCTATTACGATGTTGAAAATACCGCCATTGCCCGGCAGGCTCTGAAACTACTACCATATCCTTTATCTGAGAAAGATATCGAAGCAGGCCTAAAATTTAGGCCTTCTTGCCGTTTTGAGCAGATGGGGAATGTGATTTTTGATGTCGCCCATAACCCGGCGGGCTTTACTCGGCTTCTAGAAGCGATGGAATTCCATTTTCCGGGCCGTCCTTTTTCAGTCCTGATTGGGATGTCCAAAGATAAAGATGTCCGGAAGTGTTTAACGATGCTAGCTGAAAAAGCCGACCATCTTTACTTGGTCCCGTCTCCGGCTTTAAAGGCGATTGCTGTGGATGAAATGTGTGAAATTCTGCGGCAAGACGGGTTTGACCGTTTTACCGCAGGACTTTCAATTCAAGAAAGTATTGCTAAGGCGTTAGCCTCCGAAGATCTGCTCGTTGTCTGTGGATCCTTCTACATCATGAAGGAGGCACGAGAGGAGGTCATTCGGATTCAGGTAGCCCATGACCAGCTTCTTTTGAGCAGGGGATAGGCGGCTCATCAAGAGCTTTACTGACAACCGATCGTTATTTCCGAGATATTCGGCCAGTTCTTCAATGATCGCTTCCGTCTCTAAATAGGTCCATTCGGACATTTCGAGTTCTAGGATGGGTCTTCCTTGGATCAAAGACTCAGCCTGTTCCAGGGTCATTTTGGCATAAACCAGAACCCTACGGTCTGCAAGAGCAGGACTGTAGGTATTTAATAATTGGTTGATGTGGGCTTTGAGTGACTCAATTACCATCACGATTTTCAACATATCTTTTTGTTGAATCGTCAGGGCCAAAGAAGAGGTCTCTTCTTTGATCACATCAATCTCAAATTGATGAAAAGAGTCATCGACCTTCCCATAAAGGAAGATAGCTTTTTGTTGGAGTTCCTTCAGGTAAGATTGTGCAAAGAGATTTGTTTTTGCCGCAGTCGTATCGCACTGGGTCAAATTGCTATGAACTTCATCCAGAGTGTGGATGATCTCTTCGTGTACCTCTTCCGAGATAGGCTGTGCGCAAAGTCTCTCGATATTCTCGAGTTGTTCTGCGTATTCTGAGTAGACATTACTTTGTATGCTAAGTCCCATATCTTTCCCCTCATATTACTTTATTATTATTAAACGCAAGGCGATTAGGTTATACCCTTAATTATACTATTATTGGATTTGTTTTAGAATAGTATTGAGTTAATATTCTGTTAATTTAATTTAATTAAATTCTATTATGATAATTTAATTTTTTACTTTAACAATGAAGAAAAGCGAGGGGGATTTTTCCCTCCAGAAATGGTACTTTATCAACCAATTTTTAGAATCCAGGCCCTGCACCCAACCCCGAATAGCCTCCTCTTCCAGAGCACCTTCCGGATGACCCGGATAACAGGTGATGCTAAGTGCGCCCCCTATAGGAATTAATTGAGCGGCTTTTTGGAGGCTTTCCAAAGTTGTCGAAGTCTGGGTTGTCAAATCTTTATTTCCACCCGGCAGATAGCCTAGGTTGTAAACAATCAATTTGAACTCACCCGAAGGTAGTTCAGTATGAGACTGTAAAAGGTAAGAAATATTTGAATGAGGGATGAGTTCACGGGCTTTTTGAAGGGCGATTTCTTGGATATCGATGGCATAAACATGACCCTCTGGAACAAGCTCAACCAGCCTTAAAGAGTCTTTCCCATTTCCGCAGGTTGCATCGATGACCTGGTCGTCAGATTTTAGGAGGTTTTTCCAATAGAGATAAGCTTGATCCAGATGAGGTTTATGCATGGCTTTAAGTTTAGGCATTCTTGGAATAATAGAATAGAGGCAAGTAAATATTTAATATTGTTTATTTCAAAAAATGTTGATAAAATACTGGTCAATTTCATGGAGATTTATGGTTAATCACATTAATGCATTTTTCAACACTAACTTAGTAGAATGTGACGGTGCAAGAACAAGTTATTTAGAAGCCGCCGGAAATATCCTCCTCAATCCGGTCCGTTATCTGACCAAGGGCAGAACCTATATGGTCTATAGGACAAACGGAGAGTTTGAGAAATTAGGTGGGTTTTTCTTAGATGAGCAACAAAGAAGAACTTTTACAAAAGTGGTTTTAGCCATTATTGCATTCATTCCTTCTATCTTACTCGGAACGTTTGTAAAAGGATTGGCTCTGCTAAGCTCCAGCGCTAGAGAAAGGCATGGCTTCGCCGTTATCCACAATACTTTGCTCGATCGCAAAGAGATTCAGTTGAACTCTCAAGAAGCTAGAAAATTTAATCCCTATTGCCAAAAAATCAAGAATTTAGTCATTCGCGGAAATGGCCAGCCCATCGGATCTGATGATATCTTCGTAGTTATCAATAATGAAATCACAGAAAGGCTCATTCTCATGAATACGCATATCAATGGTGCAGTTCGGGGTTTTGGAAAAGGTCCTGCTGAAGTTCTTGCGTCCCGAAATTTTGAGCAAGGAGCTACCTGTATATACTCACCAGCTGATGCTGAAATAGAAAATGAACCAGTCCAAGTTTTACGTCCCATTAATAATCTGACCGGCAATGATGACGAGGAAAGAGCGATTTGCATAGAAACTAGTGGCAAAAAAAACTGGGAAAAGGTCACATGCAGGACGCCAGCCGATCTTAAACAATTCATAGAAAACTTCAAAACAGAGAAAGCTGCGAAAGCCAAAGACCAAATAGCTCGCTATTTTGCTCGACACCCCAATGGACTTATCTCACTAAACTGCGGGCAAGAAGGTCTTGCCGAATATCTTGTAAACACGCTGGAGGCTGCTCTAAGCGCTCCACTACCAAGCAAGCATTGGTTCTTTTCTGAGAAAATCAGACGGGTCTTTGTTGTTCACCAGACAGAAGTGCAGTGACAATTGTTTTCGATCTCTAAGGGCTCGAGCGTACGAAATACTTTAGCTCGTTTAGAGTCATTTCTCCAACGTCTTAAAAAACTCAAATGATCTCTACGCATAATCCTCATTTTAGAAAAAAACTAGGGATAAATTGAGCATTTTTAGAAAAATCAGGGGATAAATGGCTGTTAACAAATAATCAACGACTTTAATGGCGGGATTATGCAGAACCCCTCTTGGGAGGCCAAATTCGATGCCTTTGTGACTTGCCACCCCAAACTCCAGGAAAGACAAACGATGGCGCGAAGGAGGCCTTCCAAGTACCTTGATTAGGCTTGTCCGATCGATGTGAACAGTTTTTTGGCTTATTAATCATCTTTTTGATTATTGTTTTAGGCTTAATAAAACGACAGGAGCCTTTAATGGCAGTATCATTTGGTGCGTCAGTGTTAGCAAGGGCAGCTCTAACAATGTGGAAGGTTCCAATCCATCAATCACCCTCGACTGCATTGGTCTATAATTGTGTCGATATGGTGGTGTGCGTCATTATCAGCCGCTATGTTCTGCAGACCTATCAAAAGGAATTTGAGCCGATTGAAAAAGGAAATGCCCTTCCGATTGGGATCTCTCTTGCAAGGATAGCAGGACTGGTCGCAGGTGTTGCGGCAACAGCTCTACTTTGCAGAAATAGAATCGATTTTTGGAATGCTGTAATCATCAATATGGGGACAGGATGTGCTGGTATTCTGGTTGTATTAATTCCCGTGTATCTTTATGGGAAAGTTCCAGAGTTTCCTACACAGTTCTAATGAAGATAATCTTGATTTGAGAAGAGCGGTTGATAGGGCAGCTGGCAAGTCGGGACTTTAAATTTAAGGTTTTTTCTGTAAACTGATCGCGATATCAGGGGGTTTATGTCGACTGTATTTGATATGTGCGCTGCTGCCTTCGCAACAAGAGCAGCTGTTTCTGCAGCGTATTCTTTAAGTGATTCCGAGCCTTTTATGAGCCTGCTTGCTCCAAAAGTCATTTATAATGTCGTTGATATGGGACTCTGTGTATTAGCATTGAAATATTTTCAGGATAGAGTTAGCACGGATAAAGAAAAAAATAACAACATACTTTTTCATATTTTCTATTCCCGTTGCATAGGGTGTATCACTGGAATAGCCGTGTCATATCTTCTTTTTAATAATCCAATTTCGCCTATCATGGCTGTAGCGTTGAGCGTAGGGGCAGCAGTCACATCTGTTAGCGTCTTCACGCTGGGGGATGCTCCTCAATCTGGTCAAATGCCGCTCGAAGCAAAAGACTGCTACTGGGTCTAATTTTAGAGCCTTGCACGATATGGGGCAAATCTTGTAAACTCTTTCCATCCATTGGGGTATTAGCTCAGTTGGTTAGAGCGCCTCGTTGACATCGAGGAGGTCAGCTGTTCGAGTCAGCTATATCCCAGGTTTACTACTAATGAATTCAAAATTTCCATCTCAAGCAAGTTGTAGTGTTATTCTCGCAGCCTCTATGGGCGAGCTGTTTCCTGATGCTCAGGTGAGATCTTTCCTGGCGACTGAGACTTGCTTCTATTGCGATGTCATTTTCCCCTTCAAATTTGAAAGTGAAATGATCCCTCTTTTAGAAGAAAGAATGAAAGCCTGGATCAAGAAAGACATCCCGTTTAAAGAATTGAACATGATGCCTACAAACGCGGCCCAGTTCTTAAAACATCATAAGAACTCCCATGCTGCTGATATTGTAAAGGGACAGCAGGGGATTGTTGAGATTATCCAGTTGGATAATTTTGCCGGACTATCACCAGGTCCTACGCTGGAAAGCACCGGTGAGATTGAGTTCTACAAAATCGCCAATGTTCAGCATAATGGAACGTGGATCCGGCTTATTGGAACGGCTGCTTTTTCAAAAGATGAATTGAAACAGCAGGTTAAACACTGCAAAAACATCCCCAGCCATTTGACCCTTGTTAAAGAAAGACAGCTATTGGCCCCCTGTCCTAAAGGTTGGCTCTGGTTAAGAGAAGGGGAGCTGTTCAAAAAAAGTATCTTAGAAAAGACTTTTCAACTTTTTTCTGGAATCGACCTGATTACAACACCTGCTTTAAACGATAAAGACCTGATCCTGTGCCATGCTTCGTATATCAAAACAACGGGACGGGGCTCAGCAGAGATAGTAAAAATGTCTTTAGGCGGAGAGGGATTGGAACTTGTCGATACCGCGGAAGGGGTCGTAGATCGAATATTTTTACCTGGAAGCGAGGAAAGTGTTATTTCTTTCTTGCAAATCATCACAAAATTCCTTAAAATTTTCCCCTTTGATTATGAAGTAGTTATCGTCGGGAATCCGTCGAAAATTCTACGAGAGGCTCTTAAGAAGTCTCAGATCAAAAGCTCTTCTGAGAATGGAGAGCAGTCCGGCATCGAGTTCTTAATTTCTGATGCTTTAGGCCGGATGTGGACAGGCCCTAGGATCTTCTTTGATGATAGATCGGGACTTGTCGGGCTTTCGCTTTTTTATTCTCTAGAGCGGTTTGTCGCTTTGCTTTTAGAGAAGGAAGAGCTGAAAAAGTCGGAATAGCTTTGACTAGCACCTATGACGGTCATTGCATGAAAGAGTTACTTTTAGTATTGTCATAGGGGTGAATGAATTTGGAAAGTAGGTTAACAAAGCTTGAGAGTTAATAGAGAAATACGGGCATCGAGAGTACGTGTCATCGACAGCGATGGCAACCAGTTAGGAGTTCTGACACTTCTAGACGCGATACAAAGAGCCGAACAAGTCGGATTAGATTTAGTTGAGATTGCACCAACTGCTGATCCTCCAGTCTGTAAGATTATTGA
>CAZBCR010000020.1:0-5564 GCA_964490565.1 uncultured bacterium
CGCTGGCCTCCACAATGCCATCGTGGCGCTCTACCAACTGAGCTAACGCCCCATATAAGGGAGCGATCATTCTAAAAGGTTCTTCGTTTTTTCTACAGAAAAAAGCCCTAATTGAACAATTTGACCCTACGCCCTATATTCAAGATTATGGGTAAGTTATTTTTTCACCACATCACTCCCGCCGTTCTGGATGCGATTTTTGGCCTGACAGTTCTCTTTGAGGCTGATAAGCGGCAAGATAAGATTAATTTGGGAGTCGGTCAGTATCGGAATGATCAGCTCGTAACGCCAGTGCTTGAATCTGTCAAACTCGCAGAAACTTTTTTACTCCGCGAAGAAGTGAGCAAAGAATATTTGCCCATTGCAGGCGATAGTACTTATTTAAATCGGGTCGGAGCCTTGATCTTCGGAGAATTTTTCTGGGCAGGAGAAGGCAAAAAAGTTTGCGGCGTCCAGACTCTTGGAGGGACAGGCGCGTTAAGAGTCGGTGGAGAGTTTTTGAAGCAAGAAGTCGGAGAAAGGATTGCGATCTCCGATCCGACATGGCCCAATCACCGCGGTGTCTTCACAAGATGCGGGATGGTCGTCGATGCTTATCCTTATTACGATATCCGAACCAATAAATTAGAATTCGACCGGATGATGCAGTATTTAAAAAATCTGACTCCTGGAACCGCTGTGATTTTACAGCCGGTCTGTCATAATCCGACAGGTGCTGATCTCTCTTTGGATCAGTGGAAACTGGTGCTCAAACTCTTTAAAGAAAATGGGCTTCTGCCGTTCTTTGATTTTGCTTATCAAGGCTTTGGAACTTCGCTTGAAGAAGATGCAAAAGTCATCCGGCTTTTTGCTGCAGAAGGGATGGAGATGCTTGTTGCTTGTTCTCATTCCAAAAACTTTGGGCTTTACTCTGAGAGAGTCGGAGCTCTTTATGTTCTTTCTGAGTCCCCCAAAACCGCAGAAACGGTGCTGTCTAAATTGAAGACAATTGTCCGGACAAACTATTCAAATCCTCCACGCCATGGTGCAGCCATTGTAGCCCATATTTTATCGACACCGGTGCTTAAAAAGATGTGGGAGCAAGAGGTCTTGGGGATGCATACCCGCATTGAAAAGCTACGACGCGCTTTTGTCGAAGCTTTGACATCGAAATCTCTCAAAAGAAATTATCTGTTTTTGGCAGATCGAGTCGGAATGTTCTGTTTTTCGGGATTAAAAAAAGAAGAAGTCGAAAAGCTGCAGAAAGAGTTTGGGATCTATATGCCGCTGGATGGCCGGATCAATATTGCAGGCCTCTCCAACGAGAATCTTTCAACTGTTGTTGATGCAATAACAGAAGTCGTCTCGTAAACACTTGTGTAAACACATCTCTTTTTCGTATGCTGAGGTAGTGAAGCGCTATACCTATTTATTCATCGCCGTTTTTATTTTGTGTCAGTTGAGTTTGTCGACAAAGACAACGGATGGGCTACGTTCTGTTTCTGTAGCAGCTCTATCTCCGCCCTGGCTGGGACTTGCAAGTGCAAAAGAAGGTGTGTTTAAGATTGCAGCCGTTTGGCCAGCGGGCGGGTATTATACTTCTCCAGAGATGAAGAATGAGCTTGAGGGGCTGAAACTTGAAAATCACAATCTTCGTTATCAAGTTGAACTCTTGAAGGCTCAAGTGGATCTGGAAAAGCTAGTCGGCGAAGAAGCTGAGCTGTTAAAAAAGTTTGTTCAAGACGATGCTTATGCCAAAAGAAGAAAAGCAGAAGTCTTTAGGCTGATCGATTTATATACTCCGGCAGTGATTGGTAAAGTGATCTTCCGTGAGACAGCTTCTTGGAGCAGTTCGTTCTGGATAAATTTGGGAGAAAAGACCAATCACGATCTCGGTAAAACCGTGATCGCAAAAAATAGTCCTGTTGTTGTCGGCACTTCTCTTTTGGGCATTGTTGAATATGTCGGCGAGCACCGTTCAAGAGTGAGGTTCGTCACAGATGCCAGTATTGTTCCTTCTGTTCGCATCTTAAGAGGCAGTGAGCAATTGCAGGTGATTGCTCAGCAGACGAAGAAGCTGCTAGAAATGGTGAGCGGCTGTGAACAGATTGCACAAGACCATCCTGTTAAAAAAGAGCTGAGAGAGTTTTATCAGAAGTTAAATCCCAGTGGCAAAAATTTCTATCTTGCTAAAGGTGAGCTGAGGGGAATGAGAGCGCCCCTATTTCGTTGTAGGCATGCGCTGCTCCAGGGAATTGGATTTAATTACGATTTTGAAGATGAAGAAGGTCCAGCTAGAGATCTGAAATCAGGGAAACCTGTTCAAGGAAACGCTCAAGAAATTCCTTTGGTCCAAAAAGGAGATATCCTTGTCACAACAGGCATGGATGGAATTTTCCCGGCAGGATTGAAGACAGGACAGGTAACTAAAGTTTTTCCTTTGCGAGAAGGCGCCTCTGCTTACGAATTAGATGCTTTATCATTAATTGAAAACTTTGATGATATCTCCTATGTCACGGTGCTTCCCCCGCTAAATTCTGATTTTACTCCGTAAAACCATTGACGAAGAACTGGTCTTTTTTCTATTCTTCGTACTATTCATACAAAAAAACCAATTGGAGGTTCATTTATGAAATCAAAGTTATTAGTTCTCGCTTTAAGTATGTTCGCAATGTCTTTCGTTGCTGCTAACGGCACTGTTGATGCAAATAAAGGCGTGCTTGCAACAAGCGCTGCAGTTGAGATCAACACTGATAAAGAAGTTGCTGTTGCTGACGAAGTCGCTGCAGAAGAAATTGCTCAAGCAGAAGCTGCAAAAGCAAAAAAAGCTGAAGAAACTAAGTCTCAAGATCAAAATTCTTGCAAATCTTGCAGATAGTTTTCTGTCCACGGAGCTCTATCGCGAGATAGAGCTTCGTTTATATCTCTTAAGATCGTTTCGCTTTTCTTAAACTCTCCAAAAACATAGTGATAAGTCTCTTCTAGCTGCTGATAACAGTTTTCAGCTTGCTGGATCGCTTGGCCTAAATGTTTTTCCAAATCTAATTGCTGTCCGCATTTGTAGAGTAATCCAAAATGGCTGTCTAAAAAGAAAAGAGGTTTATTGAAGGCTAAAAAATCGTAACCGATGGAAGAGAAGTCACCCAGATAACCGTCAGAAGCATTGAGAATGGGATAGATGCAAGGAAAGTCGGAAAGAAAAACAATCCCCTGATTATCTTCAAATTTTCCTCGCAATTGATGCGTTTCAACAGGATGGAGATCGTCTAGAAAGGGGTGCCATCTAATGATGATATTATAAAATTCTCCAACTTCCTCCAGCACGCGATTTGCACATGTTAAAAAAGAAGAGGCGTTTTCTCCATCAGGCCAGGAAGGGGCATAGAAGATTGTTTTTTTGGATGGGTCTAATCCAGATAATTCCCCTTTTAGCAAATTGTCATAGAACGTTTGGTTTTTCAGGTAGTACTGATAACGATAGTTCCCTGTAAGAACAGTGGAATTGAGTTTTCGTAAGCTTTTTGTTTTCTTGAGATGGTCCATCATGTGATCTCCGTAGACCAGAGAGATGTCTTTAGGAAGTGGATCTTGGGAATATCCTTTGTCAGAATTTCCATGCGGACAGTAGACGATTCTCATTTTCTTTTGGAACATCATCTCTATTAGAGGCAAAAGTTCCAGGGCCCACCTATGGCCAGATTCAAAAATCACATCAAAATTTTCTGCTAGATAATCAAGAGACAGCGTTTGGAGCTCAATCAGTTTGCAATCGAGCAGAGGATAAAATTTTTTGGCATCTTGATAAGTCGCCTCTTCTGTGACTAAAAGAGGAAGGCCCAGTTCAATGCACAAGACTCCTAGATGATCTAAGTAGTGGCTAGCTCCTGTGTGAATGGCGATCCAGCGGTTCGATGTCAAGCGGCTTTACCTTAAGTTTTGAACGATTTCTTGTTGGACGAGACTCCAGCTCTTTTCTTTTCCGAAAGTATAAGCATAAGTCTCCTCACGCACTGGTGTCAAATGGGATTGATCATGGGAAAGGATATTAAATATTTGATCTAGTGCAGCAATCTCTCCGCACTGATGGAGATAGAGTCCCGGATCGGAAGCCTCTCGCTTGGTAGGATTAAAAAAGAACATCGGGCGATTAAAGGTTAAAAAGTCATAGCCGACGGACGACATATCTCCCAGGTAGAGATCTGCTTTTTCAAGAATCGGATAGACAGGTGTAAACCCGGTGAGAAATCTGACATTAGGATGGGTCTCATTTTGCAGCATGAATTGGATAACGCGGATATCTTTTTCGAGATTGGGATGAAGTTTGATCAAGAGAAGAACATCGGAGGGTAGCTGCTGGATGAGTTGGTCTGCAGCTTCAAAAAAAGAAGTCGAGTTTTCTCCATCTTGCCAAGTCGGGGCATAGAGGATGGTTTTTATCGAAGGAAGAGCTAGCTTTTGGATTAATGAATCATAAAACAGTTTATGCCGGCTGTAATACTCAAGACGAAAATTCCCCAGAGAAATGCTGGGCTTAGAAACATTTTTTGTTTTGAGAAAGTCGATCATTTTCGGGCCATAGACAAGAAGGGCTTCTTCGTCTTTTAAACCTTCCATGAGGGAAGAGGCATGTCCTTTATCGGAATTTCCATGAGGAAGCCAAATCGTTTTTATTTTTTTTCGTAAAGTGGTCTCAGCGATAAAAAAGATTTCATCGAACATGCAGCGGGGAGTTGAATAGAAGATCGTATCGAAGCGCTGGACGACTTCAAAAGGAGCTTCCAAACAGTTCCAATTCAGAAGTTCTAAATTTGGATAGTAAAGCCGTGCTTTTTGGAGGAGATCTTCATCGGTCAGGACAAGAGGGATCTGCATCAAGCTGCAGAAGGGAGCTAGATGATCGAGATGGTGTTCTAATGGTCCGTAAATGAAACCCGCAGCTTTATGAAGCATCTCTATTGTTATAATCTTCAGGGGGCAGTGTCGCAATAGAGATTTTCGCTTTTTTCTCAGGGCGAAGCTGTGGAGCGGCTTGGTGGTGTGCCAGCTGTGTCAGCATTTCGTTGCGGCTGCATTGAAGATTCATGCGGTCTAATAGAGCAAATATTTGGTCCCGAAGAGCTAGAAGCTCCCAGCTATTTTCATTATCAGGAGGGAGAAGTTCTTCTAAAGGGACATTGGGATGAGAGTGGTTCATCGATTCGAGAATTTCAGTTGTATAGAGGCGGTCTTGACGTAAGTGGCTGAGCTGCTGGATTAAATGGCCGCGCTCTTCCATGAGTTGATTCCAATAAGACATGTCTTTCTGAATGATTAGAATTTCTTCTTGGTGAAGGTTTCCAAGGAGTTCTCGCATCGCATCAATTTCTTTTTTCATCAGAGTTTGGAGTTCGGTGTGGTGCTCTGTCCATTCGCTTGTCATTCAAAATCCCTTTGTTGTCAGAGAGGGTCAATGCAATTACCGTGCCACGAATGTAAAGTGTTTATTTTAATCTGTTTGCACACACGAGGGGTTGTGTTATGATTGCCTCCACGGAAAAAAAGGCCATGCAAGAGTTAAAAGAGTGGTTTCTAGAGCATCAGCGCGA
>CAZBCR010000020.1:5664-13088 GCA_964490565.1 uncultured bacterium
TTTCAAGGAAAAGCAGCCGCTGTCGATGGCAATGTCGTCAGAGTGCTTTCCCGCTTTTTTGCATCGAGTCACGATTGTGCCCAGCGCAAACATTATGAAGCTCTGACCTTATCCTTACTGACAGATGAAGAGCCGTGGGTCACAATGGAAGGATTGATAGAGCTGGGTGCCAAGATTTGTCAGAGAAAGCCCAATTGTTTGGAGTGTCCTTTGATGGAAGGGTGCCAAGCCTATCGTCAGGGCAAGACGGCTGATTTTCCTATTAAGAAGAAGAGGCCAACGACGATTTATTTAGAGCGGCAAGTGGCGATCATTAGGTGGCAGGACGAGATTCTTGTAAGGCAGGAAAAAGAAGGCAAAGTCATGGCAGGCCTTTATGAATTTCCCTACGCTCTTTTAAGCGAAAAGCTTGGGCTAAATTTGACTTTAAAAAAATTAGCAGAACTTCCTCTCGTCAAACATGGGTTTACAAGGTATGATGTAACCCTTTATCCTACTCTTTATGAGAGCGCTGAAAAAAAGATTTTGGATGGATTTGAATGGAAAAAATGGCAAGAACTTATCTTGCTCCCGTTTTCATCCGGACACCGAAGAATTTTAAAGGAATTGAAAGATGCCTATTTTACATACTGAAAGCTCGAATGGTTGGGGCGGTCAAGAGATCCGCATTCTCAAAGAAGCAATCGGCCTTCGAAGCCGCGGTCATGAAATTGTCTTCGCCATTGTACGTGGAGGAAAGCTAGTTGAACATGCCAGAAAAGCCGGATTTACCGTCTATGAGATCAACTATCAAAAGAACAAAGCCTTTCTAGTTTTACGAGATCTTTTGAAGATCATTCGCAGGCATAAAATTAGCATCGTCAATACCCATTCTTCTTTAGATTCTTGGCTTGGAGGCATCGCAGGAAAGATTGCGAGATGTAAAGTCATTCGAACCCGGCATCTTTCTACAGCGGTCCGCGGGGGCTTAAATGCCTTTTTATTATATCGTTGTCTGGCTGATTTTATCGTGACGACATCATCGGCAATTATTCCTAAGATTGCGAAGCTGGCAAGGCTTTCTACCTCTCGCTTCCAATGCGTGCCTACAGGTGTGGAACCTTTTAAAGTCGATCCTCAGAAAGTGCAGGAATTTCGAGACAAATTAGGTGTGAAAGAAAACGATATCCTCGTTGGAACGGTTTGTGTTGTCAGATCGTGGAAAGGAATTCAAGATCTGATCGAAGCAGCGCGTCTTTTAAAAGGCCATCCTCACTTAAAATGGGTCGTTGTGGGAGGGGGTTATTTAGAAAATTTCCGTCACCTGGTTGATGAATCGACTCCTTTGACATTTACTGGACATCTGGATGATCCATATACGGCAGTTGCAGCTTTAGATATTTTTACTCTTTTAAGTACTGCCCATGAAGGGATTTCCCAGGCATCTTTGCAAGCGGCTTATCTGAAAAAACCTTTGATCACAACGACGGTTGGGGGGCTTCCTGAAGTCTGTTTGGATGGGGTTACCGGTATCTTAGTGCCTCCTTCATCCCCTGAAAAAGTGGCGGAAGCTGTCTTGCGCCTGGCTTCAGATGCTCAGCTCCGAGAAACCCTTGGGAATGCAGCTTCTAAGCTGGTGGAAGAAAAGTTTACAATGCAGCATACCCTCGATCAGATGGAACAGGTGTTTCTCCGCTGCTAACATGCAACATCTTCTTTTCCGTTATTGGGATCTAAGTTATAACTATTCGTATGATTGAAGATGTCCCTTTCGGAAAATTCGGTTTTATTAAAAAACAAAGCATAGACTGGGTCAAAACCCATGTGATGACGGTTGCCGGGATCGGCGCTTTCATTGCTGTCGGCGCGTTTGGAATCTCAAAGTGGGTCAAAGGCGATTCCAAGGTCGATTATTTGGCAGCAGAGATCGCTTATGCTGATTGGGAAGGTGACAAAAACGAGAGCTTTATCAAACTTCAAAGACTTATCCGAAAACATCCCGAGCTCCATGCAAAATATGATGGAGGAATAGCCCAGAAACTTTTAAGCAACAGCGAAAAAGGTCTGGCTACCAGCTATGGAAAGGCAACCCTGAAAAGGATGGGGGATTTTTCGCCCTACTATAAAGACTTTTCAACCTGTTCTTTAATGATTGCAGATCAGAAGTTAGGAGAGGCTTTGCAAAATGCAAAGGCTCTTAAAGCTTCCATGGACACAGATAATCGATTTTGGGATAAGCAGAGCAACCTAGTCAGGCACGGATGTATTTTATATGCCTATAACCTGCTTCGTATTGCGATGCTTGAAAAAGTCGCGGGTACGCCTAAGGGAGAGTTGGAAGCTTGGCTTGAGTTTAAAAAAAATGCGGGCTGGCAAGGTGCACAGCCCACATCGAGAACATATGATCCTGAGGCTTATCTCTTGATTGAGCATAATTTTCAAAACCAAGAGATTTCGCTACTAGACTACATCAAATACAGAGAAGAAGCTCTTACTTCGATGAGTCCATCGCCATAATATTCATCACACGTCCGCCGATCAGGCCAAGGACACCGAATATGATAAATGGCAAAAAGATCGCTAAAATTAATGCAACAGCTCCCAGTACGATTTGAATCGTTTTATCTTGCTTGAAGATAAATTTGAAGGCTGTCTTCAAAAGAGCTTCGACTTTGTTTGGGAAAATGATACCAACAACGGCTCCGCCCATTCCAAAGAAGATGCTCCATCCTCCACCAAAATGTCCGAAGATGCTGAAGATGCAGGTTAAAACAAACAAAGCGCAGAAGAAAACTTCATAACGATGTTTCTTGGTAAATTCTTCGATTTCTTTTACCGAAACACCTTTCTTGTTACCATCCATAACTTACTACTCCATCCTTTTTTTTCAATCTAATGATTAATAATCTTTTTTGCAAACCATTAGTTTCATGGAGAGGATCTCCAATGAAAACCGATAAAGTTCTGATCATCAACCTGTCTGAGTGAAAATTATTGTGACTCCTTCTCTTTAAAATATTGGCCAAATCCCCTACACTTTGACAGATTATGGAGCTTTTGAAACCGACTAATCTGAAAAAAGATCTGCAAGCTTGGCTCCCTCAGGGGATTGCGGTGCTTGCAGCTTTTCTGCTTTCTATTTTTTGGTTAGTCTCTCTGGGTCTTAAGATTCAAAGTGGCAACTCTTTAACTCGCTCAGCAGCTTTCCCTTCCATTGACTACATGAAAATCGGGAAAGGTCCACTTGCAATTTTTCCCAAAGGGGTCAGTCCTGAATTAGAACCTTTGATCAAAGAGTTGGTTATCATGGGCAAAAATACACGGCCTGATAGCGGTGCTTTATCAACCGTCTGCCTCGGGTTTAAAACCTCAGGCGCCCAGCAGCAATTGGTCTCAGGTCAGAAACTCTTTCTTGCTCCAGAGGGCAGTTCTTATAAATTCACGGATGAAAAAACGGACCTATGCATTCTTCCTTTGCCTATGAAAGGTTCAGAAGTGCTTCTGCAAATCGAAACACCTGGAAAAAAAGAAGAAGTGATTTTGAAGTCTTCAGCTCTTTTTGCACATTCCTTGGATGAAGAAACCTACGTCCAAGTGCTTAAAAAGGGAAAAATGTGGGCCCCCGATCTGTTTTTACACCAATGGGGCGGTGAAGAATACCGAGATTTGAGTGCTAAAAATAAAGTCGAAATCGATAACAAAGTCTACTTCCTTTCTGTAGGCGATCTTCTTTGGTGGGACGAAGGGCAGTGGAAAACCGGGAAGGCAGCTTTTGAGGATGCTCCACTTGCCAAACTAATATCGACTTCCGGGCAGGAGATGATTTTTGAAGTTTGGAATCCAAATGGATATGTCTCTTCAAGCGTTAATGTCGCTCTTCAAAGTTCAAAGGCTCCTCAAAAAGCCGAAGAAGTGATCACTTCTGTCAGACCTCGCTCCCCTTCAGAGATTACCTGCCAGCTGGGCAAAAGACGTGTGATCGTTAAAGAAGGCGACTGGTGGATTAAAACCGACCGCCGCTGGCGCTCTCTTAAAACAGCTGAAGATTTGGAAGCTTTCCTTCATCACGACATTCAAGGGGAGCTGTTCATTTTTGAAAAAATAGAGAACATGAAAGGCAAAACCATTCTGAAAGGCCGCTGTTTTGACAAAATGCGGACAGAATCTCTGCCTCTATCCTTAGTTGTTAACACTGAGAAAAAAACGCCCTCCTCTTCTGGCAAAAATGGATCCCCTCAACCTGCGATGATTGCAAAAAATAAAATGACAATTCCTCCTCTCCAGCACCAGAAAAGCGAGGGGGAAGAAAAACAGTGAAAAGATATCTGTTTCTTCTCATTCCAGTCCTTCTTTGCGCAGAATCTATTTCTGAAAAAAAAGCCACGCTCGTGCAAAAAAATAGTTCTCTTAGCAGCGACATCAGCTTTCTCAACGATCGACTTTCTACACTCAAGAAAAGCCTAGAAGAAGCGTATAGCAAGGCTAACGCTTTAGCTAAACAAGAGGCTGATGAAGGTGCATTCCAGACCGTTTTAGGAGAAGTCAATCGGCTAAAAAAAGAAAAGCAGCAATTGGAAGAGTCCTGGCGTGAAAGTGCTGTGCAAGAAGGAATCCAGGATGGAGAGGCCTATTCTCTTTGGGATCAAGAAGAGATCACTTTAAGCCAGCTCATCATGGAGTATGGATCGGCCGACTATCTCTATGTCATTCCTCCTGAATATGCCGCCATGAAGCTCAATCTCTATTCAAATATCCCCATTCCTCGTCAATCCTGGACAGATCTTTTGGAGATGATGCTTTACCATAATGGTTTTGGGATGAAAAAACTCAATACCTATGCCCGGCAGCTCTATCTTTTAAAGCTTGATCTAGGAGCTGTTCAGACGATCGCTTATCGACCCGAGCAAGTCGCAGCTATTTCTGAGGGAAGCCGTATCTGCTATCTGGTAATTCCTCCGGTAGAACAGGTCAAGACAGTCTTTCAATTTTTTGAAAAATTCTCCGATAACAAACAGACGTTCGTCCATCAGCTTGGTAATAAGATTGCGATTGTTGCCGTAAAAGAAGAAGTCGAAAAACTCATCGACTTCTACGATAAAGTTTGGGAAGGCCACAGCGGAAAAGTCACACGTGTTGTCCATGTTTCTAAGCTCCACATCAGAGAGATGGAAAAAATCTTAACGACCTTTTTCAGCGAAGCCTTAGAAAAAGGGCGTGTGCCTTTTGGAAAGCCTGATCAAGAAGGACTTGGAATTTTTGCGCTCGGCAATAGCAATAGTCTGGTTTTCATTGGTTCGAAAGAGACTGTCGACCGCGCAGAAAAAATCGTCAGAGACACCGAGGAGCAGTTAGAAGATCCTTCAGAAATGACGATCTATCACTATACCTGCCGTCATAGCGATCCGAATGATTTAGCCCTAACATTAGAGAAGGTTTATAGTTCACTCATTTATGCAGCGCAAGAAGGCGTTCCGCAGGAGACAGAGCTTAATTATCATTCTGCCATCCAAGGAGCCAAAGCTCCTCCTGAAGGATATCCCCCTACACAACCTCTTGTCATCACACCTCCCCCATTAAATCCCGGGATCAATACGAGAGTTGAGATTGAACAAAATGTTCCAGGACATTTTATTCCTGATCCAAAGACCGGTACTGTATTAATGACCGTCCGCCGAGATACCTTAGGGAAAATCAAAGAGCTCTTAAAGAAACTCGATATCCCTAAGAAGATGGTTCAAATCGAAGTCTTGCTTTTCGAGAGAAAAATTAATTCGCAAAACAACTTCGGCCTCAATCTTTTAAAACTGGGTCAAACCCATAACGGCGTCACTTATCGGCCTGTCAGCGGCCCGCAGATCGATCCTAAAGATGACAGCACAATTGGAAAAGGCGTTTTACAATTTTTCTTCCATGGTAAAGGCAATAAATACATTCCTCATTTTGATGTGGCTTACAATTTCTTGCTGACCCAAGACGACATTCAACTCAATGCTGCTCCTTCTGTCATTACAGTGAACCAGACACCTGCGGCAATTTCTATTATGGAAGAGATCTCCATCAACAATGGCGCAGCACCGATCAATACGAGTTCCGGACAGATTGCCTTTGAAAAATCGTTCTCTAGAACTCAGTACGGTATCAACATTGTCCTAACTCCTACGATCCACATGCCTGATGAAGCAGGTGAAGAAAAAGGTGCTGTCACGTTAAAAACGAATATTTCATTTGATACAACCTCTAAGCGTGATGAAAACAAACAGCCCGATGTCGACCGCCGCCACATTGAAAACGAAGTCCGCGTCATCGATGGTGAAACAGTTATTCTCGGCGGCCTCCGACGTAAATCTCATGAAGACCACGAAGAAAAAGTGCCTTTCTTTGGAGATATTCCTTTCTTTGGAAGGTTCTTTGGCACCACACGTCTAATGGACCATGATACTGAACTCTTTTTCTTCATCACCCCTAAAATTGTCTACGATCCAAACGTAGAAATGGAACAGATCCGCTGTGAAGAGCTTAAAAAAAGACCTGGCGATATCCCAGAATTTTTAGTTCGAGTTGATGAGGCCCGTGAAAAAACCGCTAAGAAGTTTTTCAAACATAGCTTAAAAACATTCTTTTTCCATGACCGATAGATCTCAGACACTTTGTCAGGAATTCAAAATTCTCTACGTGAAAGATCTCACGGCATATCCCTTTGTCCGTGATAAATTGCAGCTGATCCCTTATCCGATGGCAAAAAGCCGCCTTGCTCTTCCTGTCGATGAGCAAGAAAATTTCCTCATCGTTGCTTTAGAAGATCCGCTCGATCTCGAAAGCTTAGAAGCCATTCGATGTCACACGGGAAAAAAAATTCGAGAGATTTGCGCTCCCCGCGAAGCAATAGAAGCCGCTATCGAACAGTGCTATCATCAAAAAGATGATGCAGCTTCAGCGCTCATTGCCACGTTAAAAGAAAATAGCACTGATAGTCTCAGTGAAACAGAAGGGTACGATCTTCTTGCTCAAACGGCCGACTCGCCTGTCATTCGCCTCCTTAATATGGTCATGACCGAAGCGATTCAGCAAGGCGCTTCTGATATTCACTTTGAACCTTCCGAACAAGGCCTTATCATCCGGTATCGCATTGATGGCGTCCTACAACTTCGTCATCTTCCTCCTAAAGAGCTTCAAACACAGCTTCTGACGCGGATTAAAGTTCTCGCTCGACTTGATATCGCAGAGCAACGACTTCCTCAAGACGGACGGATTAAATTGAAAATCGGCGGACGCGAGATCGACTTCCGCGTCAGTACAATTCCGATTGTCTTTGGTGAACGGGTTGTTCTCAGGATCCTTGACAAAAGCAATATTGTCTTAGGACTCGACAGACTAGGCATGCCTGCGGATGTTTTAGATAAGTTCAATAAACTCATTCGCCTCAGTGAAGGGATTATTCTTGTCAC
>CAZBCR010000020.1:13188-16545 GCA_964490565.1 uncultured bacterium
CGCCATGGAATTTATGAACTGATGGCGATGAACCACGCTGTCAAACAACAGATTTTAAAAAGCGCAGATGCCGTTGAGCTCCGAGAAGTAGCTCTACAGCACGGCATGGTTCCTCTTCGCATTAGTGGAGCGCAGCTAGTTCTACGCGGAATCACAACATCTTCTGAAGTTCTTCGAGTCACCCGCGGCTACGAAGGAGAATAACGATGCTCTACCGTTATCAAGCTCTTTCTAACACAGGAAAAAAAATCTCTGGCGTGATCGATGCAGACTCTTTCCATTCGGCAAAAGAAAAGCTCCGCAAAGAACAAATCCTTGTCGTCGACATAGATCTTTTCCAAGAAAAGAAAAAAGAGATCACTATCCCTTTTGCTTTTTTACTCGATTTTACGCGAATGCTCGGACAGCTTTTACGCTCTGGCATTCCTCTTTTTGAAAGTTTAGTGATCATCGAAGAAAAATATCACCACCACAAGTTTCATCCTCTTTTGATGGACTTATGCGACTGTTTAAAAACAGGACTCTCTCTTTCCGAAGCGCTGCGTAAATATCCCAAAAGCTTTGATCCCATTTATGTTGCGATGGTCCATGCAGGAGAGCAGACAGCCTCGCTTTCTACGATCTTTGAAGAACTCTGCGGACTTTTACAACGCCAGCAGAAATTAAAGAAGCAGCTTTTTTCCGCTGCTGCCTATCCGGTTTTTTTGGGAGGCTTTTGCTTTTTTGTTTTCATGGCTCTGCTGCTTTTTGTGATCCCTTCCATGAAAAATCTTTTTGAAGGACGCGATCTTCATCCGATCACTCGTTTTGTTTTTGGAGCCAGTGATTTTGTCACAACACAAGGCTCGCTGCTTGCTGCTGGCGCTATGATTATTTTTACACTGATCGCTGTTGCAATAAAGCATCCGGGCTTGCGCGAAAAATTAGATGGAGTGATTTTAAAACTTCCTTTTGTGGGGGAGTTTTTACGCGAAGCTGCTACCATTCGTTTTTGCCGGACCTCATCGCTTCTTCTCTCAGGAGGACTTCCGATCTTGCAAACGCTGCAGCTTTCCCGTCATGTGATGAAAAACCGGCTTTTAGAAGAAGTCATTGCCAATGCTGAGCAAAAAGTCAGTGAAGGCAAACCTTTAAGCCAAGAATTAAAAGCCTCTCCTTTAATCCCTTCGATTGTTCCTCGCATGCTTGCGATCGCCGAAGAGACAGGAAAAACCGCTTTTATGTTACAAAATATAGCCAACATCTGTGAAGAGAACTTAGAAAAAAGACTTCAACAGTTCACAGCCTTCTTACAGCCCGCCTTGCTTCTTCTGCTCGGGCTTATTGTCGGCCTAGTACTGCTTTCAATTTTGATTCCGATGACGGATGTCGGTTCAGCATTACAAACATAAGGACAAATATGAGAAAAAAAAGAGCGATTACCTTACTTGAGATCATGATTGTGATCTTACTCATAGGCCTGATCGGCGGCGTTGTCAGCTACAATTTGAAAGGCACCCTTGATAAAGGCAAAGCCTTTGCATCCAAAGAAGGTGCAAAGAAACTCGAAGACATCCTCAACCTCGAAATCCAAAATGGAACTAATAAGGCTTTAGAAATTGCCCGAGACAAAAGTAATGAGCGGGATATCGTTAAAGCTTGCATTGTCAACTCAGGATTGATTTCTTCACAGCAGGTAAAAAAATTCGTCAAAGACGGCTGGAATGAATTTTTTATCATTAAAAAAGTTGCAGGCCAAGAGCAAGTTGTCGTGATTTCTCGAAAATACGAAGAATATAAAACAACGCATCACACCGAAGATTCTGATGAGCAGCCTGTCGAAACTGAAGGGTAGACCGCTAACGCTGCTTGAGATTGTCATTGTTCTGGCTCTCATCGGAGTGATGGCTGTCTTCGGTACATGGTCTCTCACGGATTTGCTTGCCCAGCACCGGCGGCAGGCAGAAGTCGATGAGCTTCATAATTTTATCCAGGAGCTTCAAATAGAAGCACTAGCTCTTCAGTCTGATTTGGAACTTACCTTTAAAAAGGATAAAGGCAGACTTCTTATCAGCAGTAAGACGGCGGAGAAAATTCTTCGGAATCGCACGGTTGTTCTCAAAGGGCTGCGTGAGATTAAATTTAACGATCGATCGATGCCAGATAAATCGTTCCAAATTTTCTCCACAGGACGGATTGATCCTGTAGGGATGATTGAGGTTGTAAGAGATAAGGGCAGCCTGTGGATCGATATGCGTCAGCCGCTTCTAGTTAAATTTTCAGACAAGCGTCCCTTGCTTATAAATGAAACGATCCCTGATAAACCGAAGAAAAAAGAGGTTGTATGCAGCTCATAAGTTCGGCTTTTGAAAACGGCGCTCCAATACCGTCTCTTTATACCTGCGATGGCGAAGACATCAATCCTCCTTTAGAGATAAAAGGTGTTCCGGAGGGTACTAAGTCTCTTGTCCTTATTATGGACGATCCCGATGTTCCTACATTTGTTCGGCAAGATCAAATGTGGGTTCACTGGGTGATCTATGATATGCCACCCGAAACCAAGGTTTTGAAAGAAAATACCACACCTCCGGGCATTCAAGGGAACGGAACTGAAGATAAGCCGCATTATCAAGGCCCTTGTCCTCCCGATCGTGAGCACCGATACTTTTTTAAACTCTACGCACTGACAGGAGTTCTTAAACTTAAGCCCGGAGCAACCAAAGATCAGGTGGAAGCTGCAATGGAAGGGCAGGTTATGGAGAAAACAGAATTAATGGGTCGCTACGTCCGTATAAAAAAGTAATTTAGTTCTATTCAAAAGAGGATTATAAATTTCCTTAAAAAATAAGGAATTATCATGATACCTCAAATTTCGGCATCGACATCTGTCACTACGTTGATTACTCAGTCTTCTGTTGCCCATTTATCACAACAAAGCTTGCGGTATGGTGAGAGTACTCTGGCCCAATCTTCAGTTTCAAAAAAGGCTCTGATCATTATAGGTCTTTTGGCCATGGGAACTTTTTTATTTCTCATGTGCAGAAAGATGTTTTCTAAGAACGCTCCAAATGAAATTCAAGATTGGATAAAACAAAATTATGAAAAATTTAATACAAAACATCAGGAAGAGATCTCTTGTATTATTGCGCTGATAAAGAAAAAAATGGAGCGTACTCCTAATCCCAGCGCTGCAGAAATTTTTGATAATGAATTTATGGCAGACCGCGATAGAGAAGGGTTTAATATCGTCAAACCTATCGTATTACGGTATTTTGAAACCCATCCTATCATTCCTCCAACTCCCACCTTTAAGCTGGCAACAGATGAGGAAATCCGAATTTGGCTCACTGCTAGATATAAGAATGTGGCGGAAGATGT
>CAZBCR010000021.1:0-13625 GCA_964490565.1 uncultured bacterium
AAGAGGGAGTCTTGAATTCCTTCCAAACCGTGGCTAGCTTAGGAAAAGATTCTTTTGAAAGGACATAATCACCTAGATGCTTCATAAACCCCTATCTACTTCTTAACGGTATTTAATACAATGAACCTGAGAGAAACTATTAGGCCCAAGTTCTGTGCAGTCTACCAAAAGATTGCCCCGAAGATCAAGGGGTTAAACACTCTTGATGAATCAAAAGTTCTAAGTCATAAAAATTGTTTGGCGATAAAGCAAACTCTAGATAGCCTAAACGGACATCTTAATAAAATGAGGAACGCGTCATGAAAATACTACTGTCTCTGTTACTTTCGATGAGTTTTTTATCCCCAGCATTTTCTCAGTCAGACCCTGAACCAATGGCCCGTGAAAAAACGATGGCTGTTTTGAGATTAATGGTGAATAAAAATCTGATGCTGACTTTTGTATCGCATCCAAAAACACATGACTACTTTCTCAAAGAAATGAAGAGAAAGGCAGATTATGCGTTGTCTCTTAAACCCGAGATAGAACAACTATCCAATCGATTCCCTACAGACCCGTTGATTCAAAGAGTTGTACAATCCTATTTGAGGGAGATGGATGTCATTACACTTCCTTCCCCTGTTCAGGATATCATGATGCCATTCCTTGCATGGGGCGTCGCTAATACAAATGGCATTCCAGATCCAAAAATTGCTAGGCAGATACAAGAATTCCAAATCGAACTATTTAAAAACTATCTCTGTCAAAAAGGCGTATGGAGTGGAGATGGAAATCTCACAGAAAACCTCGAAAAGTTTTCTCGTAGCTGTCCTTTACCCCTCTTTTCCAAAGTCATAGCACCTATTTTGCAATTTGCATTGGAAAATGATAGGGATATAGATGACATCGTCAATTTTTATACGTCAGACGGCATGTTTGAGAAACTCTCATCTTCCCAAGAACAGGAATTAGAAGATATTTACGACCCTCCAAAATATCCGCGGCTTAATATCCAAATTCCACCCATTCATATTCATTGGGAAGAGATAAGCTTTGATGAAACTTCTTCGGAAGAGTCTTCACCTGGAGAAATAGCTTTGGAGGAGTTCTCAAAAAAACATTTAAAGGACGATTTCTTCACTCAAGAAAAACTTTTCGAAGTATTTATTGAAGTGATGTTAGAAACATATCCTGAACAGAGAGACACATTCCTGATGCTTAGATAAGAAAATTGGACTGAGCAGGATTCGAACCTGCGACCACCCACTTAGAAGGCGGGTGCTCTATCCACTGAGCTATCAGTCCAAAGGATCATAAAATCTTATCTCTATTGGGAAGAAATATCAATGTAAAATACGTTTTGAGTATAGGATTTCATTACCAGTAAGGTCGACATGCCTGTTCTATAGCAGGGACAACCACCGGAGAATTTTTCCAACGGAGTTTCCAACTGCCTTCTCTGCCCTTAGGATCTTTGAAAGTCAGATTGAAAAAAACTGTCGATAGATCGAGGTCCGCTTTGAGCTTATGCCCATGAATGACAATCTGTTTTGTCATTGTTTTTCCCTCTGCTAACGGTCCTAATAGAACTGTAGATTGTTCTTTTCCTGCAACACTGGGTTCATGGTCGACAGACCATGTACCAAAGGGTAAGGAAGAGGACAATGCTAACTCTTGGAAGGAGGAAATGGCCTGGTTGTAAATTGCAGCGATCGTATTCTTAATGGAATCCTTGCCCACTGTCGTATCGATGTAAATTCCGTTAAACCCATTATCTTTTGTCATTTGATTCAAAATTACATCAGAATGACCTTGACCTATTCCAACTGCAAATACTTTAGCTGATATTGCAGTAAGTCTTTTCTGGATGGAGAAAAGCTTATTATTGTCCCAAACATCATGCTCCTCTAATTTCCCATCTGTTAAGTAGACAACGTAATGAGAAGCCAGCGGGTTTGCCTTTGCCAATTTTTCTGCTTCCTTTGCCGCACCTTCGAATCCCACAAGAAACTTTGTACCTCCGTCGAATCCAAGGTCGTCCACTTGTTTTTTGATCTCTTCGGATTTCCCGTTGGTAGCAGTGAGTAGTGTTGGAGGAGTAATGACTGTTGATTCAGTTCTAAACCCGGTAATTGCGATGCTAATCTTAGCTTCCGCGGATCTACTGACAACTTGCTGTGCATCATCTAAAAGAACTCTCAGCGCTTTTTTCACCTCACCTGAACGCTCCGCGGGCTCCATACTCCCACTCATATCAACACAAAAAGTCAGTGTGACATTGGGAGGTGTATAGTTTGCTTTAGGAATTTTTATTACCAGCGTTGCATTCGTCATAGAGCATTTCATGTCAACATCGGGCATTTGAGGCATATTTCTGATGTAATGCACGATTTTCCAGATCACCAATCCGACCACGGCACCGATCACAATTAAATCTTTATTGTCCCATACAAAAGCCTTCATGGCATTTCGAGTTTGGACAGTAGGAGCATAGCTCGAGGCGGTTTTGCAAAATTGATCGAAGTAACTTTGTGCAGAAGAAGCCATTTTTCACTCTCTTGGTCGTTAAAGATTAAGAGATTAGAAACTAGTTGTCACTATCAGATTTTTTAAGAAATGAAACGAAAGCCAGCTCAGTTCTAACCCTCTTATTGCCGAGCAGACTCAGGTTGTGGTAAGCTGGGGCCATGGAAACAACCCTCTATGTACATGGGGTCGCAGGCCGGATGGGCCGGACGATCACAGCCCTAGTTGAAAACGACAACTCTTTGTCGTTACAAAATAATTTAGAAACCGCTGATGTGGCGATCGATTTTTCTTCTCATGCCGCTTTAGAAGCTCTCTTGCAAAAATGTGTAGCACTTAAAAAACCTGTTGTCGTCGGCACAACGGGTCACTCTGCAGAGAACATGCGGATCCTTCAAGAAATGTCTAAACAGATCCCGATTCTTTTCTCCCCCAACTTCAGCTTAGGAATGGCTGTCACCCTTGAAGCTGCAAAGCTGATTGCAGGAAAGTTGAAAGGGCTTTGTCAAATTGAAATTATTGAAGCCCACCACCACACCAAGAAAGATAAGCCCAGTGGCGGCGCTCTGAAACTAGCCAAAGAAATCAGCGACAAAGAAATCCCTATCCATTCTATCCGGGCGGGAGATATCATTGGAGACCATACGGTGGTCTTTGTGCTCGCTGGAGAAAGAATCGAGCTCAAACACCAGGCACAATCGCGCGAGATTTTTGCCCGCGGAGCGCTGCTTGCCGCTAAATTTTTAAAAACCAAACCTCCGGGTCTCTACTCAGTAAAGGATTTATTCGATGAAACTCGTTAAAGTTAAAAATTTTCTCATTGGAAAAGGACAGCCCTTGGCTGTCATGTGCGGACCTTGCGTGATCGAAAGTGAAGAACACGCGATGCAAACAGCTGAATTTCTAAAAGAACTCTATGGATCGCTAGGTCTTAACCTGATCTACAAATCCAGCTATGATAAGGCCAACCGCTCCTCTTACCATTCTTTCCGGGGGCCTGGGCTGGAAAAAGGACTCAAGATCTTGGAAAAGATCCGGAAAGAACTCGATATTCCTGTGATCACTGATGTCCATTCTCCTGAAGAAGCGACAGCTGCGGGAGAAGTTTGTGATATCCTCCAAATCCCTGCATTCCTTTGCCGCCAAACAGATCTAGTGACTGCAGCGGGGAAAACCGGCGCTGTCATCAATATCAAGAAGGGGCAATTCATGGCGCCGTGGGATATGACCAACGTCGTCGATAAAATCGTTGCGACCGGCAATGAAAACATTATCCTGACCGACCGAGGAACCAGTTTTGGCTATAACAATTTAGTCAGCGACATGCGCACTATTCCTATTTTGCAGAAATTGGGATACCCTGTCTGCTTTGATGCTTCTCATTCAGTTCAGATTCCAGGAGGCAATGGAACATCCTCTGGCGGACAGAGAGAATTTATCCCCACACTTGCAAAAGCTGCGATTGCCTCTGGCTGCGACTGTATTTTCCTAGAATCTCATCCAAATCCTGCGGAAGCTAAAAGCGATAAAGACTCGGTCTATCCTTTTGACCAGCTGAAAGCCTTGATGGAAGATCTTAAAAAGATATATAACGTGGTTCATGTTTAAACGAGCGATTTTCATCACCGGTCTTTGCATGGCAGCCCTGACTTCTGTGTGGGTGGTCAAACTCGTTTATTTGTCGGATGCGGACCGTGTGAAATACGAGAAACTCCTGCAAGCAGGAAGAGCCATTGCTAAGGCAACCAAAGATGAAAAGACCCATCAAACCCGAAGCGGCGTAAGAAAAGATCTTTGGCTCTCTCAGCAAGACAAGTCAAGGCTCCATTATCGGATCGATAGTAAAAGTTCTGTTTTAACCTTGTTGCCAATCGATGACAAAGTCGATATTATCGAAAATCTACAACAGATCAAGTGCTGGATGCAGGATAAACTCTATCCTCAAGGAAATGTCGTGATGCAGCAGATGAGATTTTTTGAAGCCGATCAAGGGATTTATCAATACTCAACGCAGAGATTTGCGGCGAATTCTGTAGCGCTTTCTCTTTTCCGCCTCCCGGGCATTCAGCTTCCAACAACGATCGATCCATCTAAAGCATTCTTACGCGGGATTGCGCAAGATGTCTCTTTTTCGATTGCGGGTAAAGCGACTCAGTTTCAAGCTCAGAGATTTAAAGCAACCCTGATGTCACCTGTGATATCCGAAGGGTCTCAACAAGAGGGAAAACCATGATTTTTCAACTTTTAAGTTCTGTCATGCTTTGTGCTGCTGCTCCTGTTAACACTCCGGCTACGCCTGCAACTGAGGCTCCCGTGACTAAAACTGTCGATGCGGGAACCATTTCATCTTCGAACGCCTCCTACGACGGCAATGCTCTCATTTTGAAGGGGCAAGTTCTTCTCGATCACGGCCTAGGAAAAATGCAGGCCGAAGAAGCGATTTTGCAAAAGCAGGAAGTTGGAAAAGATTTTCCTTTTTCTTTGATCCATCTTGAGAAAGATGTCTTTCTCAAACTGAACCAAAATGGCGAGCTCAAATGTGAAAAAGCCGACCTTGATTTCGGGGCTCTTAAAGGCTTTTTGACCTCTTCTCATCGGGTTTCTTACACCGATACGTTGAAAAAGAAGAAAGGCAAATCTCCTTCTTTCCAGCTCATCAGCTCTGCGATCGATCTTCAATTTCTCAAAAAAGCAGACCAGGCTAAAGTCAGCTACGATGTTCAAAACGTCTTAGCTCGAGATAATGTCGAGCTTAGCTATGCCGACGGCTATACCCTTTTTACAGACGCCATTCTCTATAAAAAAGAACTTCTCAATCCTGCTAGCAATGAATTCCAAAGCCATCTTTCCTCTCAAGGAAAACAAAAGTGCAAACTCGTCCACCAAGCAGATACAATTGAAGCCGATAGTTTTAATCTCGATATTCTCCATACCCGTTTAAGCATGGTTAATCCTCAAGGCATCCTTCCTTCTTTTGGGAAAGGAGAAGTCCGCTTCAATGCAGAAAGTCTTCTCTGGAATCACGATCAAAACACCCTTATTCTCAAAGGCAACCCCACCGTGCAAGAGCCGAACTTAGGAACCATTGTTTCTGATAAAGAGATCTACTTGTTCCAAAAAGACAAGAGTCTTGTCGGGTTCAAAAGCTTAGGAAAAACCACTTTGACTTATCTCAACAACCACCAATTGATTTCCCACGGAACACTCAGTTTTGATCGCGAGCGCAAGCTCGGTACGGTTGACAGTCCAATGATCAATGGGGTTGTTTCAGAAGAGCAACAACTCTCCTACAAAGAAGGCGAGATGTCAGTCTTAGCTGACAAGGCTCACATTGAATACACCGAAGAAAATGGGGTTTTCCAACCCATCTCCGTCTCTTTAAAAGGCCAAGTTAAAGTCTCTGCAGTAGGAGATAAACCCAGCCGATACGGCTTAGCAGACCGGCTCACTTATAGCCCAACGACAAAAACTTTTATTCTTGGAGCTGACCCTGGCAAAAAAGTTCTCTTTGTCAACAATGAGGAAAACATCCGGATCAGCGCGCAAGAAGTCCACATCACCCAAGATCCTACGACGAAAAAACAGTCTGTCAAAGGTCTGGGCAATGTCCAGCTCGCGCTGTCTACCGAAGAACAGCTCTCACTTAACAAACACTTTGGAAAATATGCACCACCCTCTCCTTAAAGTCGAAAATCTTAAAAAGTCCTACAGCGGAAAAGTCGTTGTTGATGGACTCTCCTTTGATGTTAAGCCCGGTGAAGTCGTCGGGCTCTTAGGTCCTAATGGCGCTGGTAAGACGACTGCTTTTTACATGGCAATTGGTCTGATCCATCCTGATGACGGCAAAGTCTTTTTCAAGGGCCATGACACAACATCGATTCCTATTCATAAAAGAGCGCAGCTGGGCATGGGATACCTTGCACAAGAGCCTTCCGTGTTCAGATCACTGACTGTCGAAGAAAATATCCTCTGTGTACTAGAGACACTTCCCCTGACTTCTGCTCAGAAAAAAGAGAGACTGGGAAACCTTCTCCGAGAGTTGCACCTCGATAAACTCGCTAAAACTAAAGCCGGCAGCTTATCTGGCGGAGAACGCCGTCGCCTAGAGATCACCCGCGCTCTTGTGACAGAGCCTTCCCTGCTTCTCCTGGATGAACCGTTTGCTAATATCGATCCTCTGGCTGTTGCTGATGTGAAAAAAATGATCCGCCACTTGAAAAACAAGGGGATCAGCATTTTGATCACTGACCATAATGCTAGGGAAATCTTTTCGATTGTCGATAGAAGCTATCTGATCCGCGAAGGAAAGATCCTCATCTCAGGAACAGTCCAGCAGCTTCTGCAAAACGTTGAAGCCCGCAAGACCTATTTCGGCGAAGACTTCAAACTATAGTCCTTAATTTCTTTTCCTGCTAGACTCGCCCACCAAAACAAGGCAGAACTATGAAATTTTAATTCAATCATGCTAGATCTTATTACGGCAATATGTTAATTGCTTTTTTTGAAATTAATTAACGCTTCATACTTCCGAAAAATCATCTTAAGAGTTAATATCGATGCATAACATTAACTAGGAGACCTTATGACAGCAGTAACACAAGTCACAGACGCGCTTAAAGCAACCGAAGCACTTAAAGCTCTATTTGAATGTCCCCTTTCTATTGACACACTAAAGGATCCTGTTATCGATCCATGTGGCCATACTTTTGAAAGAGAGGATATCGTTAGATGGTTGGCTGTCAACAACAACTGCCCCCTTTCTAGAACACCCTTTGCAGTAAACGACCTGGTTCCGAATCGTATAATGAGACAAGCAATGGAAATTTTAGCGCGTAGGGAACGTCCTCTTAATGGACAAATTGAAGAGCAAGGCGCAAATGAGAATGAGCGACTAATCTTGAAACGTGCAATGGAAGAATTGCATCCAAAGACATTTGCACGGCAAGCTGGAGACGTCGTAGAAAGTTATTACAATCAGTTAAAATGTTAATGCCCGCGAGGACTTATGTCTAGTACCCTTCCCATCACTTCATTCCTGATAGATCAGTGGGCTATTGAGGGAAAACAAGTTTCTCTTTTTCGTCGTGAAAATGAAACAGTAGCTGATCTTGAATTCACTGTCGAAGAAGGAGGACACCAAATTTGTAAAGGTAAAATTGGTACTCATTTATACGAAAATATCCGTCGTACTAGTGCCATTGTTAATCTTTTTCATGAAGTGATTAATGTTAACCTTCTAAGTAGGATTGAACCATCTTCTTTCTTGCCTGTTTTGGAGACTCATGCTTGCGCAAACAAAGCAGGGGAATTTGCACCTTTAGCACATTTAAGGGTTGCATTATTTGGACTTGGAGATCCTAAAACGGAAGTAATCCATGAAGCTCGGTGGGGAGTTTTTGATGATTCAGATCGCTCCTGTAGGATATTTGAAATCCAAAAGATAGAGGGAGCTATTAAAGAATGTCTATTAAATATTTTGTGCTACCGCCTGAATGTAGCCTCTTATACTGGACGTCTCAGAATCGAAGCGACACTCGATTCACATAAAAAAGTGGAATCCCTTGCTTTGGTTATTTTAAATCGAGTAAGCCTCTTTAGTAAAAATGTATTTCTAGACGAAGAACGTTGGGCTATTACATTAGTAAGCGCTCAACCAGGAACTGAATCATCTAAGTGGAGAAGCGGTCATGCTATGATTGCTTGTGAGGGGGTGAAAGATGAATACCAATTTTTTAAGTATCTGCATATTTCTACAAATAACCCTGATCAAAACTGCTTTCAGGCTCAGATACAGGCTCAAATAAAGATTAAAAAAGAATTTATCCCTAATACACTGAACAGTCCTACGTGGGTAAGACCTAGAACAGCAGTAGAGAATATGCTTTACTCTATCCAGGAAGCCGATCGGTGCCACATAAATGTACCCTTTGCAATTGGCAGAAAAATCCCAGAACTTGCAACTCCTGTCCTATTAACAATTGGTTTAGGCTTTCTTGTTATTACTGCATACTGTGCAAAGTACGATTTTTCTGTTTTTTCATCTAAGATTTCGAGTACGTTACCCGAGGGTGTGGGCATAATTGCACGGTATCAAAACGTGCATAAATCTCGTCTTCTCGCCTATTCTAGTTTAGTTACTGAACAATCTATTCCTTTTTCCTTGGTAGCTTTTGGTGGCCTTGGAGCATATTTTTTCTCAGATAAGTTAGCAAAACGTTACGATTGTTTATACTGGGCATTAGAGCGGTTATCAGAAGCAGGGGTAGAGGTTGAGCTTCCATTGACTATACTTACTCCCAATGCTGCTGTACAATTTTTGAATGAGCATCCAAAAATTAGCACTTAGCGAACTGATCAGGGGTTGAATTTTTAAGAGGGATTAAAATGACAATAAAAAGCCTAAACGCTCTTTTAAACAACTCTGACTTCTCCGATCAATTTCTGACAATAAGCAACGATAATCTCAGCGGCAGTTTTGTTTGGACCGTACAATTACTTATCCATCCTTATGCGGCTGCTCTCTCTAATGCCTTTGTCAATGGCGGACATCTTTTGGTTATAAAAATTGTTGATCTTGTCACAAAACAACAGCTTCTCTTAACAAAAAATGATGTCGGCGGATTTGTTCGCGCGATTGGCTTTTGCTACCTCGCTCGAGTAATCAATCATTACGCTTTTTATGACTCTTTCTGGCTCGATGGAAAATATCAAGAGTAGGCTTCCAAATTTTCTATCTGGTATCGTGGCAACAAAAAGCAGTAGTTTCTTGTTGAATTTCAAAGAATAATGTTATCCTCGATCTCCAAAACATGGAGCATCGATCATGATCAATCCTTTTCAGCCTGTCTATAAAAACATCCTTCTTCCCTTAGCAACAAGCCAAATCGAGCCTTACGTCACTCTCTATAATAACTCTATCCTGCCTCTTTACAACTCTGCTATGAAGCCATGTCAAAATTATCAGCAAGCCGTCGCAAGATACAAAGCTTTCATCCAAACTGTAGAACTCGCTGTGCAATTTTCGGTTTATTTTTTCCTCTATCAGAAAGGATGGCACTACGGGACGCACCATTTAGGTCTTCCTGGCGGAGCCATTGCTTTTTCTTTGATTTATGCAGCAGGATGCTGGGTCGACGGCCAATTAAAAACAAATATGAATGATATTTGCACGGGAACTTGGCTCTATTATAAAGGGGTCAGCAACTTTGGCTCAAACAGAGAAGCGATGCTCATCTCGATCATCTTTGCTAGACATCTGACTCACCAACAAAAAGAAGACTCTCAATCCAGCGGCTGGGATGCAAAGCGTCAATATGGGGCAGAGTGGATTGCTCAGTGCTTTTTCGAAAAACCACAACCCTTATCTGAGAGACGTACTGAGGGTGTGGGTGGAGAGACTGTCGATAGCGCTGATCACCCTGACGACAGGAAGGGTGAATAAACAATCGCTCATTTTGCTTCCTCCGCAGCCGTCCATAAAGCAAGGCCGGCAGGGAAGATTTTGAGTCACAACACGGGCTTTATTGTTCTGCCAAGGGCCCCAATTGATCTCAGAAGTCGGACCAAATAGAACCACTGTAGGGCTTTTCAAAGCGCTCGACATATGGAGCGGAACTGAGTCAACACAGACGAGGCAGCGGCTCATTTCAATGAGCGCTCCTAAATCTTTCAAAGAAGTTTTTCCTCCGAAATTTACGACAGGCACCTCTGGAGCTAATTTCAAAATCTCTTCGACCATTTGCAACTCTGAGCTATCAGGACTTGCAGTGATCACGATTTTTTCTCCCCTCTGATGCAGCTCGGTGATCAGCTTGGCAACGAGTGACGGCGGCCAGCATTTAAACTTCCATCTAGAAACAGGATGCAAAAGAAAATAGCCTTGAGGTGAGAGACCGTTTTCTTGAAGAAGTTGATGGACTCTTTTTTTACTCTCTTCAGGAATCGCAAAGTAAACATCTCTTTCTTCAGGCGTGGGAAAAATCCCAATCCGTCTAATGGCATCGAGATTTTTTTCCACGGTATGGCGAGGAGTTTTGCAATTTTTTACAATGTGAGAATAGATCTTGTGTTTGCCTTTAAACCCTTTTCCTTCGGGATCGAGTCCCACGCAGATTTTGGCACCGGATACAAAAGCAGCAATCGCTCCCCTGTCTCCTTCGGTAAGATTGATCACGAGATCGTATTTTTCTTGCCGGACTTGTTTTAATAGAGATGCCTCTTTCATGAGTTTTCCAAAAAATCCCAGTTTTTTCCAGCCCCTGTCATAGGAGAGGAATTTTTGGATCGCAGGATGACCTTCTAACATAGGAACGGTGTCTTTATAGAGCATGGCATGGATTTCTGCTTGAGGAATGGCAGCTTGTAAATTGGAAAAGACAGGAGAAGTCAGTAGGACATCGCCATGGTGTCGGAGCTTGACCACGAGGACTTTTTTGACTTGGGTCAAATCAGGATAATTTCCGTACTTCATAAAATCTTCTCCAAAGCTTGCAAAATGGTTTCTTCAGGAATGAAATTCACATTGTGAGGATCGCTCAGACAGACAGCTTTTTCAGAAAGCGGAGCCCATTCCCAAATTTTGGTCCCGCCAAATAATACAACTTGAGGCTTATCAAGAGCTGCGGCTAAGTGCATGATCCCTCCGTCTCCAATAAAAAATGCATCGACAGAAGCAATCAATGAAACGAATGAATCAAATGATGGTGTAGGGATAACTTCTGCAGGCATCTGAAGTCCCTTCGCCAAAAGTAGAGCTCGGTCATAATCGGCAGGCTCGCAATTGATCACGACTTTAAACGGCTTTTTGATTTGATTTAAGATCCGCTGAGTTTTATCGGCGTCTAGCGTGCTGCCCAGACGATTATTTGTGACGGAGACTAAAACTGTGCGCTGATCAAATTTAAAAGAGGGAGTGACTTTGAGACGCGGTCTTAAAGCGGAAGGAACAGTCTCAAATGAAGGATCGAGAAGCCGCAGGCTTTTGACCATTTGATGTTTTTCTTCTTTCGGATCATAGGCTCTTGGGTCATTAATAAACTTGGAATGCCAGGCCTGATCGACATAGGCGATCCGGTTTTTTCCTCTCAATAAATATAAAAATAAGTTTAATAGTTTCATGGGAGAAGGCTTAGCAGAAATGAGTAGGTCAAATTTTTTATATCTCTCTGACCAGGCGGTTTTTAGGAGGGCTGCATATTTGTTAGACGCTGAGGAGAGCACCACAGACCGATCAATGCCCTCTAAATAAGGAAGAAGAGGCGCGCCTCTTTCATCGACAAAAAGCGTTACTTGGCACCCAGGAAATCTCTCCTTACAGAGATTAACGAGTGGCATGACGCAGAGGAGATCCCCTAGGCCATTGCGACGAACTATTCCGATTTGTTGTGGATTCATAGTATTTTTTAATCCTGATTATAGACCATCCCCTCTTATTTTGCCTCGACGGAAAGTCAAAAACAGGCTATAATCTACAGAATTAAAGAGGAAATTATGAACAAAGAACAAACATTATCGATCATTAAACCCGACGCAGTTGCTAACAACCACATCGGTGAGATTTTATCTCGTTTTGAAAAAGCAGGCCTCAAAATTGTGGCTGCTAAAATGGTTCAATTGACAGTCGAGCAAGCGAAAGCTTTCTACGCAATCCATGCGGCTCGCCCTTTCTACATGGACCTCGTGACTTTCATGACGGAAGGCCCTGTTCTAATCACCGTATTAGAAGGTCCAAATGCCGTAGTAAAAAACCGCGAGCTTATGGGAGCAACAAACCCTAAAGACGCTGCTGCTGGCACGATCCGCAAAGACTTTTCAGAGTCGATCGACCGCAATACCGTCCATGGATCTGACAGCTTAGAAAACGCGAAAACAGAGATCGCTTTTTTCTTCAGATCAAATGAAATCTGCTGCCAGCCTAAATCAAATTCTTGCTGCTGCTGCTAGTTCTCTTCCTGGAGCTGTCTTAATTGACAGCTCCAAATATCTCATCTTAAATAAGTTGCAATACCCTCTAAACAAGCCACTTACGTCTTTATATAAAGATTGATTAAAGATATAATATTACCTATAATTAAGTTAGAGGCAACACCATGAATATCTCCCCAGTTACCTACGGTACAGTTAATCAGTTTCCTTCCGACGTTCAAAAAGCATTGGAAATGAAACAGATCTCGACTTCCATGAGTGAGATGAATGATGCTCACGAAAAGCGGAAAGAAGAGACCGACGCGATCAACGAACAGACTTTTTCTTAAACCTTAACTGGCTCAATATCAGTTACATAAATTCTCCTCGTATTTTCACTATAATCAGCTCAGCTCCAAAGACTTAAATTGCTAATTTTATTTAGTAGTAAATATTATTATAAAATAATATAATTAAATTATAAAGTTAATACAATTAATAAAAAATAGAGGGATTATGGATACCAGCTCAATAAGCTCTGAATTAACAATGGACTATCAGGCGCAACTCGATATGATGGATCAAGACGTCCAGCAGACAATCGTCGTGCAGCAAGATACGACTATCAATAACAACAATGTTCAACAAGCGCAGCTCGATGCTTTTGCAATGAGCACAATACAACCCTACAATAGTTAAGGAAAATAATGGACCTTACAGGATTCGACACCTACATCGCCTACTCTCTTCGAGGAGCAATTGCTCAAGCTGATATCAATGACACGACAGTCGTTGGACAGATTCAAGATGAAGAAAGTAAAGACGAAACAGAGCAGCAAGCATAAGCTGCTAAAATTTATAAAAGTTTTTGATGTTTGAATCTCAAACATCAAAAACTTTTATTCATTCGGATAATCGACCACAAACGTCACTGGTCCATCGTTCACTAAACTCACTTCCATGTCAGCTCCAAAAATTCCCGTCTGAACAGTTGTTAATTCTTGTCTCACTTCATCAACGAATTTTTCGTACATCATCTTGGCAACAGAACCAGGTGCAGCGGCATCAAACCCAGGCCTGCGCCCTTCATTGCAATTGGCATAGAGGGTAAATTGAGAAACAATGAGCACTTCTCCTTGGATATCTTGCAGGGAGAGATTCATCTTGCCTTGAGCATCTGAAAAATATCTAAGGCCTATGAGTTTTTGAGCCATCCA
>CAZBCR010000021.1:13725-15224 GCA_964490565.1 uncultured bacterium
CCCACAGGTGAAGATCTAGCGTCAGCGGTGCCGTTGACACGCTCAAAAATCCATTTCAAAACATAGGTGTTATACCGAAATCCAGGCCAGATATAGTGTCCTTCGACATCTTTCCGAAACCAATTCACATGAAAAATCTTCGGTAGAGTTTTAGACTTTGTCCCCATCTCGATCCAATGTTTGAAATAATCGCCCATGTTGTAGCCGCAAAATGGCAGCATCGCAAACGGATCATGGCGGAGCTTTCCGACTAGGCCCTCTGCTGCGGCTGTCATTTCTGAAGACATTGAAGCGCCGAGTAATACGCCGTGATTCCAGCTGAGAGATTCAATCACCAGAGGAACGAGCTTGGAGCGTCGTCCTCCAAAAATAATCGCAGAAATTGGAACGCCTTGCGGGTCGTTGAACTCAGGACTTAACATCGAGCATTGGTTGGCTGTAATGGTAAAACGAGCATTGGGATGGGAAGCAGGACCTGTTTTATCCCAGGGCTTTCCCTGCCAGGAAGTGAGATTTTCAGGAGGCGTCTCAGTAAGACCTTCCCACCAGACATCACGGTCAGCAGTGAGCGCAGTGTTGGTGAAAATGGTATTTTTTTTGATCATCTGGGCAGCGACGGGATTGGTTTTTTCAGAAGTTCCCGGAGCAACGCCAAAAAATCCATTTTCAGGATTGATGCCGTAGAGCTGTCCATTTTTAAAATGGAGCCAAGAGATATCATCACCGACACAATCGATTTTCCAATCTGGAAGAATCGATTGGAGCATCGCTAGATTTGTTTTTCCGCAGCCGCTTGGAAACGATGCGGCGATATATTTTTTCTCACCCTCAGGATTAGTCACGCCAATCAGCAGCATGTGTTCAGCAAGCCAGCCTTGTTTTTCTCCAAGAACAGAAGCAATCCGCAGAGCAAAACATTTTTTACTCAGGAGTGCATTGCCGCCGTAGCCGCTGCCAAACGACCAAACCGAAGGCTCATCCGGAAACTGAACAATGTATTTATGCTTGGGATTATTCGGCCATGGGACGTCGTCTGATTCTTTTTCTAGCGGCATTCCGACAGAATGCAGGCAAGGAACAAAGGGCTTTCCCTGCATCGCATCGGTCGCTTCTTTGCCCATGCGTGTCATCAATTTCATATTGCAGACGACATAAGGTGAATCTGTGATTTGAATTCCAAAACGAGCGTAAGGGCTCTTGATGGGTCCCATGCAAAACGGAATAACATAGAGAGTTCTTCCGCGCATGCAGCCGCGGAATAATTCTTTCAAAAGCTCTTTCATCTCCGCAGGATCTTTCCAATTGTTGGTCGGGCCTGCATCTTCTTCTTTTGCAGAGCAGATGAAAGTATTGGCTTCTGAGCGTGCGACATCGTCAGGTGTGGAGTGGCACCAAAAACTATTCGGTCTTATGAGCGGAACAAACGTTCCTTTTTGAACGAGCAAATTACAAAGATGACGGTATTCTTCTTCAGATCCGTCACAAAAGTGAACATCTTT
>CAZBCR010000022.1:0-1357 GCA_964490565.1 uncultured bacterium
CTCTAGCAGATCCGCTCGTAACTTTTGAAGGACAAGGTCCTGCGTGGACGCTCATCAAAGCTCTCAAAAGCGGCAAGGCTCCGCGCCTGGCGGAGGGACTTGCCGGCTACATGGCCCTCCAATATCTTAAAAGCGATCTGCCACTGCCGGATATCATTGTTCCGGTGCCGCAATCTCTCCATCGGTCATTACAGGTAGGCTATAATCCAAGTCTTCTTCTAGCTGAGCACCTAGGAAAAACACTCGATCGACCCGTCATTCAACTTCTCAAAAGAAAACGTCAGCTTTTTTGTCAGATGAAAGTCGATCGTGACAAACGCTTCCTTTTATCAGCGGAGAATTTTGAGTGGAAAAAACAAGTGCCGATCGCAGAAAAAACAATTCTACTTGTGGATGACATCGTCGGAACAGGCGCTACTTTGCGCGCCTGCGCCCAGAGGCTCTACGAGGGATTTCCCCTGAAGGTGATTAAAATAAGTTCTCTCCGACAGGAGCTGCCGCAGCAGTCACATGGACCTGTCCTATAATAGAGACGCCCTCATCAACAGAGAGGCGGGGAGCGGTGATGTTGCCTTTGACTTCGGCATTGCCTTTGAGGATCAGGCGGTATTGCACAGTGATATTTCCTTCGACTTTGCCGGAAATTTCAGCTTCATAAAGATCCATATCGGCTTTCACAACTCCTTCAGGACCCACGACAACCTTCCCATTTCCTTCGAACTCTCCTTCAAAGACCCCATTGATGCAGATCTCTCGTTGGAAGGCGATTTTCCCAGTCACGGTGATGTTGGTTCCGATGGTCATTTCTGGGCCAGATTCTGGCTCTTGGTCTTCATAGTAAGGAGTATCTGTCTGAATAAACGGAGAGGGAGCGGTGGCAACGCGGCCGTCTTTTTGTATGCCTCGATCGAGTAGATTTTTAGCGAACTTAAACATAGGAGACTCCTGTCTTTAATTTCCTGTTAACAGGAAAAGGAATTTTACTCTTCTAAATTTCGGCGGGCCATTTCGATTTGTTTGCGGAGGGTTTCATCGCTTTGGAGCTGCTGGCTGACTTTTTTCCAAGCGTGAAGCAGTGTTGAGTGAGTCTTTCCACCGAAGGCGGAAGCGAGTTTCATGAGAGAATCGGTCATGAGTTCTTTGGCAAGGTACATTGCGACTTGGCGGGGGAAGGCGACATTTTTTAGCCGGGAAGTGCCACGGAGATCGCTGACGCGGACTTCAAAAAGAGTGCCGACGCAGTGGAGGATGTTATCGACGGAGACTTTTTTCTGAGGATTGTGCTGGAGAAGTTCTCCAAGGGTGCTTTCGACGACTTCTTCCGTGACTTCTTTTCCCATATGACGAGAAAAAGCAG
>CAZBCR010000022.1:1457-15215 GCA_964490565.1 uncultured bacterium
ATGAAGAACGCGACTTTGTGAGGAAGGCGGATGCCGCGCAGTTCTGCTTTATGTTGTAAAATAGCAACGCGTGTTTCGATGTCAGGTATGCCGACGTGGGCAACAAGGCCCCATTCCATGCGAGCGACAAGACGTTCAGAGAGTTTAAGTTGGGAAGGAGGTTTATCGCAGGTGATGACGATCTGTTTATTTTGGTTGATGAGGCTCTCGAAAGTGTTGCAGAACTCATCTTCAAAGTTAAGACGGTTTTGTAAAAATTGAATATCATCGACAAGGAGGATGTCGAGAGAACGATAAAATCTTTTCATCCGGTCCATCGATTTGTTTTTCAGATTATCGACGATCTCATTAATAAATCCTTCTGTCGTGATGCAGTGGATTTTGAGTTTCTTGTGATGCTGACGAACGTAGTGGCCGATGCCGTGAAGAAGGTGAGTTTTTCCAAGGCCGACACCGCCGTGGATGAAGAGAGGATTGTACGATTTGCCGGGATGAGAGGCGACGCCGAGTGCAGCAGATTTAACAAATTGGTTGGAAGCGCCTTCGATGAAATTTTCAAATGTGTAGTGGGGATTGAGTTTGAGATTATCTTGGGCAGGAGGGGCTTCTTCTTGGACGGGCTGCTTTCTAACTTCTTCCGAGATGATGAATTTTAAAGCGAGATCGCCGTTGGTTTTGACAGGAACAAAACCGGCGAGATCTTTTTTGTAATTTTGGAGGAGGTATTCTTGAACGAAGATGTTCGGAACTTTTAAAACGAGTTCATCGGTTGCGCTTTCAGCGACTTGAATCGGTGCAATCCAATTTTGAAATTCTGCTGCAGAACATCTCTCTTCGATGAAGGCGAGGAAATCTGACCAGATGTCTGCCTGATTTTTTGTAAGCATAGGCTAAAGTTTTATCACGCTGTAGAATTTAAGTGTACGAGAGAAGCAGTGCGGATGCTTGGTTTGCAATCATCACATCGGAATGGCCGACGAGAGTTTTTGCTTGAGCAATCGCTTGCCGGCGGTAACCGAGAGCAAAGAGAGCTTTGACGCGGTTGAGTAAAGTGGTTGGATGGTTCGGTTCAATTTTCAGAGCTTGTTCGATCGTGCTAAGAGCTTGGAGATTGCGTCCTGTTTCTAAATAGAGTCCGCCCAGAGTTTGTAAATCATAAGCATCGTTTTGATTGAAGGTGACAAGGGCTTCGAAAAATGATTGAGCGACATCGAACTTGCCTTGTTTAAGATAAGCAAATCCAAGATATCTTAAATCTTCTAGTGCTTCTGAATCCCAGCCTACGATTTCTGACCATTTGAGAGAGCTCATGATGATCACCCCTTTTGGTACTGTTTACAACGCGACACAATATCTATCAAGTCTTTGTTTAACATGCTCATGAGCTTTAAAACATGCAGGAGCATTCCCTTTTCTTGATCCCAGGCGTCTTTGTCTTGTTCTTCGCCTGAAGCGCCCTCGATCCGTGTGATTAACGAATCTTGTTGTTCATCCGATCCTAAAAAACCAACGAGCTGAGAAGTGAAGAGCCTTCGTCTTTGAGTGACAAATCCTTTTGGCATTTGGAAAGCGGCCCAAGTGGGGTTGCGAGTGTAGAGTCCTAAAAGAACTTCAACTTGAGATTGAGAAGTTGGCAGGTTGACATCGGAAACAGCATGCTTAGAGATGCTGTCCGCATCTTGAGTGATTGGCTGAGTTTGAGTTAATAACTCTTGATCTTTTGCCCAACGAATCGAAACATCGAGGGGGAGATTCGAGACTGTTTTAGGTTCAACCACGCTATGCTTCCTTTTGCTGGGTGAGCAAGTTTAACAAGCTTACTCATTTATACCAAGATCAGGGTCTTTATTCTTATTTACGCTGATTCAAAATTTGTCTCAACATCCAATATTTAATTTGAGCAGCTTCAAAAATTTTCCTGCTGGGGAGTGAGGCTATGTATAGAATATAAGGCGATATTCGGGTAATATTTCACCGAGGTTTTATATGTTCAATCGCCTGGTGTTATTGTTAAGTCTGCCGCTTGTTTTTCTGGGAGCTGTTCCAGTTCAAGAAAATTCAGAAAGCTCCAAAACAGGGCCTGCGCCTGCCTGGGTCAAACCTTGCGATTTTGAAGTCAAAGAACTTTCTGATAAAGAAGAGCATGTTAACTACCAATATCTGCTTGATGAGAACCAAATCAATTGGGAAGAAAAAACCACCTATATTCGTCGGATGGTGAAAGTTTTAAACCAAACCGGCGCTGAAGGGTTTACTCGAATCGCTGTCGATTTCATGCCTACGCATCAGCATGTCGTTGTTCACAGCATCAAGGTCCTAAGAAATGGAGAAGCTCTCAATTGCTTAGAAAAATCGCATCATAAATTGCTGCAAAGAGAAGATTCTTTAGAAAATAATATTTACCACGGCAAGCTTACCCTCGTCTATTTTCTAAATGATATCCGCGCAGGAGATGTCGTCGAATATTCGTATTCAATCGTGGGGCTCCATCCGTTTTTGTCTTCACATTTAAATCTTTGGGCTCCTCTTAAAGAGCATCAAACAAGAGGGAAAATCTACCACCGTCTTCTTGTCCATCCAAAGCATCCTCTCCAAATGAAATCGTTTGATGGGCCGGTAAAACCAAAAAAGGTCGATCTTTCTCCCACTCTTTGTGAATGGACGATTGAAGCCGTCGATACTCCTGTGCTGCGTGAAGAAAAAGACATTCCATCTTGGTATAAAATAGATGGCGTCTATATCAGCCAGTATAAGTCGTGGCAAGACGCTGTCCAAAAAGTAGTCCCTCTCTATGCTTTGCCAGAAGATTTCGAGAAAAAACCTCCGTCTGAGATGCTCTCTCTTGTAAAGAAGTGGACAGACTCTACCGATGATGTGCGCCGGCGGGCTCTCTTAGCGCTGAGATTCGTGCAAGATGAAGTTAAGTACATGGGTTTTGAAGATGAGATCGGAGGCTGGAAGCCGACAGATCCCCGTGTTGTCTTTGAGCGGAGATTTGGAGATTGCAAGGATAAATCAGTCCTTCTTCACTCTTTTCTTAAACTCATGCATATCCAATCGACTCCTGTCTTAGTCGATACGAAAATAGGCAAAAGGCTGCCGGAACTTCTTCCTAGGCCGTTTTTGAATCACGCGATTTTGCGGATTGAGATCGATGGCGCTGACTATTGGGTCGATCCCACCATTACACAGCAAGGGGGATCGCTAAAGGACAACTACTGCCCAGAATACTATTGGGGGCTTGCGGTCTCTCCTCATACAACAGAGCTTACAGCTATTCCTTCTCCTATCACTAAGCCTATTGAGATACGGACTTCTATTACGATGACGTCTCCTGAAACTGCGGAATTGAAAATTGAGCGGACAGGTTCTGGGTCTAGGGCAGGTGGAATGAGAAGGATTCTCCAGCAAACGGGAATTAAGAAATTTTCAGAAGACCGTTTAGAGTATATTCAAAAGCAATACAAAGGAGCCTCTGTTAGTTCTCCTGTTGCTGTTGCGGATGATCGTGAGAAAAATGTATTGACGATTACGGAGTCGTACCAAGTTTCTACTCGTTCACGCGTCGGAAAAAAACTCATCAAAGCTTCCTCCTCAGTTTTATATGACTATCTAGATGATGGGATTAATTTAGAGAGATCTGCTCCTTATCTTTTGGAATATCCTCTCTGGGTTAAAGAGCGGATCCATATTGAAAACCCCTTCAATAACTGGGAGCACGATTCCGAAGAGGCTGTCTTTGAAAATGAAGCGATCAAGTATGTCTATCATATGAAAAAAGAAGGCCAAACGGCTGACTTTGATTTCGAGCTCAAACATCTCCAAGACCATGTGCCTGTCAAGCTCATCGAAGATTACTGGAATATTGTTCAAGAGGTCTATCCAAATCCTTCTCTTGAAGTCGTCATCGCAGTTCCAAATCCAAAACCTTAATCTCCACGCATATTTGTAAATAGGGCCCGATCGGGCCCTATTTTGCTTTTTTAGCTCTTTTCTTTTTAGCCATTCCCACAGTTTCCCACTTTTCTTTACATTCATATAAACCGTTGGAAATAGGAGTGTTAGGAAATGATTTTGGTGGCAGTTGGTGGGTGAAAATCCGGAAAGGACTTGCAGATTTGATGAAACGGTGTTAAATTGTGGCAAAAGGTGAAAAAGAGCATGTCCAAGTTTTTCTTCAGCGGATCTAGCCATGCAAAACTCGACGGAAAGAACCGTTTCGTTCTTCCGCAACAGATGCGTTTTGGCTTGGTCGAAAACGGCTCTTTAGAATTCACCATAGCTTTAGGTCTTGGCGGCTGTTTAGCGATCTATCGCAAGAGCGATATCGAAAAGATTGTGGAGAAATTCCAATCGAAACAGCACATGGCCAAGTATCAAAAATTTTTCACACTGTTTTTTTCTACGCTCCATCAAACGACTTGCGATTCAGTCGGACGGATTTTGCTTCCTCCAGTACTGATGAAAGCGGTCGATATCAAGAGCGAGCTCGTGATCGCAGGGGTCCTTAATAAGATTGAGATCTGGCCTAAAGAGATCTACGACGCTCAATTGAAAGCGGCGATGGAAGGAAAAGAAGAAGGTTTTGATTTAGCAAAAATGACTGAAGAAGCGTTTGCACTGCTCGGAGAAGATGAAAGCGAAGAAGCTCTCTCTGATGCTGCAAAAAAACTGGCCGAATTAAAAGACAAATCATACGCAAAACATGAAAGCTAATCACACGTCCGTCATGACCGCAGAGTTTTTGAAGTTCTTCGAGACCACCAATCTAAAGGTGTTTTTTGAAGGAACGGTGGGAGCCGGTGGCCATGCAGAAGCAATATTAAAGGCCCATCCTGAGATTGAAACGTACCTAGCGTGCGATCGGGATCCGGAAGCGCTGGAACTAGCGGAAGCCAGGCTCAAACCCTGGAAAGACAAAGTCGAGTTCGTCAGAGGTAACTTTGGAGATCTTGATACGATTCTTAAGAAAAGGGGAATCAAAGAAGTTAACGGTTTTTTTTTGACCTAGGGGTTTCATCCATGCAATTCGATAAAGGCTACAAAGGCTTCAGCTTCTCTAAAGATGGACCACTCGATATGAGAATGGATCCAGAAGACGATGTCACTGCAAAAGAGATCGTCAACCGCTTTTCTGAGCAAAAACTCGGAGAGATTTTCCGCGAATACGGTGAAGAGCCTCATTGGAAAAAAGCTGCTAGAGCGATCGTCGAAGCAAGACATAAAAAACCGATTGAAACAACCCAACAACTCGCGGCACTACTCATGTCAGCTATTGGCTTCAAAAAAGGTGGAAGACTCCATCCTGCAACGCTTGTTTTTCAAGCTCTCCGCATCGTGGTTAATAAAGAATTAGATGCGATCCAAGACGGACTGACTAAAGCTTTAAGTTTTATGGCCCATGGCTCAAGAACCGGAGCGATCAGCTTCCATAGCTTGGAAGACCGTTTAGTCAAAAATATTTTCCGTACTGCGTGCCAAAGAACTAAAAAAGATGGCCCAGCTGAATTTATGAAACTTTTAACTAAGAAACCTTTGGTGCCGACTTATGCCGAGATGCGGATGAATCCGAGATCTCGCAGTGCCAAAATGCGTTTTGTAGAGAGAACATAGGAAGAGTTCTATGATCAGCGGCATATACCTTCGACTCCTCGCCTGCCTGACCGTCTTTAGCTTCTCTATCTACTCTTATTTAGATAAACAAAATAGTTGCACAGAACTGAAGATGCATCTGCCTAAGCTGACCAAAGAGATCCAAGCGATCCGCGAGGTCAATGCCAATCTCCAGTACCAGATCGAGTGTTTTGAAAATCCTCAGAATTTGCTCAGCATGGCCGGCAGTCCGGAATATGCCCACCTTAAATTTCCTTTTACTGAAGAAGTTCTTACGGTAAAGGAGGGGCTTGCGCTACAATACAGCACGCCTAAGGAAAAAAAGGCCGAGCAAACGAAAGCGAAAACACCGATCGTTGCTACGCAGTAATTCTTTAACTTTTCCGATTTATGCCTGAAGATCCCAAAACTCCTCCGACTGCCCATGACAGACGTCTGCTTGTTTACGTCGCTCTTTTCTTGTTATTCCTTTTTTCACTCATCATCGTTCAGTTTTATAAAATCCAAATCATCGATGGAGACAAATGGCGCCGTGCTGCCAACCGTCAACACAAACTCTCGGTGATCGAGCCGTATTGCAGGGGAGTATTCTATTCCAATACCTCCGTAAAAAAAGGACATCCTGAAAAAGCTCAAGCCTTAGTGATCGATGTTCCCAAGTTCCATCTCTATGCCGATCCAGAAATGATTCCTGAAAAATGCAGAAGCGACATCATCCGACGGTTAAAATTAACGTTAGACCTTTCAGATAACGATGCTCAGAAGCTTGCTGTCCAGCTGGGAAAAAAAAGCCGCAGCCGGAAACTCGTTTTATGGCTCTCACGAGAGATGCACGACAATATCACGAAATGGTGGCAGACTTATGCGAGGTCCCACAAAATCCCACGGAACGCACTTTTCTTTGTTAACGATTACAAACGGTCGTATCCGTTTGGAAAACTTCTTGGGCAAGTGCTCCACACAGTCCGTTCTGAAAGAGACCAGGCGACTCACCAATGCATCCCGACCGGCGGACTCGAACTCTCGCTGAATAAATATCTCAAAGGAGAAGACGGCAGACGCGTGATCCTGCGGTCACCGCGTCAGCCCTTAGAGACAGGGACCGTGACAAAACAGCCTCAGCATGGATCCGATGTTTATTTGAGTATCAATCACCATCTGCAGGCGATTGCAGAAGAAGAAATCGCAAAAGCCGTGAAGGCCGCAAATTCCACCAGCGGCTGGGCTATCATGATGGATCCCTATACGGGAGAGATCTTAGCTTGGGCTCAATATCCGTTCTTTGAGCCGGCTCGCTACAAAGATTACTTCAACGATCCGAAAAAAGAAGCGCATACAAAGGTCCAAGCGATCACCGATCCTTACGAGCCGGGCTCGACGTTTAAAGATCTTACGATGGCTATTTGTTTGAGGGCCAACACCGAATTGAAAAAACAAGGCAAGACTCCTCTGTTTTCAATTGATGAAAAAATCGCGACAAAAGCCCGCAACTTTCCTGGACGAGGGAAACCTCTAAAAGATACTCACCATTATAGTTATCTCAATATGTACATGGGGATGCAAAAATCATCCAATGTCTACATGGCGACAATGATCCAGCGTGTCATCGAACGGATGGGAGAGGAGTGGTATCGAAAAGCTCTTGAGGATTTCGGGATTGGAACTAAGACCGGCATTGAACTCGCAGCTGAAAGCGGCGGGCTGCTTCCAAGACTGGGAAAAAAATATCCGAACGGCGCTCTCGAATGGTCTAAGGCAACACCTTGGTCCCTAGCGATGGGACATAACGTCTTGGTCAACAGCCTGCAGATGCTCCGTGTCTATGGCATTTTTGCCAATGGCGGCGTCGATGTGAAACCGACCCTCGTCCGGAAGATCGTCAAAAAAGACGGCACGGTGGTCTTCGACAATACAATTGCTAAACCTCCTCGCCGGATCCTAGATGCAGAGGATGTCAAAACAATTAACAAGGCGATGCGGTTTGTCACTCTACCAGGAGGAACAGCCCGAAAAGGAAATATCCCTGGATATACTGAAGTCGGAAAAACCGGCACGACAGAAAAAGTCATCAATGGCGTCTATTCCAAGAAAGACCATATCTCGACGTTCATTGGATTTGCTCCAGCGAATAATCCTCGGATTGTTCTCCTGATCGCAATCGATAATCCAGAGCATAAATATACTCCCGGTGTTGGCAAAAACCAAATGGGTGGAACATGCGCTGCTCCTGCTTTTAGTAATATCGGCTTAAGAACCCTCAAATATCTCGGCGTCCCAGAAGATGATCCTAAAAACGATGCTTGGGATAAAGAAGTGAAAGACCTTAAAGTGATCTTCGACAAGTGGAATCACGGATGAGGCAGATGAAATTAAAACAACTGTTCAAAGACATCCCAGTCACCTGGAAAGGCAGTAAAGAGATCGACATCAAGTTCATTACAGCTAATTCTAAAAGTGTTGCTCCTGGAACGCTCTTTATTGCAAGACGGGGAAAAACAGGGGATGGCCACCGGTTTGTGGCTGAAGCTGTTTCATCTGGCGCGTTAGCGATTTTGACTGACACTTACGATCCGTTTTTAAGTGTGGTTCAGATCATCCATCCTGATGTCAACAGCCTGGAGACTCTTTTAGGAAAACGGTTCTATCAAGATCCGGCTCAAAAGCTTTCCATCTTTGGCGTGACCGGCACTAGCGGGAAAACCACCACCACGTTTTTGATGAAATATTTTTTAGAAGAAGCGGCTCCCTGTGGACTGATCGGAACGGTGAGCTGGATGACGGGTAAAAAAGTTTTACCTGCCTCTCACACCACACCGGATGTATTGACTCTCATTCAGCTTTTTCATGAGATGAACGAAGAGGGATGTAAATCTGTCGTGATGGAAGTCTCTTCGCATGCGATCGATCAAGATCGGGTGAAGGACATTGAGTTTGCTGCAGCGGTTTACACTAATCTTTCTCAAGACCATCTCGACTATCATCATTCGATGGAAGAGTATGCTGAAGTTAAATCGCGGCTATTTACCAATGCAAAAGTTGCCATCATCAACGGCGACGATCCTTGGTCTCCGGTCATGATCAAGAGTTCTAAAAAAGTGATTCGGTATGGACTCAATCCTAAATTCGAACTTTTTGCCTCTCATTTAAGACTCTCTTCACAAGGCATGACATTTGATGTCTGTTGGAACCAGGAGACAGTTTCATTCAAAACACTTTTGATCGGCCGCTTCAATGTCTACAACATCTTGGCAGCGACAGCTCTGGCTTTGACTCAAGGAATGACGCTGAGGCAAATTGCTAAAAAGTTAGAGAGTTTCTCTGGCGTTCCAGGGAGATTAGAGCGTGTGGTTAATCCTAAAAATTTACAGGTCTTTGTCGATTACTCTCATAAACCGGATGCATTGAAGAATGTGCTCCAGACATTGACAGAACTGAAAAAAGGAAGGCTGATCACAGTGTTTGGCTGCGGAGGAAACCGCGATGTGCAAAAGCGGCCTCAGATGGCGTCGATCTCTGAGAGTTTTTCTGACTTAACTATTGTGACTAATGACAATCCCCGGAATGAAGATCCTCATGAAATTGCAAAGCAGATCATCAGCGGTTTCCAAAAAAAATCGTACGTTGTCGAGCTCGATCGAAAAAAAGCGATTTTGCAAGCTTTAGAGCTTGCTAAACCAGACGATATTATTCTAATTGCCGGCAAAGGCCATGAGACTTATCAGGTATTTGCCCATCAGACAATCGTCTTTGACGATAGAGAGATAGTGAAGGAAGCTTGCAGAGGGTGAGAAAAGTATGGTAAACTCCACTCTCATGCGCAAATTTTTAGTGTTGGCATGTCTTTTATTTGTCATCCCTCTCAGCGGAAATGATCCGAATTACGCCTATAAACCCCTGCGCACATACAAAGTTTCTGTTCCTCAGCATGCTAAGCCGTTGATTATTCTAGATCCGGGCCATGGCGGGACAGATGAAGGAGCCAAGATCCATTATTTTATGGAGAAACGGCTGACTCTGATGACCACGCTTCTTTTAAGAAAGCATCTCAACGAAATGGGCTACCGGGTGATCATGACCCGCAGCAAAGATGTCTTTATTCCGCTTCACAGACGAGTCTCCATCGCAAATAAAACTAAAGCCGTACTCTTTGTCAGCATGCATTACAATTCATCTCCATCACCGGATGCGCATGGAATTGAAGTTTTCTACCATTCCGGAAGCGACTATAAGAAAGCTCAGCAGTCTAAAGCATTAGGCAGTACGATTTTAAAAGAACTCATAGGGCAGACGCACGCATTATCCAGGGGAGTCAAAAATGGAAACTTCCATGTGATCCGCGAGACCAGTATGCCGGCAGTTTTAGTCGAGGGGGGCTTCATGACCAATATCGTGGAGCGTAGTAACCTAAGAGACAAAAAATATCTCGATCAGATCGCCAAGGGCGTTGCTGTTGGAATCGATAAATATCTAAAAAGTTAGGGAAAGGCGAATGCCTTTCCCTGGAAATGCCTATTTATGATGATGTTCATCATGTTTGGTTTTAGAGGCAATTTTTTTACCAACATGATCAGCAGCATCTTCGATTTTATCTTTCGTATCGGTAAAGGTATCTTTGACGGTATCTTCTATGTTTTCATAGATCTCGCCGACTTGATGTTGGATTTGTTTACCTTTTTTGGTTGTAAACAGTAAGGAAACCAAAGTAGCAACAGTGCCTCCTACTAAGGCTCCCCAAAAGAAATCTTGTTTGTTTGTTGCGTACATAATCTACCCCTTGTTAAATTTTTTCCATAGAGACATACCGGCATCCACCCAGTCACTCAGGCTATTGATAATGTCAGAGCCTCGAGGCATCTTATCTTCAATATTTTCGATGACTTCGGAGGCAGTATCGAGATTGCAGTTTTCGAGCATCTCGCCTACACCTGAAATGGTTTTACCGATCTTTTTCAGAACAGGAGTTTTGCGGTTTTTTCCTGCCTGAATATAGTACAGAGCGCCAGCTCCGACAATTCCGCCTACCAGGAGGCCCAAAATTAGTTTTGTTGATGTATCATTTTTGTTTTCCATATTTGTTTATTAACTCCTTAGTTGCTTTGAATAACAGGGCACTTGACGCAACCCACCGCATGATTTGGGGAATCGTGTCTTGTTTAGGAGAGGATTCATCTGAAGATGAATCCACCTTGGAATTGAGAAAACTCAATGGTTTAAAAAGAAAATTTAATGAATGGGATTTATTATTAATATCAGCCGACAAATCATTTAACTGATTTATCAATTGGCTTGTCTCTTGAGAAATCATGCTTAAATCGGTCTGAACGAACTCATTTAAGCTATTTAACAAGCGCGTTGACTCTATGAATACACCGTGCAAGTCAATTTGCAGAAGACAAAGTGACTGCCGGACTTGAAAAAAAATTCTCACCAGAATCACTGCTGATAAGATGATCGCTAACGCGATGAAAACCAGGCATATATCAATTATCATGCTGTTCTCCTTTCTTTCAGGTTCTTATTTTACTTCCATCACTCCTATGTTTCTGTTTTCACTGCGCTTTGTGGCATTGCACTAAGCTCATAATTTAATGTTATGCTTAGCTTTTTTTTTTGACTAGAAAAGTTTCAAGGACTGTTTTGCAGCAGAAAAATGGTTGCAACTGAATTATTTTTTATTGCAGGCCCTTTCAAAAGAGGCAATCTAAAGGCAAAAGTAGGTCGTTTCTTGATCTGATAGAATCTTTTGCCTTCAGAAGTTTTACCTGGTATAGTGTGTAATTTGCCCCCGGCGCGAATTGAACGCGCGACCTGTCGCTTAGGAGGCGACCGCTCTATCCACTGAGCTACGAGGACGGGGTAACTATTTTATCTTAATACGAGGAATCAATGGAAGCAGATATCGGACTAATTGGACTGGCTGTCATGGGACAGAATCTTGTAATGAATATGAACGACCATGGCTTCAAAGTGGCTGTATTCAATCGAACAGTCTCTAAAGTCGATACTTTCCTTGCAGGTCCTGCAAAAGGTTCCAAAGTTGTTGGCGCCCATACGCTTAAAGAATTTTTTGCTCAACTTAAACGCCCTCGTAAAGTGATGCTCATGGTCAAAGCAGGAGCTCCTGTTGATGAGCTGATTGAGGAGTGCCTTCCGTTTCTTGAGAAAGGAGATATTTTAATCGATGGCGGCAATAGCCATTACGTCGATACCGACCGGAGAGAAAAAGAACTCAGCGCTAAAGGAATCTTATTTATCGGTGCGGGAATTTCCGGAGGAGAAGAGGGAGCAAGACATGGCCCTTCGATCATGCCCGGGGGAAGTAAAGAGGCCTGGCCTTTTGTGAAACCGATTTTCCAAGCAATCGCTGCGAAAGCCGATGATGGCAGTCCTTGCTGCGAATGGGTCGGAGATGGCGGAGCCGGACACTATGTGAAGATGGTCCATAACGGCATCGAATATGGCGACATGCAGCTGATCAGCGAAGTCTACCAAATATTAAGAGATCTCGTCGGCTGTTCTTCAAAAGAGCTCCAAGAAACTTTCACTGAATGGAATAAAGGCGAACTCAATAGCTATCTCATTGAAATCACTGCACATATTTTTGGATTCCGTGACACCGATGGAAATCTCTTACTCGATAAGATCCTCGATGTGGCAGGTCAAAAAGGAACTGGTAAATGGACTGGCATTAGCGCCCTTGATCTGGGCATTCCTGTGACGCTCATTGCTGAGGCTGTCTTTGCTCGCTGTCTTTCTTCTTTAAAAGATGAAAGAATCCAAGCTTCTGTTCTCTATGGTTCACCAAAAAACCCTTTGAAGGTCAACGTCGAGTTTTTCGTCGATAAAGTCAGAGATGCCCTTTATGCAGCTAAAATCGTCAGCTACGCCCAAGGGTTTATGCTGATGCGTGCGGCAGCCACAGAAATGAAATGGAACTTGAATTTCGGCAATATCGCTCTTCTTTGGAGAGGCGGATGCATTATTCGTAGCCGTTTCTTAGGCGATATCCAAAAAGCGTATGCGGAGAACCCTAACTTGCCAAGTCTATTGCTGGCACCGTTTTTCCACAAAGAAGTTAGCCGTTGTTCTGAAGGATGGAGAAATGTCGTTGCTGCTGCGGTACAATCAGGAATTCCAGTACCGACGCTCGCTGCAGGTGTCACTTTCTTAGATGGGTACACATGCGCGCGGCTTCCTGCGAACTTATTGCAGGCACAGAGGGACTTCTTCGGCGCGCATACGTATGAACGAGTTGATCAACCGCGTGGACAGTTCTTCCACACGGAATGGTTATCTTAGTGGCCTTTCTTCCTGCGGAAGTAGATCATCATACCAGCACCAACAATTAGAGCAGCGATTCCACCAATGCGGCATCGATTTTCAACTTTGGTGTAATACTCAACTGTATTTCTTCCTTCATCGATCTGCTTTTGGGCTCCAGAAGTGAGACCTTTGCCGACATCTTTCGTATAAGGACTCATGCTGAAGAGACTGTTTCCTTGATCGACTTTCTGCTGAGCGCTGAAGATCTGCATGTTTCCTTGTTCAACTTGCACATTGATGTAATGAGCTAAGTAAAGAAGGCCGAGACCTCCAACAAAAATGATACCACCTAAAACTTGCTTAACGTTCACAATAAACCTCATTAAAAGCGTTTAATCATTAATTCTCAAAAAAAGCAAAAATTGTAAAGGAATAATTTTGATTGTTGACGAATATTGGTGTAACGCTATACCATTACACGGATATATGGAAAAGGACTGGAAAGATTTTTTAACACTTTGCTGTAAGCTCAAATCGGAGAAGGAGTTAGAAAATCTATTCGATCTGTTTTTTACTTTAGAAGAGAAGGAGCTCTTGGCTTCCCGTTATGTCGTGATTAAAGCTCTTTTAGAAGGGAAATTGACCCAGAGGGAAATTGCTGAATCGTGCCAAGTCAGCATTTCTCAAATTACACGAGGATCGAACGCGATTAAGATCATCGATCCTAAGCTTAAAAAGTTTTTAGAGTCTCAACTATGAAAAATGTCTCTTTCTTAAATTTTGCCTCTTTCTTCCGCTGGCGACGCTAACGCGTTTTAAGCTGGTTCATTCAATTTAACAAAATTTTGGAGAGATTTTATGAAGTATTTCATTCTTGTTTTT
>CAZBCR010000023.1:0-15209 GCA_964490565.1 uncultured bacterium
TTTCTTCGATCGTTGAATGAAGCTCCCGGTTTTCTACGCGGTTGGTTTTAAATTCGATGATGTGAGTTTTTTCTTCTCGTAGAATTCTGTTCAGTTGAGAAGGCTCTGTCATTGAAAGATAAGGCAAGTGGAACATCTTAGCGGCGTCTTCAAATTGCCAAGGATGTGCGCCAGCCATGTATTCTTCGAACATTTCTTTTTTCTGGGCAATAGGAAGGAAAGAAAAAATTCCTCCGCCCTGGTTGTTCACAACAAGTAAAATAACGGGAACTTTGCATTTTTGCAAAAGCGCAAGCGAGTTGAGATCATGCAGGGCTGTGAGATCGCCAACGACGGCTAAAATCGGCCGCTGAGATCCTTCAGCAAGGCCTGCGATCATAGCGAGATTGCCATCGATGCCAGAGGTTCCTCTTTTGCCATAAATGGGACCGCGGTGAAACCGTGGGAAAAAGAACTGATCAGCATCGCGGATCGGCATGCTATTGGCAAAAAATAGAGAGTAGTGAGGTGGAAGATGGTGCTGCAAGAAACGGACGAGGCCGGGCTCGGAAGCTGCAGGGACAAATTCATCGATATGGCCTTCAATCACCTGGCTGACAGCCGTCCAGTGATTTAGCCAAGAGACACGGCGAGGGATCCAATGGAGCAATTGCTCGCAGAAGACCGTAGGATCGGTTTGGAACCGATGCGTGAGCGTGTGGGACGGATCGCGCCTCTCGGGATGATCGACTACCATGGCGTAGATCGGAGGAGCTGATTGTTTGATCCACTGGGAAAGCGGTTTTGAGACTAATCGGTCGCCAAAATGCAAAACGCAGTCAGGACGGAAATGGGGAACCATCTTTAACACCATGTCATAATGAGGGATGATGTTCTGATGGATTCCTTCAGAGCGGAGTCCTGAAGTGGCATCAGCCAAAATAGGCCAATCGAGCATTTCTGCCAGGGTAAAGATCGATTTGAGAGAGCGAGAAGTTGTCATCGATCCAGCGACAATGACCCCCCGTTCGCAAGAAGAGAGTTTTTTTGCCCATTGTTCGATCGCTGCAGTGGAAAGAGTATGGTGGGTTGGTTCATAATGCGTAGATGGCATTATTTCTTGTTCGTATTCAGATAGAAAGGGTTCTCTGAAAAGACAGTTGAGATGAACAGGTCCTTTGGGGCTTTGGGTCGCGCGGTAAACAGCTTGAGCAATAGTCGAGCCGATAAATCCTGACGGGATCGCAGAATCAGGGCAGGGGATCTCAAAATACCATCGGACATGATCGCCAAAAAATTTCACCTGGTCGCAGGTTTGATTGGCTCCGCATTCTCTCAGTTCGTGTGGGCGATCCGCCGTGATGATGATTAAAGGCACTTCATCGTTAAAAGCTTCCATGACAGCAGGGAAAAGGTTAGCAACAGCGGTTCCGGAAGTGACGAGGAGTACTACAGGAGTTTTTGAAGCCTTGGCATAGCCATAGGCATAAAAAGCGGCTCCTCTTTCATCAAAATGGACGAGTTTTTCAAGTCTTTCTTCTTGAGAAAAAGCATAAGCCAGTGGTGTCGAGCGAGAGCCCGGAGAGATACAAACGCGGCGAACGCCTTGTTGAACTAAATGGTGGACGATCTGTTTTGCATAGGCATCATTCATTTAGAAACCTCAAATAATGATTAATTTTTCGGTCGAGCTCTTCCCATTCTTTTTTCGGATCGGAATCTTTGACAATTCCAGCTCCTGCAAAAAGATGCATTTCATTTCCTTTGATCAGCGCTGAGCGGATAGCTACAGCCATATCAGTCTCTTGCGGAGAAACCATCCCAAAAGGTCCTCCATACCATCCACGATGGAACGGCTCTGCCTGAAGTAGATAAGGCAGGGCGGTTTCTTTAGGAAGTCCTCCCAAAGCGGGAGTCGGATGTAAATGCAGAAAGAGCTCTTGGTCGGAGACTTCGTCTTTAAGATCTCCCCGGATGCTCTGATAGAGATGATTGAGATTCCCAAACGATTTCTGCTCAGGAGGCTGCCACCGAATGTCCCTGCAGCAACGCATGAATTTCTCATGTAAGAAAACTTGGACGGCCTCAATTTCAGAAGATTCTTTGGCTGTCCATTGTTCGATCTGGTCTTTAGTTCCAGCTAGGGCTTCCGAAGTGATTTTTCTCTCTTGCCTGTGGAACAATTTTTCAGGAGTTGCTCCTAAAAAAGTCGTATCTTTATCGAGCTGCAGCATAAACAAAGAGGCTTGATTTCCAAAGGGAGTCAGCATGCGAAGGACATGGAGAGGATCGATTTTGCCATCGAATTTAAGAGTCGTTTGACGGGCGAGGACGACCTTTTTAAATTGATTGTTTTTGATTTTTTCAAGAGCGTCGTTGACCATCAACCACCATTTGTCAAACGTTGGAGTGTCTTTTCTCTCTAATAATTTAGGTAGGACAAAAGGAAAGCGGGAAGGGTCCCACACTTCTTGTCTAAGAGTCGTAGGAGAAAAGAAGAGCGATGTCGGAAAACCGCTCCAGACGCCCTGGCACGATTGTGGAGTAAAAGCCTGACCGCCAAAAGAGAGTGGAGAATTCTTCTCTACACCCTGGCCGGCTCCATAACCTGCAAAGACCTGATTACTACCCCTGGATTTCCAGTAGATCTTTGGATACTGAGTCGCTTCGTCTAAAAATTTCCAAAGGGTTGTCATTTTTCTCCCTGGTAAATCGTTACGATGCCTAGCGTTAAAGGATTAGCCTTCACGGAGTGGAAACCGGCTTCTTCCATGAGCTTGCAAAAAGCTCCTGCTTGAGGAAATGCCTGGATCGTTTTTGCAAGATAAGTATAGGCGATTTCATGAGCAGAAATAAGTCTTCCGATATGCGGCAGCAGTTTATTCAAGTACAAAAGATAAGTTTTTTGGACCCATCTGTTTGTCGGAAGGGAAAACTCTAAGATCAGCGCTCTTCCGTTAGGACGCAGCACCCGACGGATTTCCCTCAGACACCCCGAGACATTGTCGACATTCCGTATACCAAATGACATTGTGGCGCAGTCGTATGTATTTTCTAAATAGGGGATTGCGGTTGCAGATGCCATTTTGAGAGTAACTCGGTCTGCATAGTCTTTTAATTTAGTTCTTCCGACTTTCAGCATTTCTTCAGCCAGATCGATTCCAACAGCCTGATGGATCCGAGGAGAATTCTTGAGAAGGGATAAGAGTTGGTCTCCTGTTCCTGTTGCTAGATCCAGCAGCTTGATTTTTTCTACTTTCGGTAGTAGCGACGCCATCTTACGGCGCCAGTAAAGATCGATCCCTCCCGACAGAATTCTATTCGTTCTGTCATAGGTCGGGGCGATGGCATCGAAAATTTGAAAAACGGGTTGATCTGTCATAAAAGTGTAAGGACTCTTGTAACATAAGTTGAAAATTAAAAACTACTTTTGCAATGGTAAGGATATGTCGAAGACTTTTGAAACAGGCGCTTATTACCATAAACTTAAAGAGATAGATGTTGCAGGAATCCATCATGCGACTTTTTTGGAATCAGAAGAAATCACAACTGACAGCCTAAAAGCCTTTCAAGAACGACATCCTAAGATCAGGATCTCTCTTGCCTTTGAGAAAAAAGGGTATGGAAGGACGCTTCGCGCTCATCAGGGCATGGATTTGGCTAAAGAATGTCAATCGATTAAGGCAGATCAAGTCAGGGTGGCTCTTCCCGCCAATATCGAAATCTTAAAAACTTTTGATCTTAAATCTCTTGCAGCTCTAGATGTCCAGATCGATTTAATGGCATTTGACTATAGCCGTCCAGAACCTGGCTGCCGTACGAACTTTCATACGGTGCTTTTTGCTTGGGAAGGTCCATCTGCTGTTGAGAGCTTGCAATATTTGCATGCGCAGGGGATTGATTCTCATCGGATCTCACTTGGCCTGGCAGTTTTTGGAATGATGTTTAAAAAGGTTCCTCCTGGGATGGTCAGCACAGGTTATGGCCAGCCCTGTGAGGGCCCCCAGTTAGAAAAACCAGAGATGAGTCTAGATGACATCGCAAAGTATTTTGAGAAAAATCCTTCTGCTAAGCTTTTCTACACCTCTTTAAGAGGCTGTTTACAGTCGTTCATTTATAATCAGGAAAATGGCGATTGGATCTCATTTGATAATGAGCTGACGCTTAAATCTAAGAAAGAATGGGCGCGCCACCAGAAACTCGGCGGCGTCTTTTTCTACTCTTCCTGAACCTAAGCATTTATCTTTTTAATTAAAAACATTATTGATCAATTAAAAACTTTATTGCGAAGTTCGACATGTTCGTATAATTTATTGATAAATACAGTGGGTTTATATAAACTTTCTCGAAAAATAAAATGGAGCGATACATGTCTTCTGTAACTTTCAAGCCATCAACCAATTCTCCTGATGCTCGATGTGATTATTGTTTTAAAGCTGTCCCTTATACAGGCAAGAAGTGGTCTCACACGACGAACTCAGGATCAGAATGCTGCCTAGTTCATCTGGCCTGCTTAGAAGACCAGATATATTATGAAGGGCCCACCTCTCTTTGCGGTAGACATATCGAGAATCACGCTAATCTGCCTAGTACTTTGGGCAATACGGCTTGGAAAGTTTTAAAATTCATGCTACCGGAATCGAATGACTTTATTGTTGAAGCCGTTAAACAGGGAAATCTAAGCGGTGTTAATAATGAGATTTTGACAACTCAATCCTTTGAGCGAAAACAGTGGATTCTAGGAGAGGTAGTTTTAGCTGCTGCTAAGAATAACCAGACTGAATGCGTCCAACAATTAGATCAAAACTTACGCAACAAATCCAATGGAAAAATTAGCCTAGATATCATCACAGATGACGCTAAACGAAGAGCAGTTGAGATGGCTATAGAGTACAACAACAATGGTCTTGTAGAAGTGTTGATGGGCACATCTAAAGGGACATTTGGGATAGTTCAGTTTGCTATTCTGTGGAAAAATGCCGAGATCGTTCCATTCTTGCTTCAACGTACTCAGTTGTCACCGGAAGAAAGAACATCGTTAGTTATAACGGCCGCCAAAGATCAAAATGTTGTCTTAGCCACTGAGATAAAGAATAGTGGCGTCACAGTTTCTGAAAGAATAGTCTCATCAAACGACCTGGGTTGGATGACTAAATACGAACTATTAAAGAATGATATCCGATGGACCCCTGTTGTAGCTACTGTAGCACTCGCATCTGCAGTTGTGGCAGCAGAGGTGCTGTTTGAGTACGCGACTTGATACGAACCCTTTGGGCGCTTTTTTTTACCTCATGTTACACAAGCTGTGAAAGAAACGTTTTAGCTGGGACTATGATAGGTCTCGAAGAAGCAAAACAATCACCTTCTGCATAATCCATATCAAAGACAACTTGAAAAGCATGGGGAGCTTTAGTGAGTTCTTGATAATAGAAAAGCGATTTTGAAAGGCCTGCATTGTCCGATGTTTTGACTTCAACAATAAACCAAGGCTTTCCATCTTTAGATACCAGAAAATCGACCTCGCGTTTTTCTTTATCTCGTAAATAATAAAGGCCGTAATCTCCAAGACCTTGATCAGTCCAATAATGGACTGCTTTATGTAGATGAGAAGCAATGAAATTTTCTACCTTAGCTCCTTCTTCTTTAATAAGCGACCAGTCCCATAAATAAATCTTGGGTTCTTTTAACAGAGAACGAGTGATATTTTTGGTCCATGGCTGCAGGGTAAAACAATAATAAAAAGACTTCAGGACTTTGATCCATCTACCAATAGTATCCACTGAAACATTGATTTTGTTGGCAAGAGTTGAGTAGTTTGTAAGTTGACCGGCCTGTTCCTGGAGCAAATAAGCCAATAATTCGATTTCTCCAATCTCTTGAATTCTCGTGAGATCGCGGATGTCTTCTGTAAAGAGTTGTTGCATACGCAATCTTTTCCAACGCGTATAAAACTTCTTATTACGTTTAAGGAAAGGTTCAGGAAATCCACCAAACTCAAAAAGAGCCTGGAAATCCTCATCTTTAATTTTGTAAGAGACAGGAGAGATTTCTGTTTCTCTTACAACCGGGTTAATTAATTCTGCTACTGAGACGGGATGGAGTCGATAGAGGAAATATCTTCCCATTAAGCTATCTCCGCCCTTCTTATAAATGTCTAATCGAGCGCTACCTGTGACAATAATTTGAATCATTTTGGAATATTTGTCGAAAAAGCCTTTTAAAAAAGTTTTCCATTTTCTGAATTTGTGCAGCTCATCAAAAATAACTACGGGTTTATTTGTCATGTGATTAATGCCCGCAGCCTCTGCGACTATGTCCGCACCTTTTCTAATCAGTGCCCGATCCTTCTCAATATCCCAGTTCAGGTACAAATATCTAGGTCTTGGGGTTGAGACTTCTAGCGATGTTGTTGTTTTTCCAACCTGTCGTGGTCCCACTAGAAAAAGCATCTGACGGTCTTTTTCAAGGTGCTCTTCCATGATAAGTTCATATATTCTTTTCATTGTTAGCCTATACTGACTATTTTACGTATTATCGTAAATTGGTCAAGACTAATTTACGATACATCTAAAATTGGTCGGATGTATCATGTTTATATAGAGCTAGTTAAGGATTTAATTGGAGTAACTATCGCGTTATCACAATCTCGGCGAGATCTTTTTCTGTAAGTAAACTTTAGAGAAACAATAGCGGCGGTAAAATCGGTCCTTCTGCAAGGTACAGAATAGGGCTATTTTCAATCTGCTTTTCCCATGTTAACCCGGGTGCAAGCAGTGCTGGCTCTTCTTGATCGTTTCCGTCCCTTGAAATAAATTGAGTCAGGGGGCAGGAGTTAGATTTCTCAATAGAGAAGGTCGACACACTTTCTTTGTGATCGATCTCAATAAAACCTGCCTCAGTCATTAGTGCGCTATGACTATGCGGCATAACAATTTCAAGTTCTTTTGCGGATTCACGTTGAAAAATTTCAACAGCGAGTTGGATTAATAGACATGCAATCGGCCGCTGACCGTTGGTAGGGTCTCGTGATAGGATATCCCTAAAAGAGGCAATATAAAGAACCTGGTGGTTTCTTTTTCTACATCGCACCTTTTCAATCATGAATGAACCAATGGGGGAACTTCTAAATTTTGGCATAACGCAAAATTCCATTTGGGCGGGAACAATCGGGTCTTGCGAAAATTGAAATCTCCCCATGATTTCGACATGACTCTTTCGATCGCAATAGGTGTAAGTCGCTTCACTTAGTTTAGCCCCTAGATTATTCAAGACTCCGTAACTAGTAGGAAGAGGTAAAAATCTGTCGACGTGTAATATAGAGTAATGGCTAAGCTTCTCCTCTTTCTGATTCAAAGGGTCTATGCTCGTCTGAAGTGCATAAATCAAACTATTTCTTTCATGTTGTAAGGTTTGTAACCGAAGGCAACGATTTCTGAGATCTTGAAAAGAATGCTTCGGATCTAAAGGAATGTAGGTAAGTTCAATGGCGAGCTTGTTTTGTTGTGTAAGGACGCTATCTAATTTATTATCACGTTTGTAGCTGCTTCTGCAAAGCTCTCTTTTTGCTTGAAGAAGTTGAACTTCAGAAGTAGCATTTTCGAAGAAATGCTTCTGATAATTGACTAATTGAGGAACACCGTCGTCAGCAATTTCTAGCCAGAGATCGCTTGGACGGCTTGGAGGTTTTTCAAGTGCAAATAAATAGTGAGCCGACGATATTTTTTTGAGATCGATTTGCAGTTGAATAGCAAGCGCGCGGGCGCTTTTTATTCTTTTTACAAGAACGTGGAGAGGCGTGTCGTGTTCACAAGGAGTACGAGCTCCGTACCGATGAGTAAAAAGTCGGCTTGTGAAAACAGTAAAAGCGCGGGTAGAGAAATCTCTAAATCTTTGGCAAGCTGACCTCCATGCCACGACATCTTTTCCTGCGTAGAAAGAAATGAGCTCAAGAACATCGTCTGGGCAATCAAAAATAGTTGGAATAGTTGTTATAGTCATTAAATCTCAATTTAAAGTCATCTATTGTACATAAAATTGATTACTTTTTGTATAAAAATACGTTTCTTTATTCGACTTAACTTAAGCAAGTTAATTTAGAGATTAAGCTTTTTTGTGGGCTGACCCTTAAATCTACAAAAGAACACACCCGCCGACTAACACTCGGCGAGAGCTTTTTTCGATTAAAGACTATTGCGCAGACTTAATTTCTTGGAATTTTGCGGTGCGTTTAGCGTTCCATTCAGCTTCAGGAAGAAGGGAATTTTCTTTTAGAAAAACACCCATACCGTGATAGGTCACCCATTTAGGGGAAGGATAAGAAGTTGGGAGTTTCCAGTTTTGTCTAAAGGAATTGTTAACCGTAGCAAATTCGACTTTTTGTAATTGCGCCATCGGAATTAAATTTCCAGGGCTATACGAATTTTGAAGCATTCCTATCGCAGCTCCAGTGCTCTTATCTGTATTGCAAGCGACATCTAGCATTGTTGTGTATAATCCGCGTACATACCAGGTTCCTGCTACTTTAATAGTCTCGATTGGGAACTTGTTTTCGGCCTGTATTTTTCTGCAGAGTGTGCGCGACATCTCAAGCATCAAAATCGCATGGCCTTTTTCAGCAGATGGCTCAAGATGTGAAAGGGCAATATCCAGATTGTTTTCAGTCCAGATTATTTTAAGAATTTCGACATAGTTTTGCTCTTCAACCAACTTGTCCCACGCAGCGTCATTCACCTTTTCAAAACCGTTATAACCCTCCCCTTTAAGTTGAGAGATATATTCTTTTGAGAAAGCCGTGGAGAAGGAAACAACATCTTGATCACATGAATAATTGATCGATTGGCCATTTACAGTTTGTGTAAAAGTGGTGTTTGCAGATACTTGACTATAGAGAACAAGTAGGGCGATTGCAGCCAGTGGAAGGTATTTCAGCGGTGTGATTTGACTCATTGTTTTCCTTTTTTTGCCTAGTTATTTTATAAAAACGAGCCTTTTTTGACACATAAAAGGCGATCGCTTTAAATTTGTTTTTCCCAGATGACTTAAGTAATTTGATTGGGTGTTGGTTCAGCCTTTTTAATGGCTGACTTTTTCTCGACTAGCTTGCCCAGTTTAAATGTAGAAATTACGCAGCTGACAGCGATACTTAGGACAATGAGACCCGCCGCAGAAGCGCTAGCTAAGACCCCTCCGCAGACTTGGATGAGCGTAATGCTGACTACAGAAGCGCTACCGCGCCCGAGTCTTGAGCAGACACCATCAATGATGAGCTTGCCTTGCATTTTCTCTAAAGGAGGCATCGGAATAAACGCGATCTCTTTGGAAGTGTCAAATAAAGTGTATTTAGCAGCGCGGACGCAGCAGAAGAAGAGGGTGCCTAAAAAGACCAAAAGTTCGACTTTATGCGAGGTCGAAGGATGCCAGATAGCGATGAAAAAGGCTCCTTCAGTCAACAGTAAACAAGCAGGAGTCACAAGCGATGCAACGACCCAGCGGCAGCGGCGCAGAAGATAAGGGGTGATCACAAGAGCGCTAAAGGCTGTTAGGATTCCGCTCCAAAGGGAGAGCTGGCCCATATAAGCGCAGTATTCTCTTGGATCAGGGTATCTCTGTTTAAGGATATCTAAGAAGATCACCTCGCCAAGGGCATAGGCGACGTAGTCGACAATCGTGATCCAGGCAAGGAGGGAAAGGTAAGGGGATTTTACACAAAGCCGGATGCTGTCCCAGACAGAGATCGTATCTTTGACTTCTTCAACTTCTTTTTTAGGGCCTGCAAACTCTCTCCAAAGTTTGGAATAGAGATAGGCAGTCAAGATCCCAATCAAGCACAGCACAATCATCATTAAAGTTAACGAATTCGACCAAGAGTTGCGGGAGGCAAAGTCAGAGGTGCAAAATGAAATAATCGGCCCTGCGACCATCGTTCCGATGCTGCCGCCAAGCATGAGAGGCCCATAATATTTCTTGGCGTCTCCTAAAGGGATATATTGATTAACAAGGCCCCAGAAGAGCACCGTTAGGAGTGCGATCTTCCAAAGTTCTGCCATCACGAAAAAGAGCATTGATAATGCTTGGGGGAGCATGACAGAGAAAAACGTATTAAAGGGGAGCCAGGTCCATTGGATGATTTCGGATTCCCAAGTCGAAAGAGAAGGGTAGACAATCGTGGCAAAAAAGATAAAAAATCCAGAGAAGACGGCAAGGGTAATAATAAAAACTTTATGGATCGAGTACTTATTAAGGAGCTTGGTAAGTAGATAGACCATCAAGAGGGCAGCGGGCATGGTGCCGCAGAGTTCAAAGATCGGAATAGAGCCAGCACCTTTGCCAAGGTCGGCAACGACGAGAGCATTACGAGCGCTTCTTAAAATTCCATAATTGACATTGAGGAGAGCAACGATGGCCAGCATCAAAAAGAAGAGAACTTTTGAACGCCTGTCTGTCAAAAACTTTAAGAACATGAAACTCCAATTGTGCAGAGGATTTTAGGGCACACGTTGAAAATAGTCAAAGTGAGAATTTCTTTGAGAAATAATTACTTAGATGAACGTTTTCTTTCATGCTCTTTCAAGAACTTTTTGCGTAGGCGGATTGACTTAGGAGTAATTTCAACGACTTCGTCGTCGTTGATATAGTCGATCGCCGTCTCAAGCGTGAAAATACGTGGGGGCACGAGGATGATATTTTCATCACTTCCAGATGCTCGAACGTTGGTCAGGTGTTTTTCTCTTGTCACGTTGACAATGAGATCATTTTCCCTGTTTTGTTCTCCAACGACCATGCCTTCATAGACTTCATCGCCGGGGACAACAAAAAGAGTACCTCTTTCTTGCAAGCTGAAGGTTGCGTAGCCTGTTGTTCTGCCTTGGTTGCCGGAGATCATCACGCCTTTTTGGCGGCCTGCGATCGTTCCTCTCCAAGGTGCATAACTTTCAAATACAGATGTTAAAATACCCATGCCGCGAGTAGCGGTCATGAATTCTCCGCGATAGCCCATGAGGCCTCGGGTAGGAAGGAGGAATTGGAGCGTTGTGATATTATGCTCGTTAGTCTCAAGGAGGCGGAGCTCGCCGCGTCGTCGGGAAAGTTCTTCAATGACAGTTCCGGAATATTCCTGTGGAACTTCAATGTGAACATTTTCCATCGGCTCAGACTCAACACCATCAATCGTTTTCAAAATAACTTTAGGTTTTGAGATCACGAATTCGTAACCTTCACGGCGCATCGCTTCTAAAAGAACAGCCAGGTGAAGTTCTCCGCGTCCGCAGACTTCCATTGAATCGTCTTGTTTTTGCTCGATTCGGAGAGAAATATTAGCTCTTTTTTCTTGGAAAAGCCTGTCGCGGATCTTATTCATCGTGACATGCTTGCCCTCTTTACCGACAAACGGTCCGTTATTGACCATGACTTCAATGGCAAGAGTTGGTTCAGCAAGGAAGATCGGATCTAGTTGGACAATGTGCGTAGGATCGCAAAGAGTATCGCCAATGGTGATGTCGGGAATTCCAGCGAGATTAATGATGTCGCCAACGCCTGCTTCTTCCATTTCGACTTTTTTCAGACCGAAATAGCCTTCAATACGAACCACTTTATGTTGGGTCGGATGGCCGTCTTTATTGACACGGGTGACTGTCTGGCCTTTTTTGATGATGCCTTCTAAAATTCTTCCGCAGGCAAGTCTACCGACGTAATCGTCATAGGAAAGGGTCGTTGCTTGCATTAAGAAGGGGAGTTCTAAACTTCCCGGAGGAGGAGGGACTTTTTCGATGATCATCTCGAACATCGGTTTAAGATCAACCATCGGCTCGCCGATATTTTTTGCTGAGATGCCTTGGAGTCCTGAAGCGTAAATCACAGGAAAATCTAACTGAGAGTCTGTCGCACCGAGTTCAACGAAAAGATCAAAGGTCAAGTTCAGAGCGCGATCTGGATTCGCATGAGGACGGTCGACTTTGTTCAAGACTACGATCGGGTTAAGACCCATCTTAAGGGCTTGAGAGAGGACGAAGCGCGTTTGCGGCATCGGGCCTTCCTGCGCATCAACAATCAAGAGAACGGAATTGACGAGACCGAGGACTCGTTCAACTTCTCCAGAAAAGTCAGCGTGGCCAGGAGTGTCGATGATGTTAATTTTGAAATCTAGATAGAAGACGCTGGTATGCTTTGCGAAGATTGTGATACCCCGTTCCTTTTCTTGGTCATAGCTGTCCATGACTCTTTCTGGAACTTTTTCGTTATCACGGAAGATGTTCGATTGACGCAATAGTTGGTCTAATAGCGTTGTTTTCCCATGGTCAATATGGGCAATGATGGCAATGTTACGAATTTTATCTGGAGTATACATAATTTAATTGGTCAATCCTAAAGGATGGAAAGATAAAAGGCTAGAGATATACCGTAGTCATCGGCAAAATCATTCCAAAAATTATAACAAAATCTGCGAAAGAATTTACTGGAGAGAAAAGAATTTTGATCGTAGAATTGTCAGGTGTAACGGTTGAGACGGTAGGGGTTTGCTTCTTTAGATAACTCATTGAATTCCAAAGGGTTAAGCGCCTATGTAAGAAACAATTTTAAATTTAGCGGTTTTTTTATGAAAGGCGAAAATATCGATCTAGACGAGCCAGTGTCTGTCACATTGATGGACTCTAAGACAAGTCAATTGGACGATATTTTAAAAGAAAAACTCGATCGCGCTTTTCATAAGCAAACGTCTAAGGTCATTTTACACGACATCATTAAGATTGCCTGCGAGCATACTCCCATTGACTTAGCGTATGCCGCTTCCAGACTTCCTCCTGATATCCGCCCTGTTATTTATGAGAACCTCGCTAATTTAGAAGCCAAAGTCGGCTTCATGGTCAATACCGATAGTAGCACCCGCGTCGCCATCTTCCGTCATATTTCCGATGCGGAAGCAAAAAATCTCATTGCTCACATGCCTCCTGATGATGCCGTCGCTGTTTTAGAAGACATGTCAGAGCGCAGGTTCCGCAGAGTTGTCGATTTACTTGAAGCTGCCAAAGCTACCCGTATTAAGGAGATTAAGAAGCACCAGCGCAACACTGCCGGTCGTTTGATGACCAACGAATTTTTTGCTTTCCCTTCTGAAATGACTCTCGGTGATGCTGCCTCTTATATTCGTGATAATCCAGGCATCGATCTAACTCGTCAAATTTATGTTTTAAATCAAGCGGGCGAGCTTCAAGGCTATGTGCCTGCCCGCAACCTCATCATTAACCCTGCTCATGTCCCTTTAAGACAAGTCATGCAGCCTGTCCTACATAAGGTGCTGGCTGACACTTCCCGCGAAGAGGTGGTTGATATTGTCGAACGGTATAAACTCCCAGCTCTCCCTGTTGTTAATGAAGAAGATCGTTTAATCGGTGTTGTCACTTATGAAGACGTGATGGAAGCCATTGAAGACATCGCTGATGATACCATCGCTCAAATGGCTGGTACAGGCGAGAATGTCCGTGAGCATGAACCAACCTGGAAACGACTCCTTGCCCGGGTGCCATGGCTCATTGTGACCTTATTTGCCGGACTTCTTAACGTCGGCATCATGTCATCTCTTCAAAGTTACGAAGCCGGATCTTTAACCTTTGTACTTTTCTTTGTTCCGTTGATCACCGGACTTTCCGGAAACATCGGCATCCAATGCAGTACCATTTTAGTCCGGAGTATGGCAACCGGTGGTCTTTCTGCCGGGACAAAAGGCGAAGCGATCCGTAAAGAGATGACCATTGGGGTCTCCACCGGAATGATCTTCGGTGTTTTAGCTGGACTCCTTGTTTGGAGCCTCGATCTTATTGGCCTTTCTGCTATCGAAGTCAATCCGGCCATCGTTGGTGTGATTGTCTGTGCCGGTCTTTGGGGCGCATGTCTAGCCAGTACCTCATTAGGTGTCTTTTCGCCTCTTTTTTTCGCACGTATCAGAGTCGACCCAGCCATTGCGGCTGGTCCGATTGTCACTGCTTTCAATGACTTCCTTTCCATGTCGATCTACTTTTTAATCGCCATGGCCCTAAACGCTCTTTTGCTTTAAAAATCTTTATCATCTATAACTTTTTCGATTTCATACACGGAGGAGAAAATATGTCATCATTAACCAGTCCAGTTTCTGTATGCAATGAGCGGAGATATGTCAGTCCATCGAAAAGTTCTGGCTGTATCTTAAAAAATCACCAAAGATGGATTGAACGTGCCACAGCTCAATTGAAAGAGATTCCTATTGTGACATTTTCCCAGCCATTAACTTATGACTCTGCAAATGATCGAATTTGGGCAAAGTTCGATGCACCGAAAGAGGGCTTTGTTGAATATTTAGACCACAGTTACTGTGCCATTACTAGCGATGCGTTATTTTCCCGGGCATTATCGACCGATGTTGCATTTTCAGCTTTTGAAAGTGGACTGCATCTTAAAGCACTTGAGTCGACAACGACTTATTTTCGTATATCTAGTTGGAATAGACTTAACTGTTCTTTAGGAGATTCTGTCTGTCTAGATGTGACACATAAAGAGACGAATGCGAAAATGGGGGTTGCGATATACTATGAATGGGCAAATAGTCATTTTTTTAATCCTGAAACCGGCGTTTTGCGAATCCGAGAGATCGATAAGTTTTGTACGGAAAAGTTTCCTAAAGCTTACATAGTGAATGAGAAAGTCCCAGAAACCTTTCAACTTCCTGTTATCAAAATTTAATTAATATCAACCTTCCCATTAAAGGTAGGATTTGATGAAAAATCCGCTCAAACCTATCCAAAAGTAGCCATTTTTTAGACCAAAAAAAGGGTCGTAAAATCGTTGCTATTTTGCATCATTTCGCGTATTCTTGAATTCAGCCATTTTAATATTTCTGATCGCTTTTTTTACTGCGATATTTGAGGGCAGATGACACTCACTAATAAGCATTTGAAGGACCTTCTTCCATCTGTACTTCGTGAAATTGATGGCAAAAGAAATGAAAGACCCGACTTAGTTCTGGAAGCATGGCCCCAAATAATTGATGAAAAATGGCGCCCGATGACGCAAGCAATTTCTTTTGAAAAAGGCCAGCTTGTGGTAAAGGTTAAAAACGCAGCGTTATATAGTGTGTTAGTTCAGCAGGAAAAAGAAAAGTTGCTGAAAAAACTGCAAAGCAAGTTTCCAGAAGTCGAGATAAAGAACATTATTTTTCGCATAGGATAATTAAAAGGTATGACGACGATGACAGAAGATGAAAA
>CAZBCR010000024.1:0-15124 GCA_964490565.1 uncultured bacterium
TATACCGCTCGTGATTCAAAAATCGGCTTTTGGGCCGCGTGAAAGCGCCGCAAATAGATTGTCGGGGGGGGGGGGTGTTTTGGGGGCGTGGGCGCCCCCCCCCCCCCAACGCTTTTGCGGGGGGGGTGGGGGTTCTGGGCGGGGGGTCCGGCGGAGTAGGTGGTGGTGGGGATGCAGCAGCAGTCGTAAAAGTCAGCCAACTTTCATTGGGTCCATTAAACAATGGAACATAGGCAATCGTCGCGATCGTTCCAACACCTAGAGCAGAGGTGTCAATGGGGATGAGGGGTGCATTAGGAGTATCGACAACCGGTAGAGTTGATGTAAGAAACTGAATAGCATAATTTGTTGCAGGAAGAGGAGACCATGCTGGCGTCGCAAGTAATCTGAATTTACCATTCGTGTTTGTATTATAAGTCACTTGACCAGTGACAGTCGTTAAACTGACATTTGTGGTGTTATTGCCCGGTGAAAGGGCACCAATAACGATGTCATACGTGGTATTGTCATTGATTGTAAAAGCACCTGTGACCTGATGCACTCCAATAGTTGGGAGTGTCAGAGGAGCTGAATCAGTAGGTTGCAGCACATATCCTGCCACGTACTCTGCATCGTTTCCACCAGCACCGGTAAAGTTCATATCTGAAATAGTTGTTCCAGTTGCTTGATAGGTTCCACCAGCGCCGACGTCGATCGTCGTAGCTGTGATGGTAACATCATCAGGTGAAGGTCTAGGGTTCACATAAGCAGTACTACTCTGAACAGAAAACAGTCCGGTTGTTGTTCCGTTCGTTCCTGTAATCGTAATCGTGGTCGGATCAAGCGATGCTGCTTTTGACGTTCCAGTTCCGGTAAATGTTCCGGTGTTCCGTACTAAAATTTGACCGCCAGTTTGGGTAAGGGTTCCGGCTAAAGTTAGTTTTGCTCCAGTGGTTGTTGCGCCAGAAATGTTTCCGGTGTTGTTAATGGTGAAAGTTCCCGATGACATAGAGAAGTTTCCACCGACATTAAAAAGAGATCCTGTTCCATTGCTCATCACTTGCGTGTTAGCAACAGTGACCTTGTTAATGCCTGTTTGAGAAAAACTCCCCGTAATATCAGCAAGGAGTCCAAATCCGGCAGTTACACCAGCCGTGTTGGTTAGACTGAGTTGGTGTGCGCCAGTAAGATTCATGTTTACACCAACGTCGAGGTTCGTCCCAACGCCTGCTCCAGAAATTGCCCCAGAGTTGGTAAGCGTCATGGTGCCGCCGCTTCCTGTGTATGTTCCTAAAGGAGCAGCGAGTACAAATCCCGTTCCTAATGAAACAGCGCCGCTATTTCCAATTGTAAATGTGCCAGAGCCAATGCTTAGACCGGTCGTTGTTGCATTGATTAAAACACCGATGTTGTTAGCGATGCCGCTTACGGCTCCGCTGTTTGAATAAGTATGAGTTCCAGAACTGCCAAACGTTAGCGAGTTTCCTTCAAGCCAGGTACCGATTGAGGTTCCCATTACGCCGTTGACAGTACCAGAGTTAGTGATGGTTGAACCGTTGCCAGCTCCTAATGTCAATCCTCCACCGGTAGCAATAACAGCGGATCCCGCTACGTTGCCCGCTCCTCCATTTGTGATGGTGCCAGAATTGCTGACCGCAAACGATGTGCCTGACAAGCTGATATTTCCTGCAGCAGTACTGAGATGAGATGCAATTGCTGTCGTAGCATCTGAGATAACTGTTTGCGTATTGTTTAAAGAAACGACACCGCTTGTTTGTGAAAAACTTCCACTACTGACTAAATATTTAGAACCAAAAGCAACACTTCCTTGAATCGCGCCAGTATTGTTGATAGCTAAGGTACCAGCTGACATTGTCGTGCCTGTTCCTGCAGTGACAAGCACGCCTCCATTCGTTGTTCCGGTAAGAGCGACACTGTTACTTAACGTCAGTACAGAGCTTCCACTGGGAAAGTTGATGGTGGTAGCGGCAATCATTTGAGCTCCAAAGCCAGTGGCGCCAAGATTGCTCGTATTCGAAAGAGTCGCAGAGCCGCCGGAAAGGGAGATACTGGTGCCGGCTTGAATTTTAACGCCTGTTCCTAGCGAGCTGCTTGCATTGTTAGTCACTGCCCAGGCAGATGGGCTAGCACCTAGCGTTATACTTGTCGTTGATTCAAGAGAAGATCCAATATTACCAATATTACCTGAGATAGCTCCTGCGTTCGTGATATTCACAGCGCTTCCAGCGCCTGATGTTGTAATCGCATTAGCTAAAACTCTAGATCCGTAGCTGCCGCCGGCTGCTGAAACAGTTCCTGATGCACTATTAGTTAGGGTTAGAGTGCCTCCCCCGAGTTGCAATGTTCCTGTACTGCTAAAGAGCGACCCAGCAGCGCCCGTTCCGCTGATAGTAGCGTTATTAGTATTGGTAAATGTTCCACCAGTAATAGTTGATGCACCGCCCACGATAAAGGACGCACCTGAACCGCCACTGATTGCCCCTGTGTTTGAGTTTCTGATCTCAGAGGTCGTTCCAGCTAAAGTTAATGAGCCAGCACTAACAGAAACGCCCCCAGGTGTAGAAGTAGCGTCTACAGTTCCGCTGTTTGTCTGAAATACTTTACCTGTTCCGCTGACGGCTACAGCGCCGCTATAACTTCCTTTTGCAGCTGCATTGCCAAGGCTGGTTAAAGCGCCTGTGTTTTTGAGCTCTAACGTTCCACCACTGGCGGCGAGAGAGGAGCCGCCGATGTATACACCAAATCCAGAAGTGCCTAGAGCAATGTTGTTTTGTAGGGTTACAGTTCCATTGGTCACTGAAATGGGGCTTGTTCCGGCACCTGTCCCGGCGAGGAATCGAACTCCAACAGCTCCGCCAGTAACCGCCCCTGTGTTGGTTCCTGTCACTGTAGCACCGCTGAAAGTCATCGTTCCAGCGCTGGTGCTTAGAAGGGAAACCCCGCTGTTGGCTGCTAAGGCTGAAACAGCTCCACTGTTTGTTAAATTGACAGTTCCTGTACTCAGAGTCGTTGTACCGCCAGAGAGTTTAGCTCCAGTTGCGCCTGTTCCAGTACCTGCAGATATCGCAGAATTGTTAGTGCCAGTCACGGTACCGCCGTTGACTGTTAAAGTCGTTGTACCGCTGATCAGTGTTCCAGTTGCACTTGCTGTTGAAATTGCGCAGGTATCGTTATTAAAGGTGAGAGATCCGCTGCTAACGCTAAAAGCAGGCGCTGTCATCCTGCGTCCATTTGTTGGAGCGCAAGTCGGAGCGTTATGGCTTGTTACAGCTCCTCCACCAACGGAGATGCTGGATGACCCAGTCACAGACCCTAAGTTTTGGAATGTACCACCGTTTAAGCCAATGGTAGAGCCATTAAAAATCGCTTCATCGAGGTTATGAGCTGCACCGCCTGTCTGAGTAAATCCACCAGTGGCATTGACAATCGCATCTGAATTTTGATTGGTCAGCGTTCCACCTGTCATGATAAAGGGGCCTACCGCGTTTAGCAGCGTTCCGTTGCCTGTTCCTCCTGCCAATCCGATGTTATCAACAATTCCAGATGCTGATAAAGTGAACGTTCCGTTAACAGTGAATTTTACCCCTGTTGCGGCTCCAACAGGGTTTAGGTTTGTCAAGTTCAAACTACCACTTGATAGGGCAAAACTACTACTGACAAGTCCGTTACATCCGGTAAAAGTAGAAGTGGCCAAACCGGCGCTGTTCGTTAAGTTTATAGAAGCCCCGGCATTTGACATGACAATGCTGCCAGCGACCATCTGATTCGAAGATCCAGAAGTTGAAGACACTCCATTATTTAAATCAACGCTAGTTATTCCTGTTAAAGAAAGCTGTGAGCCAACATTTAAATTACATCCTACTCCACTATTAGTGATGGAGCTGCTTGTGTTAGTAACAGCAATACTACCGCCACTCATTGCCAATGTAGTGCCGATGCTTAACTGACTTCCTTTCCCTTGAGAAACGTTGCCAGAATTCGTTATGTTATAGGCGCCTCCACTAATGGCTCCTGTCCCGGATGTCGTGAAATTTGCGCCGACAGATGAACCACCCGACACATTGGTTGTGTTATCTGTGTGAATAAGTCCATTTTTCTGGACAAGAGATCCTGCGCTAACGAGAGAGGTTGTATTATGTCCCCCTGTACTCAATGTTGCCGTAGCTCCAGTGTTGTTAACAGTTACCGCACTAACGACGGTTGCGTTATCCAAATCTACCGTTGCACTATCATTTACAGTGAATGTGGATGCATTCACGTTATTAACAAAGAGTCCTGGATCAGCAGAAAAGCTAGTTGTGTCGTTAAAAGTAACAATCGAATTACTGCCGCCAAAACTAGCGCCTGAATTTTTGACTAATATCAGTGATGTATCGTCAAAAGTAATATAGCTCGCATTTATTCCGAACTGACCTGAGTTATTGATAGATGCAGCAGCTGAGAAATGGATACCGCTAGACGGAGCTCCAGCCATCCCTGAACTGGTTCCAAATGTTCCTGTTGTCGAATTGACAATGGGCATTGTAACAGCCGTGGCATTAATTAAGTTGGCTCTCAGACCAAATGATTTATTGTTGATGATCGTACCGCCGGAGATATTGATCGCCGAACCGTTTGGCGTCGTTGCTTGTGACCCAATATCTGCTGGATCAGACCCTATGATAGGAGTGTTGGTGACTGTTCCTCCGGAGATATTAATCGTTAGACCATCAGTGCCGATGTTTCCTGAGTTATTAATAGTTCCTGCGGAGATGGTGACAGTGTCGCCTGAATCTCCGATCTGGCCGGTATCTGCCCCTGTGACGAAGTTATCAAATGTCACAGCAGCGTCATCGATCTCGATCAGAGTTGCAGAGCTTCCGAAGTTGCTGTCGTTGATAATATGCGTTGGATTTGCCCCCACATTTGTGACATGAATGTGTGGAGAACTAAAACCAAAGTTCCATTGGTTTGTTATCTGACCGCTTTGGATCTCAATGTGTATATAGGGGCCAAATCCGCTAAATATGCCTCCAACGTCCCTAGTAATCTGTATGGTTCCTGCATTCACAGCTTGTGATGCTGGAGTATCATTGAGAAAAATTATTGAGGTTCCTGGTGTCATCAACATGGTAGAAATAACTTCGCCGCCGCCGGCAAATTCCAAAAGTGCAACAGTAGCTTCATTGTTCACATGCAAATTGGCACTGACATCTAATAAAGAGGGGGCTGTCATCCGACAGACATTTGTTGAACCTGCGACAACTTCGATCGTATTGTCCATTGAATTAGCAAATTGGAAATGACCATCAAAATCAGTGCCATCAGTGTTAGGAAATGTTGAGAGCCTGCTTCCGTTGGGTCGATTATCAAATGTCAGTGTTTGTATGAAGGGGTCAATCGAGTTACCTGGATAGGTTCCTCCCGAACGTCGGAGTTGATAAATGTAGTCTGTGTGAGCAACAGGATCTGTTAAATAAGCCGAATCAGTTATCGTAACAGGATGAGGTGCATCTCCAGGAATACACGCAGGAAACCAGTTTCCTGTCACACCCCAAAAACTGATCCCGCCACTACCGTTAATCCAGAATGGATTGCAAGCCCCTTCAGCAGCGCTCATTCCTAGCGTCAGAAAAGCTAGAGAAAAGAGCGATGATTTGATGTTCATAGGTTCTCCAAAGTATAATTTTCCAGATATACAGCTTGATGATAATTTTGGCAAAAATTTTTTTTACCTCTTCTTTTTTATTTTTCAAAAAAAACGATTTATGCATTTTATTTTTATGGTTTAATTTGAAATTAATTTTGTAAATTTAATTTTAATAAATAAATTAAATCAATATTGGAAACTTCTTGAGAATGGAAAAATCTGCTTGTGAAAAGATCTTTCAATTTTGGGGTTTGTTTTAATAAAACCTAATTCAATGAGAATCTTGTTATGGATCTAAATTAATTTATTGTGATAAGTGAAAAATAAAAGACTTTAGGAGGTCTATGTTTAAAGTTTCAAGTGATCGAGCTCAGCAAGCCTTTCGTATTTTGCAAGTTGCATTTGTTGTCGCTCCGATTTTAGCAGGATTTGATAAATTCTTTTATGTGCTGACCAATTGGTCGAATTATCTTTCACCGTTTGCTTTGAACATGCTGGATGGTCATGACAGAGCGTTTTTTAGCATCGTTGGAGTGGTAGAGATTATTGCGGGACTCGGAGTTTTGTTCAGACCGAGGATCTTTGCGTATGTCGTTTCACTTTGGCTTTTACTAATTGTTATTAATTTATTAATGACAGGTAATTATTTTGATGTCGCCTTAAGAGATATCGGCTTAATGCTTTCTGCTTTTGCTTTAGGAAAATTGGCTCAAAAGTACGACGTTTAAGTTTTGAAAAACAAGTCCCGTGCTTAACGGGACTTGTTTCTTCCTGGAGGCTTGAAATTCCGTTCCATCTCGTTATGGCGGTCTATGGCCTTCATTCTTTCAACTTCAGAAATGTCGTTCCGGAAAGACTTAGACCTTTGATCAGGATCGTAAGTCAGTTCTACGGGTTTAAGGTCAAATAAACTTTCATTCTTGTTTTCAAACTCGGTCTTTTTCTTCTCCTCTGAAAAATCCCAGCCTTTTTTACGGGCTTTTGAGAATTGCTCCTTCACAGAAAGCAAAGGGTCGATCTTCACTTCCGGGGCAGGCGCTTCTTCAGCAACAAGAGAACCTAATAGTAATACAGATACAAGTATTGTTTTCATAATGCGAATAAGGATACCATGATGATTTGAATTTTCAATAGTTAAAATTATTTATGTATCAAATCACTTTTGAACCCCCAAAAGACTTTAAACTTCATGTCGAAGTGGCCGGCTGTTTCTGCGAGTGGGACGGCAAGCTCCTCTATTTAAAAAGACATGCTGACAAGCCGTATGGAAGCACCTGGGGATTGCCTGCCGGTAAAATCGAGAAGGGGGAAGATCCAGCTCAAGCTGCAGTCAGGGAAGTCTATGAAGAAGTCGGAATAAGACTAGATCCTGAGAAGCTCCAAGAGGTCGTGAAGGCCTATCTGGAAGTCGATCAGGTCCGGTATGTTTTTCATGCGTTTAGGATCGGGCTTGAAAAAGCTCCTCAGATCACTTTAGAGCAAGATGCCCACACAGAGGCAAAGTGGCTGACGATCGAGGAAGCCTTAAAGCTCCCCTTAATAGTAGGCGGGGGTGAAATCTTGAAGTATTATGCTAGGATTTTTTCTTCTTCTTGAGCTTAAGAGCTCCAGAATTAATGCAATAGCGGGTTTTAGCAGGTTTAGGGCCATCATTAAACAGGTGTCCGAGATGTCCTCCGCAATGGCTGCAGGTCACTTCAGTTCTTTTTGTGAAAAAGCCGACATCTTCTTTCAAGACAATGTTGCTGACGTTGACAGGATCTGTGAAGCTCGGCCAGCCGGTGCCTGATTTAAACTTGGTCTCTGAGCTGAAAAGAGGCTCTCCGCATCCTGCGCAGACATAAGTGCCCTCATCAGTGGAGTCCCAATACTCTCCAGAAAAGGCCTTTTCAGTCCCTTTCTCCCGGAGAAGATGGTACTCTTCTTTCGAGAGCTTCTTCTTCCATTCATTGTCGGATAGTTCTTTTTTGCTCACCTAAAATCTCCCCAAAGGGCACGAAGAGGATTCTCACACGGTCCCTATCCTCCAATTGCTGGATATTCTTAAAAAGGTCAAGGAGAATTCTTTAGAACGATTCTATAGCGGGGCTTATTGGCTTTAAGACGAACAATGGCTTCATTGAGCTTATTCATAGGAAGGACCTCAACTTGGGCCTGGATATGGTGGCGAGCGCAGAACTGGAGCATTTCAGCCATATTGGTCCGGCTGCCGGTTCCGCTGCCGCAGATCGAGCGGTTTCCTGAAACCAGGAGCCGGACAGGGAATTTCATATCGCTGGGAGGCAGACCGACAAAGCAGAGCTTGGCTTTAGGCCGCATCAGCATCCCAATCATCGTCCAGTCGATATCAGCACTGACGGTTGAGAGAATGAAATCAAACGAATTGAATGCTTTTTTCATCTGGGCAGGATCGTTTAAAGAGATGAAGTGGTCAGCTCCAAACTTTTTAGCCTCTTGTTCTTTATCAGGAGAGCTGGAGATCGCTGTCACATCGCAGCCAAAGGCTTTTGCAAACTGCAGAGCTAAATGACCGAGGCCTCCAATGCCGATGATGGCAACCGATTGAGGAGCTTGGACATCGTAGAGTTTAAAAGGGGAGTAGACGGTGATGCCTGCACAAAGTAACGGAGCCGCAGCTTCAGAAGAGAGGCTTTCAGGGATGGGATAGACAAAACGGGAATCGACACAGATCTGGTCGGCAAATCCTCCGTACCTGTCGACGCAGGTCCGGACTTTAGAGTTGCAGACGGTTTCATCGCCTTTAACACAAAACTCGCAGGAGAGACAGGCACCGCATTGCCAGCCCACACCCACGCGCTGACCTAGCTCTAATCCTTGAACGTTTTTCCCTTTCTTCGTGATTTTTCCAATGATTTCATGGCCTGGAACTAGGGGATATTTGGAGATCTTCCAATCGTCATCTATCACATGGAGATCACTATGGCATAGGCCGCAGCAGTCAATGGCGATTTCAACCTCATCGTCTTTGAGCGCAGACGGTGAGTATTCAAAAGGCTCTAGAGGCTTTGCAGCTGCTTTAGCAGCATAGGCGTGGATCATCACATCACATTACAAAGAGAAAGAGGAAAAATCAAGGATCTAATTCGCTTTCTCTACAATCCCAAGGACTGCCTTAAGGATTTTAGCTTTTGCTGCGATCTCATTGGGAACAGGTTTCCGCTGTGTCTTTTTCTTCCCAGCTTCATTTTTTTTATACCATTCGTGTTTCACGAGCGTAGTAAAGCAATCGGTAATATCTTTGGTCGTGAGTGTCTCCAGGCCTGGGTGAGGTTTTCCATCCATTGTAAACTGGGCCATACGAATAAGAAAGTCGAGAGTGCGCTCCAAGACGAGGACAGAGTCTATAATTTCACCTGGCTTAGGCGGAGTTGTTGTCTTTTGAAAGACTGATACTTTTGGTTCTTGCTCAGCAGAGTCTTTTGTCGCATCAGAGCCTGACTTGCTCGATTTTCGTTTAAAGAACGATTTTAGACCAGTTGGTTTATTAGAGTCTTTAACTGTACCAGAGTCTGATTTTTCCGAGCTCTTTGAGAATACTTTCTTCTCTCGCTCGGTGACTCTATAGATGACTACTCCCAAAGTATCCTTGATTTCAAATTTGGTTTCTTCTGATTGAGAGATTGCTCTAATCGCTGTGACAAGAGAATTGAATGCTTGCAGCTGCAGGCAATTATTGGATTTGTCTACCAAACCTGCAAATTTCTGTCTTAAAGGTTCAAAGGAGGAGGGGTCTACTTTTTTGGCCAGTTCCGTTTGAACCAGTTCCTTTAGAAGTAGAGGATGTCTTGGGGCTCTTTGAAAAGGAAGAAAGGGTTTTTCCCAAAGCGTCTTAAATTTATCTCGATCTTCTTTTTTCTCCATTTTCTCAACGGCTTGTTCGAGCATTTTGCTCGCATCATTGGCATGTTGAGTCATGATGCTTAGAGCACTAAAATATCTATCCATGATGTCAGTGTTACTATAGGCGGCTAATGCACCCATTTTTTTAACCTGTTCGATAAATAAGTCCGAAGTCTCTTGTATCTCTGCAAGACCTTCGATAATGAAGGCATAGTTTTCGCCAGAGATAAACTCTCTGTCCCTCAAAAGAGTGAGCTCGCCAAGATAAGAAGTCATGTTAATAAGGAAAGTCTGTTCTGTCGATGCAATTTCAGCTGTAATGTGTTCCAGCGGGGATTTTTTTGGAGGCGAAGAATTCACAACAGCAACCACAGTATCACCGACATGCGATTCTTCATGGCCAGCAACAGCTAAGCTTTTTCCTTCATTCCACTGTTCTTCTTCCGGAGTACCTTGTTCAACAACGTGATCTGTAATTTGCTCCAGAGTGGATTGCTTTGGAGGCGAAGAATTCACAACAACTGCAGCATCTCCGACGTCTGACTCTTCATTGACAGCAACTGTTAAGCTTTCTTCTTCCTGAGCATCTTCAATAGTAATCCCATCTTCACTCATAAGAGTGCTAAGATTAGACAAACTCGCAGCTAATTGCGCTGTAGAAACGTGATCTAGGTTTGGTGTTGAGTTAGCTTGAGGCTCAACATCGCTGACATAGGAATGTGCGAAGCTTTCTTCTTCGTTCCAGGATTTCTCTTCAGCTCCTTCAATGGAGCCTTCGCCGTAGCCATCAAGATCTGAAGATAAAAATCCTGCCAGTCTTGACACCATAAGGGTATTTTCATCTTCAGGACTTGGGATGTTCCCAGTCATAGTTGTGTTAGCGGCTGATAACTGTGCGCTCTGCTGGGCCCGTCTAACTAAATCCTGGTCAACTAAGCTATCATCAAAAGGGGGCGGTGGTGGTGGGCCAACTTCTTTTTCAGAAGTATCTTGACCGCTTCCTGGCTCGGCAATTTGAGGGGAGTCTTGTTTTGGAATGGTAAGACTTGTAGCAATCTGTGTTAAAGGTGGAGATTTAGGAGATTCTTGGTCGCTTCCTTTTGGGGCAAGTTCAGGGGATTTTTCTTCTTTCCTCAGAGCAGGAGGGCTTTGGACGACGGGTGGTGGAGATGACTGAGAAGGTGCAACTCTGGGTGGAGCAGTTGTTACCAACGGGTCAGGCCATTTTTTTCTGGGAGCAGCTTTTTCTACAGTTGGAGGAGGGGGAGATTCTTGACTGCTTTCTTTTTGAGCAAACTCAGGGGATTTTACAACAGGTTTTGGAGGTGTCTGAGAAGGTGAAACTTTAGGTGGGGTAGTTTTTACCAACGGATCGGGCCATGTTTTTCTGGGGGGAGATGATAAGATGACAGGTGCAGCTTTTTCCACAGTTTGTACAGGAGGAGGAGATCCATGGCCGTTTCCTTCCTGAACGGTTTTCACTGGGCTGCCAGATGTCCCAGGTGTTTTGGAAGGAGAAGGAGGCATAGGTCTAGTCATTTTCAGAGGAGTCCCACCCGTTGGAATAGATGAGGTTTTCTCTGGAGGCTTTTTTGCGCCCACTTTCTTTGGACTCTTTCCCTTTACAGGAGTCCCTTCTTCAGGAGGTTTAGCTGATATGGTCGGAGAGGCAGGTCTTTTCCCTTCAGGACTGCCGGGTGTTTTGTTTTCTGTGTTGAAGTGCAAGGAGACATAATCAACAACGGCAAGTAAAACTAACGAAGCGACAGCCAAAGTGGCGCTTTTTCTAATATCTGCTCCAGCTAAAAGGCCTGAGAGACCAGAAGAGCCGGCAAGGGCGATCATCGAGTAGTGCTTGGAAGAGATTTCATTCTCTTTATGTGCTTTTTCTAAGAAAGTTTTTTGTGCAACCTTCTGAAGGATGCAGGCACCTGTGAGAATAGATCCCACGACGAAGATGTTTGCTGTATTGCTGATATTAGGATTGAAGAAACCAACTGAAGCTGCCAAGTATATCTCTCACTGTAAGTTTGGTTTACTAAACAGTGATAAATTGTATGTTCTTTCGAGATTATTGTGCAGTACTTTTTTGAGTCTTAAGCGACTCTGCTCTCTTCTTTTTTGTCGACAGAGTTAAAGAGCCCTTTTAGAGGCTTTAGAGCATCTTGGACGGGATTACCGCCAGGGATTTGCTGGAAGATTTTATCGAGAACCTCTTTGAGATTTTCTCGAATGAAGATTTCTTTGAGCATCTGACCCAGAGCGCTGTTCATGAGCTGGTCTGTCAGGTCTCCGCCTTTGCTGCTGATGTTGACGAGGACGATTTGAGGAATAGTTGGCAGGTGACGGACTTTGCCATCGCTTTGATAGAGCAGATCAGCATTGATATTGTTTAAAACCAAGCGCTTGATCAGGACTGTCTTTTCAGAAGATGATTGGCTGCTTTTGGTTTGAGCATTTTGGGCATTATTCATGATCGTTGTCCAATTGCCCGTTGTCCCTTGAGGAGACTCAAATTCAAGCCCGATGTAGACATTATTCAGATCGATTTCATCGATGACGATATCGTTGTGCAGATAGCCCATTAAAGGGGCATGGATTTGGATTTCTTGGACGGTGAAGGCGTGCTCTAATTTAAAGCCGGTGGGATTGCTGATCTCGAGATTATCTATCTTGATCGAATCAAAAGAGAAGTTCATATCGCCGATTGCAACTGAGACTTGGAGAGTTTTAGAGAGTTTATTGGCAATCATGTCAGGAAGGCGGGACTTGGCTAAAAAGAATACGACTCCTCCTGCTAAAATGCAAATCACGATCAGGCCGACTATAGTTTTGAAAAATGCTCTCATAGATCCCTCTTTTCTTCGATCTATCAAATCTTTATTTAACATGCAAGAGGTAGCATCCTAAAAAAGATTGATATCAAAAATTGTTCGACTTAAGATCCTCGCCATTAAAAGGAGTTCTGTATGGCAACAACGACCGTTCAATCGACAGTTTTTCATGAGCAATATGAGTTGGTGAAGAGATATATCGCTGATAAGGAAGCAGTAGCAGGTAATGCCCCAAGCGCCTCTATCGAGGCTGCCGTTTTCTTGCTCGTCGCAATGACAAATGCTGAAAACATCTACAGAGATTGTGTGCCGGAAGATCAGCAGGTTCAATGGAAAGCCAAGAAGATCGAGCAATTTAATCGCATGATTGCATGTCTGCAAAAAACAGATTATTGCAGGCTCAATTTATCAACAAAAATCCGCAAATCAATCGATTCTGGGACCAAACATGGTTGGTTTCCTAAGGTCTACAGTGTCAACCCTCAACACGTCGTTCCAATGGAAGTCTTTACTCTTAAAGTTTACGGGAAATTTAAATACGCAGATACGGCTGATTTTGGGAATAAATATACGCCGACATTGAAGCTAGGTGACCGAACCTTTGAACCGATTAAAGCTAGATCTGACTGTCTCACATTCAAGCCTTCCTTTGGTGCGGGTGCTAATCCCTTTCAGGAAAACTCATGCACTCTATTTTATGGTAAACTTGTTGTCCCTTACAAATCGGGATATGTGACTGGCAGCAATTTCGAATTTGATCTTCCTGTCAGGGCTCTTCCAACTTGTGCGGGGACTATTGAAATCACATCTAGAAGGGTCAATGATCAATTGGTTTCCGAGCAGCATAAAATGGTATGGCAAGAAACCCGGCAGGTTGAACTCAATCCTAAGAGATTCGCAGTTCTGACTTTTACAGGTTTTGATGGTAAAAAACAGGAATTTTCAGGAGCCGATTTTGCAGAAGCAGCTAAAAAAACCTTTCCTAAACCGCTGATTGCGGAGGGGTCGTATCTGAAAATTACACAGGTTGATACTGCGGGTGATGATCAGTATAAGTGGAACGTTGAGACTGTCCCTCCAATTGGTCTCTAAGAGACGGGGATGAGAGAGGTCCTCTTTTTTTGATAAGCTGTTTCAATAGAGCGGTCGTAGTTGGGAAACCGTTCTTTAAGCGTTTGGAGCTGTTGATCTAAATCTTCAAGATTTTGAGCAGTTTGTAGCTTATCCATCTCCTTCAGGCATTTGCTGGAAGGTGAAAGCGACCGATGCAGATTGATGATTTTATAGCTGTTGTAAACCCACCAGATGGTGATTGCTAGATTTAAGATAAAAGCGATCGTCATTGTAGCTATTTCGGCAGAGGTTCTAGGTTCGGCTGGTGATTGAAGGCTAGAGATCGATCGTGTAAACGATAAAAACAACCCATACAAAGTAAGTTGCAACAATTTATAGCCGTTATTTCTATAGGTAAATATATAGATCACCATAAACTCAACGATTTCTAGAGCAATCATAGACGACAATTCGTATGCATCTGGTTCATCTAAAGATGATAATACCGTAATGCATAATTGAAAGAGTGCGTAGCAAATTAAGGTGATGAACCACCGTTTTCGTATCTTTTGGTCTTCTTTTGTGAAAATGTAAGGCATACAAAGAAAGTTTAATAAGTTGGATAAATTACCTCAAGGCACAAAAAAAAGGCGCTTCCCCAAAAGAATCTGGGGAAGCGCCTTTCATAAAGCGGGCTGATTAATACTCAGCGCCGGCCATCGGATTTTCTGCTGGCTTTTCTTCTTTCAAGATAATACTCCCGCTAAGGGGAAGGTGGTCTGGAGAGCAGTGGTTTTTTTAGCGGTTTTGAGAGAGGCTGAGCTTTCTATTAAGATTGCTTAGTCTAACACTGGTAAAACACCACCACAAATGGATTGCTATGTATGTAACCACTAAAAGGCCCTCCATCTTGGTGTCCAAACGAAGCAGCGAATCTGATTGAGCAAGATTTCTAAAAATTTCCACCATGGTGAAGAACACTACAAGGTACAACAACCTAAACCCGTTCTTTTCCAAAGAAAAATAGTAGATTACTCCATAAATGCCAGAACAAAAAAGCGCAGAAAGTAACATTCCCAGAAAGGCATCCTTACTAGAAGCAGCTGCGCATGCGCCAACAATTAATTCATATAGAAATTTGGAATACCATGAAATCAACCATTGCTTTCTTATTTTCTGCTCTTTTTCTTTGTAAACAAGCTCCATATAAGGAAAGTCTAATAGGTTGAAAATATTTCCTCAAGGCACAAAAAAAAGGCGCTTCCTTTTGGGAAGCGCCTTTATGAGAAGCGGGCTGATTAATACTCAGCGCCGGCCATCGGATTTCCTGCTGGCTTTTCTTCTTCCTCTTCTGAGATCAAAGCCTCAGTTGTGAGGAGGAGTGAAGCAATCGAAGCAGAAAGCTCGATCGTTAAACGAACGACTTTCGTCGGGTCAACGATTCCTTTCTTAACCATATTGCCGAACTCGTCATTTTGAGCATCCCAACCTTCATAAGTCTCCATAGAGGCGACTTTTTGAACGATGAGGGAGCCTTCTTTACCGGCGTTTTCAGCCAATTGACGAAGAGGCCATACGATAGAGCGGATGATGATCTCCACGCCGATCTTGATGTCTCCAGAGACTGTTGAAGAGAGTTTTTCAAGAGCAGGGAGGCAGCGGATAAATGCAACACCGCCGCCTGGGAGAATTCCTTCTTCCACAGCAGCTTTTGTTGCATGAACAGCATCGTCAACGCGGTCTTTTT
>CAZBCR010000025.1:0-14711 GCA_964490565.1 uncultured bacterium
AGGCTACGGTTCTACCATTGAACTACAGGCGCACAGCTTAACAATTTACTCTATTTACACCCTTTTCTCCAAGTTAGATTTTACTGTGGGAGGCTTTTACTGCTCGTTTCAAATGTAAATCTTGTTTATTTAATAAATTAAAAAAATATTTTGACAGCGAAGGGTTTGTAAGGTAATAAGAAAGTTTATAAAGGAAGTAGGCAATGCGTATATCTGAGCAAATCACATGGACGGCGTTACTAGCCGGAGCCCTCAGTATAAATTTAGAGGCAAAAGAATCTGAGCCCCCTGTGGCTACGATGCTGAATGTCAGCAGCCTTTTCAACAGATGTGAGCCCAAAAAAGCACCAGAACCTCCGAAATGCTGCGAACCCGTTGAAGTCGTCTGTTGTGAACCTAAATCTTGGGGTTCTTTTTCATTTGGTTATGCAGTAGGTTATGGAAGAATGGAGGTCAGTGACGATGACATTCTTAGCTCTTCTTTTCTACAACCCCTCCTGCCGAATATATTCAACACCCATAAAAGATCGGGTGGACTTAGTACGAGGGCTTATGTAAATGCCCTTGCAGATATCTCAAAACATTTTGCTATCGGAGTAGAAGCGGGATTTTCCTGGTATCCTACTTCTAAATTCTCTCAAACCTTCACATTTTCATTGGCCGCCCTTGGACTAGATACTAGTCTGACCATAATAAATTCGGTGGTAAGCCGAGGTTATGGTGCAGACATTCTGTTAAACATGACGATTTATTGCATCCCTGAATGTTTCTTTACGATCAAACCGGGGTTTCAATTTGCGCGTCAAAAAAATATCATAAACAGCAATATTGATTTCGCCCTTGGCGCATTGGGGGTACCTGATTTAACTTTTCCCACTGGAGGCAAGTATCGTAATACTAAACTCCTTCCAGAGATCATTATAGGCGGCGGTTGGAACATTGAGCTGGGCCGCTGCGCAAGAAGACACATGAGAAAGTATGCGATCGTGATCGAAATGGATTATCAACATGTCTTCGGCCAAGATGATGCTCCTATCAATAAACGGATTAACAGTCGCGACATGATCAGCCTCTCAGCAGGCTTAAGATTTTAGTTTTATAAAACTATTGGTTTTATGCGCTGAACATCATTTTGCCGGCCATAGACTTTATCGGTTGTAAGCTTTATATTTCCGTAAATGGACATTTCCAAAAAAACCAACCGGGTCCTTCACCTCATTTCGCTTTGCCTGATCCTGATCTTGATCAGGACTTGGTATTTGGGCGTTGTCCAGCACGACTATCACGTGATGCAATCGAAAAAACCCCAAAGACGGGTCATCATTGAAAAAGCTGAACGGGCGACGATCCACGATAGGTTCGGGATCCCCATGGCGGTTAATAAAATTCAGTATAATGCCTCTATCTGCTACGCCAACATCCGGCAGATCCCTAGCAATGTTTGGAAGAAAAATGAAGAAGGCAAGAGGGTCAGGGTCGCAGCAAGAATCGAGTATATTGCAGAGCTCGCTCAGATGCTCAGCCTCGAGCTTGGACTCGATGTCACCAAGATCGAAGACATCATCCACGGCAAAGCCGCGATGCTGCCGCATACGCCGTTTGTGGTGAAAGAAGATATTTCTGAAGAACAGTACCACCGGCTGAGAATTTTGGAAAAAGACTGGGTGGGATTGCAAGCCGAACGAGTTAGCAAGCGTCATTACCCTTTCGGAAAAGTCGGCTGCGATGTGATTGGGTATCTTGGGACGATGGATCAGACCAAATATCTTCAAATTGCTCATGAGCTCAATACTTTGGAAGAATATTTAACTTCCAGGGAACGGAATGAAAATCCATTTTTGCCGGAGGGATTTAAATCCCCTGAGGAAGTCTATCACCGGTTTGTTGAACTCCAAGAAAAAGCCTATACCATGAACGATCTCATCGGGAAATCCGGTGTCGAAGCCCAATATGAAGAGGCTTTAAGAGGTTATTATGGAAAACATATTTATGAAATCGACACGAAGGGCAACTGCTTACAAGAGCTCCCGGGCTCGCGTCCTTCGCTGCCAGGGAAAAAAATCACCCTGACTATTTCTGCTGAGCTGCAAGATTATGCTGAGAAGCTGCTGAGCTCAATTGAAGGATCGAGGCAAGGGGGCGAGCTAGATGAAACATGGATGCGAGGTGGAGCTGCGGTCGCGATGATCCCAAAAACAGGAGAGGTTGTTGCGATGGCCTCTTATCCCCGCTTTGATCCGAATGATTTTATTCCCGTCAGAGATCTCGATGTGAAAAAAGACAAAGAATTGGCAGTTAAAAAGTGGCTGGAAAATGAAGGCTACTTAAGCGCTATTTGGGATGGGAAACGGCAAATTGAACGGGAATATTATTCATTTGTCCAAGAAAAATATCTCGATGAGAAAATGCCTTTGACTTGGGAAAGATATTTACAAGCGATCTTGCCTAAAAAAGGTCCGCTTCTCACTATTATGAGCAGGATCGGAGATCTCAAAACGGCTCTTCAAATCCAAGAGCACGGAATTTACCATCCTCACCTGAGAGAACTTGTCGAAGACGACAGGTTATTAGTCCTGGATCTCTGCCATTTGATTGCTCCTCAAGAGTTCTTTGAGTTAGAAGTTATTCCGCTTGTGGGCCATCTGCCACTTGCTGATCACCGCTTAGATGAGCAGCTGGCAGTCCAGCTGCTGATGCAAGTTAGAGAAGAAGTCCAAGAACTTTTCTCAGATTTTGATTTTACCGATTGGAGAAGAGACCATTTTAAAGAGTATTTAAAAACCAAACGGCAAGAAGAAAAAGAACAAAAAAAATACGCAAGGCCCTACACCGATTACCTTGATCGAATTGAACAAAAAATGTTCAGAGCTTTCTGGGATGCCTATAAGTCGGTTTTTCTTTACACAGCACTGACAGGACAAGTTCCCATTATATCAGCGGATCATCCCCAGCTGCAGCCGTACTTTGCGTATTTAAAAGATTTTCATAAAGCCAAGATTACCCTGGGAACACAGTTTACAGTACTGCAGCAAAAACTCGATGGACTACCGGTACATCTGGGGGTCGCCTATCTAAAAACACTGAGATCGTTTGAAGACCTAACAGCACCGCTGCAAGGACACTACACGAACTTGCGGACACATGAAGGCGAGCATTTGGAAAAAGATCTCGCAGCTGCTTTTTATCCTCTTTATGGATATGGATTTTCAAGATCGCAGGCCTTTAGACAGACCAGCGCTCAAGGGTCAGTTTTTAAACTGGTGACAGCCTATCAAACAATGATGGAAAGAAGAGAGAAGCACAAAGAATTAAATCCTATGGTCATCATCGATGATTTACAAGGGACTCATCTATCAAATTCACCTAAACAGATCCTCGGTTCTACACTTGATGGGACGCCTTACTATCGGAATTATAAAGGAGGACGCCTGCCTCGCAGCTCTCATAGTGGAATGGGTAAAATTGATATCGTTGGGGCGTTAGAGCAGTCGAGCAACCTCTTTTTTGCTTTATCTGCTGGAGAGCATATTCAAGATCCGATGAGCTTGGTCAAAGCTGCGCAACTTTTTGCCCTCGGAGAAAAAACCGGGATTGATCTTCCTAACGAAGCGCCTGGAAATCTTCCCAATGACCTCGATCAAAACCGGACGGGGCTTTATTCGTTTTCGATCGGACAGCATACGTTGGAAGTCTCAACTTTGCAATCAGCGGTGATGTTATCAGGGTTTGCTAACCAAGGAAAAGTTGTCAAACCGCATATCTTAAAGCAGATGGAGGGCCCTGAAAGAATTCTCCAACATGAAAATCTTTCCGAAGAGGCTCTCCCGCTTTCTGAAAAACTTTTTTCAATCAAGACAACAGACCGGGCAGAAAACATTGTCTACTCTCCACCGATAGAGTTTAAGCGGACAATTCCATTTCCTAATGATGTTTATTATATGATCACGGAAGGGATGCGCAAAGTCGTTGCGGGTCCCAGAGGATCTGCAAGGCCTTCTATCATGCGAAATTTTTCCGACAATGCTTCTGCAGTGAGAGATTATTACAATATCCATCAAAATCTGATCGCAAAAACGGGAACTGCACAGATCCGTTATAAACAGACGGTGTCAAAAGCCGCTCCTGCTGTCATGAAAAATAATGTCTGGTTTGCAACGATCTCGTATAAAGAGAACTTTTCTAAAGAGACCATTGAAGATCCCGAGCTAGTTGTTGTGGTCTTTCTTAGGTTCCGTCAATCAGGTCGTGAAGGTGGAACAATTGCCGCGCAAATGGTGAAAAAGTGGCGCGAAATCTTAGATAAACAATAATTTGCTCCTTTTTATTCTTTTTCATGGCAGAATTTCGGCCATGATAAATATCGGCGCCACTTTTTATTCGTATTTCACGATTGATCGACCCAAGATTTTTGAACAAGCCCCCACTACTTTGAGTAAAATTCTCTATTCCTCTTGGACCAAGTGGACGGTCGCTGCTGGAGCAACCTGTTTAATTGCCTATGCGATCTCTCGCGTGAGAGCACCTCTCGTCAAGATAGACGATAAGCTCTCTAAAGCTGGTGAAAACACTGCTGAACTCATGGATGTCTTCAAAGAGATCTCTCCTTTAAGAGGCCATTGGTTTTATGCAAAAAGGTGGGCAGACTTCAAAGCTCATTTAGAATCTCATCCGACTATCATGGGACCGTTCTATGAAGCCGTTTTAGAACATCAGATCACCGACCCCATAACCGACTGGCTCTCTCCGGCCTCAGAGCTGATCTCATTTGAGAAGCTCGGTGAAATCCACAAAATTAACTCCGAAGCTTTAAAAAAGCACGCAGCCGATTTAGCAAAGGCTTTAGAATATCCTCCGGAACAGTTAGAGACCGTCAACAATACTTTGTTCGGCTATGGCAAGGAAGCTGCGGCGTATGTTGGACAGGCTCTGCATAGTTTTTCGGCGACATTTATGCGCGCTCATGATTTTTCTTCCGATGATAACCAATCGCTTGTTCAGCGAACTGAAGCGAGATGGCATCTCAATAACTTTTACGAGATCATTGAAAAACCCGCCATGCTGATCATGACCGTCTATACGTTTTTACAGCCAAAGACAAAATACAGTTGGGTGCCTTATGTTGGAACGTTCTGTGCAATTTTAACGACTGTCTCGCTGATCAAGTTTTTTCAAGTCTATTTAGAAAAAAAGAAAAAGTCCGTTTTAAGCCACGACTTCCGCAATCTCTCGGAAGAAGCAAGGCAAGGCAAACTGCCCATTCCCTCAGACCGTGCCGATGCCGTCTCTAAAATGATCAACTGTTTCTATCCATTAGATCGCAATAGCTTGTCGATCCTTTTGATCGGACCCTCTGGCGTAGGCAAAGACGCCACTGTGCATGCTTTTGTCCACGAACTGTTAAAGTTTCAAGGTAATATCGATGTCCATACCGCCAATACTTCAGAGCTCAAAGAGTTTGGAGGAGGAACCGGACACCTCTATTTCAGCCGCATCCAAATTCTAATGCGGGATTTGAGAGGGAAAGAGCACAACAATATTGTATTCATGAATGAAATTCATACTCTCAATCCTAAGAAAGATCAGGCTAATGCAAATCCATCTGAACTGGGTCAGCAAATCAAGACTTTTATTGAGACAGGGAGACTGCATGTCATTGGAGCGACAACTCAGAAGGAATATGAAGATCACATTGAGTGGGATGTTGCTCTCAAGAGAAGATTCGTCCCGATTTTCCTCGAGCAATCACTCACTTGCGAAGAAATTCTCGAGTCTTCCCTTGCAGATCAATATCCTACAGTGACCGTCGAAAAAGATGCGATAACGTATGCTGTGACAGAAACTGACAAAGTTTCTCTAGATATTGCTCAGCCTGCGAAAGCAAAAACGGTTCTTACAGAAGCCGCGCGCACTGTGCTCGGAAATTATGGAGAAGAAGAAAAACAGCTTGTTAAAGATTCCGCAGAATTGACAAAACAGCGCCGCGCACTGAAACGAAATCCGACTGATAGAACAAAAGCTGAAGAAGTTGCAAATCTGGCTGCTGAATACGAGAAAAAAGATAAGGCTCATCAAGAAAAAAGACGAGAGCTCCAAATTGTCACGGATTTAAAAAACAACAAGGTCAGAGCTCAAGAGCAACTCACTCGATTAGCTCATCGGATTAAGGCTCAACCGGACAAAACCGATTTAGAGATGAAAACTTTTATCCTGGTGTGCAAGATCTTGGAGAGGACTCAAAAAGAAATTGAAACCAAAGAAGCAGAGCTGGATAAAAAAGGATGGCGCATCAAGGTCACCCAAACCCTTATCAAAGAAATCATGGATCGCCAGAAATGAAGACTGTTCTACTGCATCCTGACGAGCTTTTATCCTTAGATGAACTGGAAGAACGCATTCCATTCAAATACCTGCCTGCGCTGGTATTTGAAGATCATGCTGATGTCTTGGCTAGAGGACAAGCCAAACACCAAAACAACCTTGTGACTGATCTGGCGCTGGAACTGGGCAAAAAATTCATCGATAAGATCGAAGCTGCCTATATTCCGCAGGTTTCTGTGAGGTGGATTAGCGATAAAGTCGGCTATGGTCTCTTTGCTGAAGAAGAGATCCCTGAGGGAAGTTATGTCGGAGAGTATACCGGGGTTGTCCGGAAAAACGACCGGAGATATTTTGAGCCTCTCAATAACTACTGCTACGAATATCCTGTTGATGATGAAATCGGGAGAAGTTTTGTCATCGATGCAACAAAGGGCAATCTAACTCGTTTTATCAATCACAGCTCAAAACCAAATCTGCGACCGATTCATGTGTTCTACGAAGGGTATTACCATTTGATTTTTCTAGCGCTGGGTCCCATTGAGAAGGGCAAGGAGCTGAGTTACGATTATGGAGAGAGCTACTGGTATTTAAGAGGACCGCCAGTTTAATCATGCCCTAGGCTGTTGCTCAAGCATTTTCTTCCATAAACCCCTACTAAGGGCTCAAAAAATACGGTTCCATTCAGCAGGCACTTTCTGAGCTCGACAGGATTCACGATAATCTTCTGATCCACTGTAATCAGAACCATTAATTTCATAGGGGCTTCAAATACCTGAGTTCTAAAATTCTCAGACGCCTTGGAGGCATTGAGAGCAAGAATCGACAGCGGCACATTGAAACAAATTAACGCTATTCCAACTTTCTCATGACCTGTTGCACAGCAGCCAAGCCCTAAGGTAGCTAAAGTAGTGCTGGCATAACCTAATACCGCTGCGACTTTCCCCACAGTACCGACATATTCGGCATCTGCTTCTAGCTTCCGTTTCATCGCTTTGTATTCTTTATTGTCCTCGAGTCCTTTTCTGAAGGCTGCATCTACAGCTCCTTTGAACATCTCTGTTACTGTAGCCATTTTTGATCTCTTTGTAAAAAAGTTTACAACGAGTTTACTTGTTCAGGGATTTGAGAGAAAAGCTTTTTGAAATAATGGATTGTCCGATCAAGACCTTCTTCTAAGTTAGTCTTGGGAGTCCAATCAAGTTCTTGCTGGGCAAGAAGGATGTTGGGCTTGCGTTGTTTGGGATCATCTTGAGGAAGAGGTTTGAAAACAAGCTGGGAAGAAGAACCTGTCATTTTGAGAACGAGTTCAGCGAGTTCAACGATGCGGAACTCGACAGGATTACCAAGGTTGACAGGGCCTGTGAACTGAGGTCCGGAGTTCATGAGACGAATCAAACCATCAATGAGATCATCAACATAACAAAAAGAACGGGTCTGACTGCCGTCGCCGTAGATGGTGATCGGCTCGCCGCGGAGCGCTTGCACAATGAAATTAGAAACGACGCGTCCATCTTGCGGATGCATGCGAGGGCCGTAAGTATTGAAAATCCGAGCGACTTTGATCGGAAGGCCAAATTGCCTGCGGTAATCAAAGAAAAGGGTTTCTGCACAACGCTTGCTTTCATCATAGCAAGAGCGCGGACCAATCGGGTTGACATTGCCCCAGTAGCCTTCATGTTGAGGATGGACCTCAGGGTCTCCATAGACTTCACTGGTCGAGGCTTGGAGGATTTTTGCATTGAGGGTTTGTGCAAGGCTGAGCATGTTGATCGCACCGTGAATGCTCGTCTTGGTCGTTTGGACAGGATCAAACTGATAGTGGATCGGCGATGCTGGGCAAGCTAAATTGTAGATCTCATCGACTTCAACTTTAAGAGGGACGCAGACATCGTGACGGATCAGTTCAAAAAAAGGATGATCGAGAAAAGGAACAATATTTTCTTTAGAGCCTGTGAAAAAGTTATCTAGACAAAGGACATCGCAGCCTTGGGCGAGGAACCTTTCGCATAGATGGGAGCCGAGAAATCCGGCTCCCCCAGTGACTAAAATTCTTTTTTTAGACATGTTTCCCACTATACTCGTATCAGTGGATTTGATTCATCACTTGAAGAATCAATTCGACAAATGTAAATAACATGAGCACGCTGAGGACGAGCTTCCCGCCAGGCAGCTGGATGTTTTTATGCTCATATTTTTTGAGATATCTGCCGACCCAGACCATAACAGGAGGTAGGAGTCCAAAAAGCAGAGCGCAGCTGATGCCGCCGGCATACTCTAGCGCGATAATAAAAATATCTGGATAGAGCATCGCAACGACCATCGGAGGGATAAAAATACCCATGCAGAGGGCCACTTTTTTGATCCCTTCTTTTTTTATTTTGAGCCCGTCGGCAACAAAATCTAAGAAAGCCAGTGATAAAGCGATATAAGAAGTGGTCAGAACTAGGAAAGCAAACCAGCTTCCGATCTTGAAGACCCAAGGATTTTGAAGTAATTCCTTGAGCGGCATGACGGCAGTTTCGCCTCTAGCTTTAGCCTGGATCAAGGTATCAACTGGGATGATTCCTAAAATGAGCAGCTCCCAAATCAGATAGACAACCAAGGGAATAGAGCTTCCCAAGATGATCGATAGTCTAACTTTTTTGACATCACGGTTCATGTAAGTCATGAGGGTAGGAATGATCAGCTGATAAGTAAAAGCTGTAAACAAGACCGGGAGCGCCGGCCAAGCTTTGCTCCAATCGGCAAATTTCAATAAATTAACATCGACTTTACCAGCAGAAAGAACAATAAACAGCACGTAGGTGATCAAAACACCTGTCATCATAAGTAGGTTGAAACGGTCGACCGAGCGGGTTCCCAAGTAGACAATAGGAGAAAAAATAAGAACATAAACAACCATTGCAATGCTCTGGGGCATTGCTAGGCCAAAACTTAAATTGAGAATATCGACCAAGGTGCTTCCCCCTGCGGAGACGTGGGCAATCATCGCTGTTAAGAAAAGAAATAAGTACACAACCCAGCAGACGGCTTTACCGACAGGACCGAGTAAGCGATGGGTCATCGTGATCAGGTTAGCTTCAGCCGGCATCCAAGTGCAAACTTCAAGGAGTAGAAGGCCGGTGCATAACATAAAGAACCAGGTGAGGATATAGACAAATGTGGCTGGCACAAATCCCCCAGGACCCGTTGCGACCGGAAGGCCTAGCATCCCTACCCCAATCGTGGTGGCAGCAATCAGCAAAGTTCCTCCGACAACATGTCCCAAATTCCGTCCGATATGCATATGAAACTCTCCAATATAAAAAAATGAAAACAACGGGGTAAATTATAAAGTCTGCATTCTAAAAAAAGCAACCTTGAATTAAGATGGGTAGTTATGGAAATAATCGACTTATCTTTACCAGGCTTAAAATTAATTCGACTCAGCGCCCTCGATGATGAAAGAGGTTTTTTTAAAGAGTGCTACCGCAAGCCTAGATATAGCGAATACGGCATCGAATGCGAGTTCGTTCAAGATAATCTTTCGTATTCTAAAAAAGATGTGATCCGCGGGATGCATTATCAGAGCGAGCCTGGCCAGGCAAAACTTATTTCTGTTCTGCAAGGAAAAATCTACGATGTCGTTGTTGATATCCGTCCTGATTCTCCCTATTTTGGGAAATGGGAAGGAATTTATTTGAGCGCCGACAAACATGAGCAGCTTTTTGTCCCTGTCGGATTTGCCCACGGCTTTTGTGTGGTAAGCGAAGGCGGGGCGCATGTCCATTACAAAGTCAGCGCTGTTTATGATCACTCGACAGAAAAAACATTTCGTTTTGATGATCCGCATGTGAACATCAAATGGCCGACTCAATCACCTGTGACCTCAACTCGCGATCAAGCATCGCCTTACTTTAGGGAAATGTTCAGATGAAACTATGGATCACAGGAGCTAAAGGCCTAGTCGGGACGGCTCTTCAAAATCTTTGCAAAAAAGAAGAGATTGAATTTGTCGCCACTTCTCGGGAAGATCTCGATATTTCTTCGCTTAAACATATCAAAGACTTTCTCCATAGCCCTGTAGGCAAAGACGTCACCCATATCATCAACTGTGCAGCTTATACCAATGTCGATCAGGCAGAAAAAGAGCCGGAGCTGGCCCATCAAATCAATGCCCTCGGCCCTGAAAATTTAGGAACTGTTGCTCATAATTTTGACATGAAACTTATCCATCTCTCTTCCGATTATGTTTTTGGCATTGCCGGGAGTAAACCTTTTACCGAAACCGATGTTTGCCAACCGGCAAGCATCTATGCTCGGACAAAATATGAAGGCGAGCAGCGTCTTTTAGAAGCCTATCCGCAAGCCTGTATTTTGAGGACCTCTTGGGTTTTTGGAAAAGGCGGAAAAAACTTTGTCTCTTCGATCTTTGATAAAATCCAAAAAGAAGAAAAAATCTACGTCGTCAGCGATCAGCGAAACCGATTAACCTATGTCCATGATCTTACCCAGGCTATTTTATCATTGCTTTGCCATTCTGGAATTTTTCACTTTGCCAACCAAGGCGAAACATCCCGCTTTGAAGTCGCGCAGCAGATGATCCAAACGGCTCAAGACCGCGGACTGCCCGTTACTTGCCGTGAAGTTTTTGCTGTCGATTCATCGGCCTTTCCACAACTGGCTCAGCGTCCTCACTATTCAGCTCTCGACACGACCAAAATAGAAAATCTGCTCGGAATTGCGCCTCGGTCCTGGGAAACCACTATAAAGGAATTCATTCATGCGATTTAAGAGAATTTTAGTCACCGGCGGAGCAGGATTTATTGGATCAGCTTTTATCCGCTACGGCCTTGAAAATCTTTTGCTAGATAAAATCGTCAATGTCGATCTTCTGACTTATGCAGGCCATGAAAAAAACATGGAAGATTTTTTAGACAATCCCCGCCATGTCTTTATTCGCGGCAATATCTGCGACTCGGTTTTGATCAAAAAACTCTGCCAAGAATACAGCATTGAAGCGATCGTTCATTTTGCAGCAGAGAGCCATGTTGATCGAAGCATTCAAGACCCTTCTGCTTTCCTAGAGACCAACGTCTATGGCACATTTGCTCTTCTTGAGGTCGTCCGGCAGCTGCCTTATCTTCATTTCCATCATGTATCGACAGATGAAGTCTACGGCTCACTTGAGAATGGGTTCTTTAATGAGAACTCTTCCTACCGCCCAAACTCCCCGTATGCTGCTTCTAAAGCCGCTTCCGATCATTTTGTCCGCGCATGGGGCCACACGTATGGACTCTCCACAACAATGTCCCACTGCACAAATAACTATGGACCCTGCCAGCACGATGAGAAATTCATCCCCCACATGATAAGAAATTGCCTCCAGGGCAAACCCCTGCCTGTCTATGGAGAAGGGATCAATGTCCGCGACTGGCTCTTTGTCGATGACCATGTTGAAGCTCTCTGGATGATCTTAGAAAAAGGAAAATCGGGAGAAGTCTACGACATCGGCGGCGAGACAGAGATGCGCAATATCGATCTTTTACATACTTTGATTGATTGTTTAGCTCCTCGGCTGTCAAAGGACGCGCAAAAACTCCGCGATCTGATCACCTTTGTCACTGACCGTCCTGGCCATGACCTGCGATATGCGATCAATTGCAGCAAAATTAAAGACGAGCTCGGCTGGACCCAGCGCCATACGCTGCCTGAGGGACTCGAAAAAACAGTCGAATGGTATCTACAATGAAAAAAATCGCCTGTGTCATCCCCGCCCGTTTGAAATCGACACGCTTCCCCAGGAAGATTTTAGCTCTTTTACATGATAAACCACTCATCCAGTGGGTTTGGGAAGCTGCGAAATCAGTCCCCTATTTTGATTCGGTGACCATTGCGGTCGATGCCGATGAGACAGCCGATGTCGTAAGCTCTTTTGGAGGAACCTCCATTATGACAGCTGAAAGCTGCCCATCAGGCACGATGCGTCTTGGCGAATTGCTGAAGCGTAAAAAAATCGATGCCGATGTTTTGGTCTGCTGGCAAGGAGACGAGCCTTTTTTGCATGAACAGATGATCGGCGAGCTTTTGCAAACTGCCCACACCGATAATTCTGATGTCTGGACTCTCAAAAAAAAGATTGTGAACCCTGAAGATGTCGCTTCTCCCCACGTCTGCAAAGTCGTGACTGATCAAAACGGCTATGCACTTTATTTTTCCAGATGCCCGATTCCGTACCATCGAGATCTAAAGGAGACGGTTCACTATAAACACATCGGCATCTATGCCTATACAAGAGATGCGTTAAGCCGCCTGATCGATCTGCCGACTTCTCATTTGGCTGAAGCCGAGCAATTAGAGCAGCTGAATTTCCTCTATCACGGCCTAAAAGTCCGCGTTCATGAAACATCGCATGAAGGATTTGGAATTGATATTCCTGAGCAGTTAGAAAAAGCTCATGTCTTAGCTTCTGCTTTTCTGACTAAAAAGTGATATTTCTTATTATCTTCTTGTATGAGGAGATCATAGGCAGTCTCATGCTTCTTAGGACACGAAACTTGATACGTTTTGGTTCTTAAATACTCTTTATCAGCCATCTTAACTTCAAATTGACAGGTCTCTTTTTTAGCATCGCCAGCCAATTTGGGCAGCTGGTCGACAATGTGCCAATTGTTGACTAGAAGTTCCATTTTTTTGAGATCGTACTCTCTTTCAAACTCTAGATCTAGAAGAGCCTTCCGTTCCTGGTAAAGACAACCGATGGATGAGCGCAAAAAATAAGCAGAAAAAAGCCCCACTAAGAAAATGGCTATGACAATTTCTAATAGAAAGAGGGGCTTTTTCTGCTGCATTCTTAGAGGTTGTTATTCCCTTTAAAAATTAATTTCTCATGGTTTTTTTGGTTCACTAAGAACATCTCAATACCCTGATTAGCATATTGCTGAGGAACAAACACCACGCCGTTGAATAAAGATTTCGGCTGGATTACCTGTTCTCTCAAAGCTTTTGCTTCGTAATCAGCATCGAGCAAATCATTCGCTTCGCTAGATTTGAGTCCGTCGTAAACAGCAGGAATCAGCAAAGGCGGAATGAATAATGCACCAACGCCCCATCCGACAACTCGTCCAGCCGTTGAAGTGTGCGCTTTTCCAGCGACTTCATTGACTGAAGCGAGCGGGACATTGAAGTTTTGAGGATTGAAATACATAGAATCGTTGGTGTTATTTCTAATCGTGAGCTGAATCGGCATATAGCCTTCAGAAATCACATTGCGTCCGAGATATCGTTTGCAATCGGTCTCATCATACGTCTTCCAAGAGACAAGAACTTGCGAATTTTCGGCTGATTGGATCGCGCCCTCTGCTGGGAGAGTCGATAGTGTTGATGCGTTGTAACTTGCGCATCCTGTGAGTAAAATTAAAGCGCCTAAAAGATATTTTTTTCCTTTGAACATGAGAGTCTCCTTTGAAAGGACCTAGATTATAATTCGAAGAAAGACAAAAAAACCAGTCGAATCATTTCGATATGCGTGGTACAATCTCCGAGAGAAAAAAAATCTTAGCTAAGACAAGGCTTCCATGGTGAATAATCCTCAACTCTATCCTAAAGCCTATTTCAACTGGGTCATTCTTAAGTGGGAGCATAATCCCTCCTTCCAAATAGAGCCGTGGCAAGTGGAGGACTATCGAGAACTCTCCCTTAAAACACTTTTTGATCGTTTGGCTAGTTTGGGGCTTAAGTTAACGGAAGAAAATTTTATTATGGAATCTGAAGCCTATCAGAGTCCTGAAGAACTTACGCACAATATCTGGCCTAATAAAGAAAATGAGATGCCGGTTTATCTGATCCTTTTTGAGCTCTGGCGCAGATTGCTTCCTGAAAAAGGTTCTCTTTCGATCTTTTGCGATGAGCTCGACAATCAGATTCGGCTGTATCTTCAAGACCCGTCTCAAGATCACGGCCTTTCCAATTCGTTGCAAAAACTCCAAGAACTCTTAGAAGAAAGCACTGATTTAGGTGAAAATCCCCGCGCAATTTTTGCAACGCTTTCAAGACATGTGGCACATGATTTGGAAGGATTTCTTTTCGACTATATCTCGGACCAGATCGATGCACGGAATGATTTAGAATCCGCAGAGCTTATCAGAATATTTTATCCTTATGTCAAAGACGTCAGTTGTTTTGACTTTCTGAAAGCTCGCCTTTTGGTTTTGATGGAGCCTCATGAAGGAAATCTGGCCATCAAAAAACTCCTCGAAAAAGTATCAGATCTCGACCTGCTGCTCGAAGTTGCCGCTTTCCTAATCCACCATGGAGACCCTTCTCTTTTTCAAAAAGCTGCTAAGCTATGCTTTTCGCAGATACAAACCGAAGAAGATTTCCAAGAGCTGCTGGCGATTGTCGCTGACTACTCT
>CAZBCR010000026.1:0-14171 GCA_964490565.1 uncultured bacterium
CAAATTTTCTCGCTTCGTTGAACATGTCGCGGATACGGCTAGCGCCGACACCGACAAACATTTCGACAAAGTCAGAGCCTGAGATGAAGAAGAAAGGACGATCGGCTTCACCGGCAACGGCTTTCGCAATCAGAGTTTTTCCTGTTCCTGGAGCTCCAATGCAGAGCACGCCTTTTGGAATGCGGGCACCGAGGGCTGTGAACTTACCTGGGTCTTTGAGGAACTCGACGATCTCTTGGAGCTCTTCTTTCGCTTCATCGCAACCAGCAACATCTTTAAATGTCACTTTATTGCGGTCTTTAGCAAGGAGCTTCGCAGGCGATTTGCCAAAATTCATCGCACCGCTTCCTACGCCTTTCATTTGACGGGCGAAGATGAAGTAGAGCAAGAATCCTAAGAAAAGGAATGGCAGGATCGTGAAGAGGTAGCTGAAATAGTTCGGCGATGGCTCTTCACTTTTGAAGGTCTTTTCCAGAACGAGTGTACGTGGTTGATCAGGAGCTCTAAAGATAGTCCCTTTATTTGTCGCAAAGGCATCCCATTCGTGTTTTGCACCAGAGAACCAGTTGCTGAAGGCTTCAGGATCTTGTTTTTCTAAAGCGCGAGAAGAAAGCTCTTGATTGTTGAAGTACCAGATGACATTGGCAACGCCTTGGCGTGCTTTGTCAAGCTGGACATCATTTTTACTCATATCGTCAGCGACTACGTTATATTGACCGATGTTTGCAATGTAGTTGCGAACAGAACGGAGCTGCACTAAACGGGCATTATCTGTCTCAGTATTGAGAGTAGCTACCAAAGTTTTAAGCTGGCCAAGCGCTGCACCGTAAGCTGTGATCTGCTGCTGTGAAGTCTCACCTGGAGCTGCCAAGTTCTGCTCTAAGGTGCGAAGCTGCTGCTTCATCTCTTCATTGCCGATCCCTAAAGAAGACGATCGGAATCCTTGGACTAAAGCTGTCAGGTCTTTGCCAAAAGCATCGATTTGATCGGCTGCAGGAGGATAGCGGCGTGATAGCTGAGCGAGTGAAACGATCGGTTTGTCTGAAAGAGATTTCACGACAACAGAGTTTTCGCGCGATGCTGTATCAAACAGAGGATCAACGACCCAGTATCCAGAAGCAGGGACAGCGATTCCACTTAAGTGTAAAAACCAATCGGCTGATTCACTGACTGTTTTCTGAAGTGTCGTTAACTCAGTTTTGAGCTGTGTTTCTTGCTGCTCGAGTTCGTTATGTCGATTTAACAGCTCAAGGTATTTGTAACGGGCTTTTGCTTCGTCGGTCTGACGGTCGCGGAATTTTCCTGTAAATGTCACAAGGTTATCGTTTTGGGCAATCTTGCGGCTTTCTGTCGGTTGGAGTAAATCGAGATCGACGAGCGACTCGATCTGGTGACTGAAAGCCACCTTCGCAGTCGGTTCTGTCGACATGTTCTGCACCGTCAGAAAAATGAGCAAGCCGGCGAGCAAGAAAATGATGAATCCACCAGGGAAACCTTTGCGTGGCTCAGGCCGAGATTTATTATCGTTAGTCATGTTATTTTACCTTAAACTTTAACCTTTAAATTAAATCACTTAGGAAGGTTTTCGTAAAGAACTTCCAAACGGGCGTCCTTCTAGGCACACCTTCCCTGGTGAACAGTCATACTTAAAATTTAGAATTGGGCTAGCGCGAAAACTCCCGCGGATGAGTTATTGTAAGTGGGGTAGTATTAATTCAATACAAGCCCACTTACAATAACTTATCCCCGGGGTTTTGGCGCCGCCCAGTCCCAAATTTTAAGCATGACTGCTCACTAGCCTCGTAATAAACTTATATTTTTTTTATTGCAACACATCGTCCGCGCACTTCAACAAACCCGCCTCCCCCACCCACCTTCTTGTGAAGGGTCCCTTCCTCTAAAATCTCATAGAGAGAATCGACGGCTGCACGCGAAAGAAAAACTTTATTTTTTTCGCTAAATTTTTTTAAAAAAGCTTTAATTTCAACAGGCTCTAAAGGGTAGTGACCTGATAAATCGACCCTCTTTTCTTCTTTGTCCTCGATAACAAGGGCATCGTACTTCTCCAGCTTTCTAGAGAGGTAATCGGAAAGCTCCTTTGCCGACTGCCCTAACCGGCGGAGATTGCCGCTGACTTCTTTTCCAAAGTGCTCCTCGAGCTGGGGCAAGATCTCTGTCCTCATCTTTCCCCTTAAGTAGCGGGGATCAAAGTTGGTCTGGTCTTCGATAGATTTCAGACCTTTTTCTTCAAGCCATGCTCTTAAGGAGGCTTTGTCGGCACCAAGTAGAGGCCTCCAAACTTGCATCCCCTCTAAGTTAGAGACGGGCAAGATCCCCTTTAGCGCAGGAAGTGAAGCTCCTTCTAAGATCCGTTTTAGAACTGTCTCCGACTGGTCATCTCCATGATGGCCTAAAATGAGGGCCTGGCAATTATGTTTTTGATAGATCTCTTTGAAAAAGCCAAGACGAGCCTCTCTAGCCTCATTTTCCTTCATAGGAATATTTTCTAGCCTTTTCAAGTGAAAGGGCAATTTTAACAGTCCGACTTCTTTTTTCAAAGATTCAGCTTGGCTTGCGCTTTCAGCTCTCCAGCCGTGATCGACATGGGCAATATGCAAATCGATCTCTAAGGAACATTCTAAAAGTAGGTGAAGAAGAGCTAATGAGTCAGGCCCTCCTGAAAAACCAAGTAATAGAGGTTTGCCGGGAATATGGTGGAGGTTCAGAAAGTGTTTAACGGCTTTAAGGAGATCTAACATAAAGATAAGCGTCTCGCTGATGAAATTGAATCATTTTTAAGGGCCGCATGCCCAAGCGCTCTGCAAGCCGGATGCTGCGGGTATTTTCCGGTTCAATAATAGAAACAAGCTCTTTGAGTTTCAAAACATTGAAGGCATAGGTGCAGATCTCCCTAGCAGCCTCTAAGGCCAGCCCTCGATGCCAGTATTTGGGAAGAAGCCGATAGCCCAGCTCAATTTTTTTTACTCCATCGATTTCTTGGGTGATGAGTCCAGCAAATCCAATGATTTTTTTTTCTTCTTTGTAGTAAAGAGCCCAAAGACCAAAACCATTTTTATAATGTTCGATAATTCTTTTGTGAAAAAGATCTTGAGCCTCTTCAGGACTGAGAGGTCTTCCCATCAGAGAAAACTGCATGACTTCAGGGTCTGCCATCAAGACAGCGAATTCTTCAAAGTCTTCACTTGTCCATTCTCGGATCTCTAATCTGGCTGTTTCGATGAACATATCCTTACAATAATAACACGTTCTGGCTTAAAATGGCCAATATGCCTACGGTTTGGCGGTATATACTCCGCAGTTACTTTCAAGTTTTTCTTTTGTGCATAGCCAGCTTTGTCGCTGCTTTGTTCGTCATGCGCTTCAAAGATATTGCTGAATTTGCCACTTTAAACTCCGATGGGCTTTCGATTTTCCTCTTCAGCCTCTACCAGCTCCCCTATATTCTTCCGGTAGCAATACCCGTTTCCTGCGTGATCTCCTCGATCTTGCTCTTCCAAAAAATGAGCCATAGCCAGGAACTCACAGCGTTAAGAGCCGCGGGCATCGGCCTCAAAACCCTTCTTTACCCTCTTTGTTTGGGAGGCCTTTTCCTCTCACTTGTCAACTTTACGATTGTCGCAGAAGCTGGCCCTCGCAGCCGCCTCATGGCCAAAGAGCTCAGCCATCAGATGACCTCAAATAATCCCTTTTACATCTTCAATAAGATTACCGAAGGGAAAATGACCAATGCCTATGTTGAGATCAGAACCATGAGGGGCGGGAAAAAAGCCAAGGATGTTCTTTTGATTTTGAACAACCGGACCCATCAGCGGCTCGGCGTCATGACTGCAAAAGAACTGACCATTGAAGGAACTGAAATGATCGGCAAAGATGTCTCGATTGTTTACAGCGTTAACGGCGAGGGAGAAGACAATTACGATCATATGGTGATCGAGAACCAAGAGACCATGTCGACACAAGCCGCCAGCCTTTCTAAACTCTTGCACGATTCCAAATGGCACCTCCGTCCTGAATATGTCAGCTTTAAAGACCTCATCGTCCGCATCCTGCTATCTCGTAAAGGATTTTGGTCGAATACCCATGCTTTGGAAATAGCTAAACGTCTTTCTATTTCATGCACCCCGCTGGCTTTTACGCTCCTAGGAGCAGCGTTTGGAATGCAGATCGGCCGCCAACGGAATAAAAAAGGGATTTTATGGACAGTGCTCCTCACTGCTCTTTATCTTTCAGCTTTTATCGGCGCTAAGAGCATGAAACATTTCCCCAAAGCCGCCTGGGCACTTTACTTTCTGCCCTTTATCGTCATCGCTATTTTTTCGATCCGCAGCCTTAAACGCGTCTCGCGAGGTATTGAATGACAAAACTCTGGCAGAGGTACTTCCTTAAAGAAATCTTGAAAGTTTTCTTCTTTTTCCTTTTCAGCTTTTTCTTTCTTTATTCCCTCATTGAATACTCGATGCATATGGACGATTTCTTTAAAAACCACCATCTGCAAGTGCAAGAAGTCATCCTGTATTATGTGAATTTGCTTCTCAAACGGCTCGATTTCCTCCTTCCAATGGCCCTCCTGCTATCCACCATCAAAGTCTTGACGACGTTAAGCTCCAGGAACGAGTGGACTGTGCTGCAAGCCTCTGGACTATCGACAAGAAAACTCCTCCGTCCCTTTCTAGCAGTAGCCTGCGCTTGCTCGATTTTGACATATCTTAACTTTGAGTATTTCCATCCTTCTGCCTTGCGGCATATCGATGAGTTCCGCATTGCTCATTTTAAAGGAACCCGTATGGCACAAAGACGGGAACTGATCCATCTGATTCCTCTGAAAGACAACTCCAAACTGATCTATCAGTCCTATAACAAAGAAAAAAATGTCCTTTTCGATGTGCTCTGGATTAAAAGCATCGACGACATTTGGAGAATAAAATACCTCAATGCAGATCCAGCAAATCCAACAGCCGAGTATGTCGACCATATTGTCCGCAACTCCGCAGGGTTTTTTGAAAAACAAGAATCCCACCCTAAGCTTTACATGGCTGATTTGAAATGGCATCCCAAGATGGCCAGGCAAGGACTCATTCCCTTCGATCAACGGAGCATCAGCGATCTCTATCGGATGCGCTATAACACCAAATTGAATCCGTATGAAATTCCGAAGATCGGTACCGCGCTTTCCTTCAAGACGGCCATTCCCTTCATATCCCCGCTACTCGTGATTGCGCTCGCACCTTTTTGCCTAGCTTTTTCCCGCCATCGTCATTATTTTCTACTCTATGCACTCGGCCTCTTTGGACTCTTTGCCTTCTATATGATGCTCGATTCTTTGACCATCCTCAGCGAAAATGGTGTCATCACCCCTGCTATGGCTGTTTTTGTTCCACTGGCTGTTTTTGCCAGCTTCTTTACGTGGAGGTTCACACTTAAAACCTCATGAAATGGAAACCACTTTTGATCTGTCTATCCAGCGCACTCCTCCTTCTCGGTTCCTTTCTCTGGCCCGTGACGTTTCAACTATGGCAAAGTTTAGATACAGCAATCTTTAAATTTTTGAATCACACCTTAGAGGGCCATCCATGGGCCCAAGTCTTTTGGGCACTCGTCAATCACAAAAGAGCCGACCTTGTTGAAGACGTTATCTTTTTACTGTTTTTCATTCTCGCAATTCGAGCTGCCCCTAAAGAAAAACGGATTCGTCGGACTGCAGAGTTTATTTTTTGCATTATCATCGCTGGAAGCCTCATCTATTCCGTCAACCGCACCCTCCTTAGATCCCACGCTCTGCTCCCTCGGGAAAGCCCCTCTTTAGTCGTGACCCCCTGCGTCCGCCTTTCTCAAGAACTCCCTTGGATCCTTATCAAAGATGAAACTATCACCTGCTTTCCTGGCGACCATGCGACAACACTACTGCTTTTTGCCGTCCTGTATACTTTTTTTGCCGGCAGAAGACTCGGCATCTATGCCTCTCTCTACGCAATCTTTCGGATACTACCCCGTTTGATCGTCGGAGCGCACTGGGCCTCCGATATTATTGTCGGCAGCGGCTTCCTTGTTCTTTTCTTTTTAGGCTGGGTGCTTTGCACCCCTTTTCACACGTGGATGATTAACAGGATAGAAAAAATCCTAACCTTTAGGAGACCCTATGAAATCGAAAAAGACCCTATATGATCAGCTTTTTGAACTCTCCAAGACGATTAAAACCTTCACTTCGATTGAGTATCTCCTAGATTGGGATCAAGAGACGTACATGCCATCTGCTGCGATCGATTTTCGAGCAGAGCAAAAAGGACTCATGGCAGGCCACATCCATAAACTTCAAACCAGCACAAGATTTTCTCATCTTCTTAATCAACTCATTGACTTAGAATCAGGCCAAGTCTTAGATGCTTCTTTGAGCCCTGCCCAGTGCGCAGCCCTGCGCGAATGGCGCAGAGACCACCTCCGAGCAATTAAGCTCCCGTCTGCTTTTGTAAAAACCTTCACCACCACTTGTGCACTTTCCGGTAATGCGTGGATCGAAGCAAAAAAAACTTCCAACTTCTCTCTTTTTGCACCGCATTTAACTAAACTTTTCCAGCTAGCCAGAAAAAAAGCCGACCATCTAGGTTATCAAGACCACCCGTATGATGCGCTGCTCGATCTCTTTGAACCCGGCATGACTGTTGCTAAACTCACCCCCCTCTTTGAAAGGCTGAAAATAGCACTGACTGCCCTCGTCAAGACCATCAAAGCTCAGCCTCCTATCGATGCCGACTGCCTCAAGGGTGAGTTCAATTCAGACATCCAAATGCAATTTGGAAAAAAAATCCTCAAAGAAATGGGATTTTCACCGGAAAATTCCCGCTTAGATATTGTTGTCCATCCCTTCTGTATGCCCATTCATCCTTTAGACACCCGAATGACCACCAGAACTCATCATGCCGATATTTTATCCAACATCTTCTCTGTCATTCATGAAGGAGGCCATGGCCTCTATAATAAGGGCCGCAATCTCGAGCAGTATGGATCTCCCCTTGGAGAACAATCGTCTCTTGGCATCGATGAAAGCCAATCCCGCTGGTGGGAAACCCGCATTGGCCGCACCAGAGCTTTCTGGACCCATTTTTTACCTATGCTGCAAAAAGACTTTCCACAACTCCAAAAGGCCACCCTCGATCAATTCTACCTCGCGATCAATCAAGTCCGTCCTTCTTTCATTCGTGTAGAAGCCGATGAAGTCACCTACAGCCTTCACGTTATTATCCGATTTGAAATCGAAAAAGCCCTTCTTGAAGGGTCTCTTAAAGTCAAAGATATCCCAGCTGTCTGGAACCAAAAAATGCAAGACTACCTCGGCATCACTCCCTCTAACGACGCCGAAGGCTGCCTCCAAGACGTCCACTGGGGCTTCGGGCTCATTGGATATTTCCCTACCTACGTCCTTGGCAACCTCTATGCCGCGCAGTTCTTCCATACCTTTGAAAAAGCCCATCCCGACTGGCAAGCCCGCATCTCCCAAGGAGAGCTCGGCTTTATCCGTGAATGGCTCCGCACCAATATCCATCAATATGGACGGCAGTATACCCCTGAAGAGTTTGTTCAGCGCATTTCAGGCAAACCGCTCCATGAATCTGACTATGTGAATTACCTCACCACCAAATATAAAGAAGTGTATAACACATAACCCGCTCACTATCAAAGCATTACAGACAGATTTAAAAATCGCGCCTTACTTATTAATAATAAACGACTTAATAACAAAGTTTATTTATCATTAATAAAATCAACAACTTGCAAAGTTATAAAACAACGTAATTATTATTTAAATAAAATAATAATTACTATATAATGTACACATGACTACAACGAATGGCATTAACAATAACAACACAAACGATTTAAACGGTCAGGTTAGTACTAATGAACCCAAGAACCCCTTAAAAGTTTCCATCACACCGCCTCTCTCCAATGCAGAATCGTTAGCATCAACACATCGTGTCACGGTTGGTCCCCCACCCAATGATAAAATTAGGACATTCTACTTTAAGAAAGCAAAAGAAGATGCTGAGAGAGGTGTGATTTACTGTCAGAACATGCAAAAATTCGGCTTTACGGAAGACATGCGCTTTGAGATCGCCAAAATTGCTGCGAGTAGCAATGCGCGCGACATAAGTCATTTCATTCAAGACTTCGACCTTAATGAAAACATGCGCTTCGAGATCGCTAAAATTGCTGCTGCTCACGATGCGCTCGGAACGATTAAGCATCTTCAAAATTACGGCCTTACAGATCAGGTCATGCTTTTAGAAATCTACAACATTTGTTTTGAGACAGTAAAAAAAGATGCTTCTCAGAATGGAAATGAAAAAATAAGCAAGAACATACGAGATTACGGCTTTACGGAGGACCAGCGCTTTGTGATCGCTAAAATTGTTGCTGTTAAGAATTGGCGCATAATAAGTCGGGACATTCAAAACTTCGACCTTAATGAAGACATGCGCTTCGAGATCGCTAAAATTGTTGCTGCTCAGAATGGGGAAAGTACAAGTAGGTCTATTAAACACTACGAATTAAATACAGATCAAGAGCTTCAAATCCTTCAGATTTGCTTTCATCAAATTGCTACCGTAGCACTAAAAACAAGTGATTTCAATGATCTTAAATCTTTTTTAGAAATCCAAAATCCTACAAATATGAAGCTGTTTACCGAAGAGGCTTTTAACCGCTTGAAGACTTTTGCTATGGAATTAGGAGTATCCGGTAAAGTTCTAGACTCGTTTGAAGCTATCATATTTGGGAAACACACAAGCCTCCTGCAGCAGCAAAAAGACATCTTCTGGTTCGGTGCATGGGTGGTTCGTTATGCTAGTTATTCAAACCCGGAAGCTATACGAAAGTCCCCCCTATGCGATGATGAGATCATCCCTTTTCTAACATGCCTATGTAAACTGACCGATTCTAATCTTCGCGACACGGCAACGCAGGCTCTTACCTTTAGCTACACCGAAATAAAACAGAGCCTGAAAAAGCTCATGACGAAAAGACCTGATTATCTCTATTTAGTCATTCTTTTCTCTACGGTGATAGGGTTTGATGGAGAGACAACAGAAAAGCTACTCAATGAACTGGCCAGTAAGTATTACAAACATCCGAAATTGATCGGACCGATTAATGAACTCATGAGCATGCTCCAGAGAAGCACCGGATTATCTGTCGAAACAAAAAAACAACTTCTTCAGCTCGTCTTCCTAAATCCTCCAGTCAAGGGTCAAACAGAACCTAAACCTAAATTTAATGGACGAGTGAGTGAGTATCATACAAACCAAAAAAATTGGGTCGCTGCTCTCCATTCCCTGTTGTATTTTGGCCAGGAGATGATCTTAAACAGCATTAAAGATGTCACAACTCTTGTCAACCAGTGGCAAAAATATATGGACGATACCTTCTACATTAGACCAGATGCCATGGCCCAATTCTTTCCTACATTTGGCAGCTCGAAACGTCACCCCAATGGACTTATCACCTACGCGACTCGTTTGCAGACCCTTCCTAATGAAGAAAAAGATCGCATCATGCCGCTTCTAGGAAAGTTTGCCGGAGCAGTTCTCCATGGGACATTTCCTGAAGTGCGCTACAGTTTTGCTAATAATAAACATCTAGAAACCGTCTTCTCCGGCAAAGATAGCCTTCTAACAAAATGGAAGACTTCGCTTCCTATTAAAATTGAAAACACCTCTCAAGAAATAGCGCAAACAACATCCCCTCTAGAGCTCGTTCAAAAGCTCATGCGCGATGCGCTGGAAAATCATCACCTTGGAGCGGATCAAGACTCAAAATATCCTGCGCTAAACGAGATCCTAAAAGGAAATTTCAACGATAACCAACTCACCAATGAAGAGCTTAATTACGCTGTTGTATTAAATCCAACGACAGACCTGACCCAGATGCAATCCGCTCTAAGGAAATTGCAAGAACTTTTTCCTGATGAATCCTCTCAGTTCCATCACGATTTGAAAGGAATGGTAGCCACATTAGAAACTCCTCAATCTACCGAATCGTGGACGATTGAAGATACGGATGCTTGGGAAGATATACTCATGATGGGAACAGAAGTTGACAACAGCTGCCAAAGCATCTATCGCGAACCCAATACAAATAAGTGTCTGCTGTCCTCTATGCTTGATGGTAAAAACCGCTTGATGATCGCCCGAAATGCAACAGGCAAAATCGTCGGACGAGTTGTTTTACGCGTCCTTCGGGATGAAGTTCAGAAAAAACCAGTTCTTTTCGTAGAAGGGCTTTATACACATAGTGGAACCCATCATGATAAGCTGCAGAGGGACATCCTCGAAGGATGTAAGCAAAAAGCTACATCAATGGGGCTCGCTCTTGTCGCAAGCCCAAGTGCCTATAACAATCTGAAGGCCCCTAAATATCCCGGTACTCTGCAAGCCCTCGGCGGCCCTGCTCCGTATGAGTATGTCGACTCCCTAGGTGGTATCAAGATTGACGGCCAATACTCCATCCAAGGGGGTTATCTTATTCAGAGCGCTCCCCACGCCATTCTCCAGTTTGAAATGGAAAAAGCCCGCCTTGAAAATTCTCTAAAAATAGCATCAAGAATGTATGCGACAAAAGCGCAAGATTAAGCTGCTTTGTCTCTACTCTATTGAATTATCTAAATAAGGAAGTTTATCGCTTTTGATTCAAGCGAATCAGACGACGCTGCTCTGCTTGCTCATAGCGGCGCTTTTCATCCGCTGAAAGCGGAAGCACCGGAGGAACTTCAACCGGTTTTAGATTATCGTCTAATGCCACAAAGGTGAAATAAGCTGAGAGGATATGGACTCTTTCTTGAGTCCTGAAATCTTCCTTAAAGACCTTTAGTCCGATCTCCATTGAAGTTTTCCAAACACGATTGAGCGAGGCTTTGAACACTAAGATATCGCCGTGCTTAGCGGGAGCTAAAAATCTGACTGAATCGATCCCTAACGTGACGCAGACCTTTCCAGAATGCCTCTTAGCCACCACTCCTGCCACTCGATCACACAAGTCCAGCACCCTACCCCCAAATAACGTCCCATAGGCATTGAGGTCATTAGGGAACACCACTGAGGTCTGATCATGAATAGCTGACTCTGCGACTGACTTTCCTTGCATACTTCAGCGCATACCTTTTAAATTAATTTTTTACAACAAAAGAGCGAATTAAGAAACCAGTAAAGGTCTTCTATAAGGATTTGCCGCATGAAGAAGTTGATTGTATTTTTCGATTGAAGGTCTGACATAGCCCCGTTCATACCGTGCATAAGCATTGGGGGACTTTGACTTTAAGCGTTTTGCAGCCTCTCGAATAGTTGTGCCGCACTTTTCTCGTTGTCTTTTCAAACCCAAAGCAAAAAGAAGCCACTCATCCGAAGCTCCCACGCCCACTAAATCATGTTCATAATTGTTAACTGTTAGCTGGAACTTTTTGTTGATCTGATCTCCGTAAGAATCTACTAAGAGTTCTAAGATTGCATCTTCAAGCATCTCAAGAGCTTTTTTCTTTGTTTTGCCCTGAGTCATCACATCTAAAAAAGAGACTTCAGCAAGCCACCAGGAGCTATTTTCATCTTTCCAAACTCTGCCTTTTAGTTCCATGATCTACCCCCTTCTTTTTGCTGGGTTATTTCTAGCTTTATTTATGATCTTCTTTGCCAACAGTTCGTTAATCTCAGCATGCCTTGGGACAGGCTCCGTTTCTTCGCCATTAGTCCATATCTCATGGTTGCCGCCTTGCCTCTTCAGCCACCAACCCAACCGGACTAACATTTTTTCAAGATCACGCTTCTTCATTTGATTGTACACATTTATGTGAACGAAGTCAAATTTATGCCATAGAAAATATTTTCAATGGAAGAGAAATCTTTAAAATTTATTAGAATTTTGAAGAAGCGCTAAGGGAAATCAATTCGAAGGATTCAACTTAGACTCAACCCACATCTCGGTTTCTTGCAGGATCTCTTCAAAGGTGATCTTCTGCATATCTGCCCCTTTGGGGAAAATACAAACACCGCATTCTTTGCCCAGTTGTGTTAAAGATGCGGCAAATCTCATCGCCTCACCTGTACTGACCATCGGACTAGTCTCTCTTTGAAGAATAAAAATGGGAGCTTTTACTTGGGACACGAGTTCCTGAGGCGATCTAATTCTAAATTCTTCCTCATTGATCTCGAGGACATAATTTTTAGAAATTAAGGTTTTTACCAATTCACTTTCCGGATGAAGATGTCTTAATAGATCAAATCTCCCATTGGAACAGACTAAACATCGAATGTCCTCTCTTTGCGTGGTTAAGAGAAGTCCTGCATGAGCACCTTGACCAAAACCAATAATGCCAAAATTTGAGGAGCCCAGTTCCTTCTTAATTGCATCAATGGCAGTGTTGAGAGTTTTCATTGTAAAAGGGCCGCAAAAATCCTTCGGCCCTGAGGTTTTTCCATATCCGGGCATTGAAATAGCTCCAACGCTGTATCCCTTTTTTACACAATAATCAAACCACATCTTGGAGATGGAGCTCAATCCTTCATTTGTAGCAATTCCATGGAGAAACAAAAGAAAAGGGGCATTTTCCTTTTCAGACTTTTGAATAAAAATCTCTACTGACTCATGAGATTCGGTTTGCAGTATCTCGATTCTTCCTTCATCAGAATAGACGCCGGGGATAAAGCAAAAAATAGAGATCGATAGAAACAACCATTTCATAAAAATCCTCTTAAGTTGGACGAAATGGTAGCTTCTTTGGAAGATTGACGCAATCCCTAGAAAATTTGTTAAATTATTTCTTGATCAAAGCCTCGGCTTTTTCAGCTTCTGCTAGTAGACCTTTCTCATTGAAAGCATTTCTTAGGATATAGAAGATACGGTTATCTTGTTCTGCAATGGTACTAGCAATATCCCAAGCTTGTTGATTGTGTCCGAGTTCCACATAAATTCTAATCAATTCATGCAATTCAAATTCATTGGACTTTTTACGCAAATCCCCCTCGTGCTTTTTAAGAACAGTACGGGCATCTTGATGCAGCCCTTTCTTGAGATACGCTCTGAGTAAGTAATAGATTTTTGTAGTTTTTTCTCTTTCGGGAATTAAACCTTCCTCTAACATTTCTAAAGCAACCGTTTCATCCCCTTTCGCTTCCGCATAACATAAAATAATATTCAGCGACTCATTACTTCCGCCTCTATAGCTTTCATAGGTTTGGCTTTTTTTCAGACAAGTCATCGCTGCTCTAAAATCACCGGCTTGAGAAAGTTCAGAGATCATCATATTGAACAAATGTTCGCGTTCTGAACTATATTCTTTGGTATTCAAATAACCATCAATGATCGCAATTGCTTTCTCAAAATCCCCTTCTCTTACATGTTCCTGCGCAATGGTACACCAAGGCTGCTGTGTTCCATAATATTCCTGAAGAACCGTTGCATAACGGACAAGCTTTTCTGTTGTACTCATTCCCATTCTTCTTAAATAACAATGGGCTGCCATTCCCTGATCTAATCGTTGGTGTAATTCCACCTTCTGATCGAGTTCTTGCTCTAGAGAAGCTCGATCTTCTCCACCGAATACTGCCTGATCAAATTCATACGCCTTTCTTACTTTAATATCTAAAACGGGATCCACTGTAGCTATACACGCCTTTAATGCGACAGCTCTGCATCCCACTGCTAATTTATACTCGGAAGTCACAACAGGTTCGGTATTGAAAGGCGTCTGAACAACGCGAAGCCCTACAAGCTGCGCTATAGGCTTCCACATCTCATCGCGAGAGCATAATTCTCTAAGTCCTCTTGAACCTTTAGAACAAATAATCATATGTGTGTATTGAAGATTTTTAAAGATGAGTAGCGCTACAGGCAAAGGAACAAGTTCAGGAATTGTTTTGTTTTCTTTTGCTTGGTTAGAATTCAAAAACAAAGGATTTACTGCCATAGGACATCCGCGTTAAAAATTTGAGCGAAATATTAACACAAAAAACCCTTCTTGTAAAAAGCATCTGACAAAAAAAAAGTCCTTGGGACGAATCCCAAGGACCTTATCAACAAGGATAAAATTTATTCGATTAACGTTTAGAGAACTGTGAACGTTTACGCGCTTTGCGTAGACCGTATTTCTTACGTTCTTTCTTACGTGAATC
>CAZBCR010000027.1:0-13822 GCA_964490565.1 uncultured bacterium
TAGATCCCCGTGAACAGAAATTTTGGCTCTCCAAAATTGAAGCCGGCAATCTCTACATTAATCGATCCGTCACTGGTGCGATCGTTAGGCGCCAGCCGTTTGGCGGATGTAAAGCCAGCAGCTTTGGCCATGGTGCAAAAGCCGGAGGCCCGAATTACGTCCATCAATTTGCTCATCCGACCGAAGTCAGCCTGCCTAAAGAAAAAGCTCCCGTTTCTGCAGCTGTTGAAAACATGACCAAGCTTTTAGAAAAACTTCCCCTCTCAACGGAACAACTGGGCGTCTGGTATGCAAGCATCTCCAATTATGCTTTCTGGGGACAACGGTTTAAGCATGACCACGACCCTAGCCGCATCCTCGGACAAGACAACCTCTTCCAATACCGCTCTTACATGGGAATTTGCCTACGCATTCAGCCGAGCGACAAGCCGCTGGACATTCTTCGTTCGATGGCTGCTGCATTAACCTGTGAAACTCCGATACAGATCAGCTATACCCAAGGAAAAACACCTCTTGTGGTCTCCGATCAGTGGAAACATCTCTTGCCTCTTTTCCGCATCGTCGAAGAAACGGAAGATCATTTCCTGCAGCGGGTCCAAGCCGGCGCCTTCAAACGGATCCGACTTCTCTCACCTGCTGACGCTGCGCTTCAACTTGCAGCGGCAGAATCTGCCTGCCATCTCGACTTCGCTCCCGTTCTCACCAATGGCCGCTTTGAGCTTCTCCATTATTTACGAGAAATCGCCATTAGTTTTGACTACCACCGATATGGAAATCTGGGAGTCCGCGAAGGAGAAGTCCGCAAACCTATTTTCTAGCAAAAATCTTACATAGCTAATATTTAGCTAGTTATGATTGTTCTAGGTGCATTGAAATTGTATAATGCTATATGATATGTTCATTTTTCTTGGCTCTGATATACCTATTATGGTACATTTAAACTATAAAATGACCATGTATTCATATTCATTATTCAATTTGAGTGTACCCAATGGGTTTAGTAGGAATAGGCAAATTATCACGTCAGCGATTGGCTAGTGTCCTAAGGCACGCCAAAGGGTATATTACGGCTTCGCTCGTTGCTGAATGTCTGAAAGTATCTCCCAAAAAAGCTCAATCCTTTTTAGCATCATGGGCAAAAAGAGGGTGGCTTAGTAGAATCCGAAAGGGAATCTATCTTGCTCTAGATATCTCAGCTGAATCTTCCGATGAAGTTTTAGTCGATCCTTGGAAAATTGCAGCAGAGCTATTTGAGCCTTGTTATATCAGTGGGTGGTCCGCTGCTCAATACTGGGATCTCACAGAGCAAATCTTCGAAACAACGATTATCTTAACGACTAAACAAGTTTCCAAAAAACTGTATTTGCTAGGTCAGACTCGTTTTTTGCTCAAGAAGATTTCCGAAAATCAAATGTTCGGAACAAAAACAGTCTGGAAAGATCGATTAAAAGTTCAAGTAGCAGATCGTCATAAAGCGATCACAGATATGCTCGATGACCCTTCATTAGGAGGAGGTATTATCACTGTCACCGACTTCCTGCAAGCGTATTTATTATCCTCCGAATGCAATCCTCAAATCTTATTAGACTATGCAGAAAAAATGAAAAATAGGACGATTTTTAAACGATTGGGATTTCTGATTTCTCTTTTATCGCCAGACAAAAAAGATATCATAGAGAAGTGCCTTCAAAACATAAGCAAAGGAAATTCGCAATTGGATCCCGCTATTAAAAGTTCTCGTTTGATAAAAAAATGGCGTCTTTGGGTTCCGCAAAACTTTCATATAACAAAGTAGATAGTGTCATGATAGAAAAACAAGAAATAATCAAACTCTCACAACTCTGGAAGCTGAGTCCGTTTACCATTGAAAAAGACTATGTATTGGGATGGATTCTAATAGCAATCCAGTCTCATCCTTCCACTTCACATACCTGGATATTCAAAGGAGGAACCTGCCTAAAAAAGTGTCACTTTAACCTGTATCGATTCTCTGAAGATTTGGATTTTACAGTGACAGAATCGACCTGTTTAGAAGAAAAAAAACTGAAAAAATGTCTAATAGAAATAGGAGAATGGGTTCAAAACGAAACTGGCATTGAAATACCCACCGATAAAATTAGCCTCGATTACCACAAAAATCTATCGGTCCAAGCAAAGATACCGTATTTAGGACCCCTCAAACCACAAAAACGACCTCTTCCAAATATTTTATTAGATTTAACAGTTTTCGAAAAAATCGTATTGCCGCCTGAAAAGAGATACATTTATCATCCCTATTCGGACAAACCCCAAAATGCACCTTTAGCACTTTGCTACCCATACGAAGAAATTTTTGCTGAAAAATTACGAGCCTTTACAGAGAGGATGCGACCTAGAGATTTATACGATATTATCCATTTGTATCAGGAACGTCTCCGACTACCTATAAAAGCAAATAAAGAGTTGATTCTTAAAATTCTGAAAGAAAAATGTAACTTCAAAAATGTGCCCATCCCTACTTGGGAGACTACCCACAATCATCCAGGTCTAATTTCCTTACCTTCTCAATGGGAAAACATGTTAGCACATCAAGTTTCAAGTTTGGATTCTTATGAAAAATTTTTGGAAACACTTCCAGATCTTTTTTCTTGGTTATATGAAAAAGAATAAGCCATTCCCTAAGCCGTTGTTTTGTGCTAAACTCTCGTGAATGCCTGACGACTTAAATCCAGAACAAATGAGCGCCGTCCACCATTTGGAAGGGCCTGCCCTGATCATCGCGGGAGCAGGTTCTGGAAAAACACGCGTCGTGACTTTCCGAATTGCTCATCTCATGAGCGTCGGCATCCCCTCTGATGAAATCTTAGCCGTGACCTTCACCAACAAAGCCGCTGAAGAGATGCGCCACCGTGTGGAAAAACTCGCAAAAAATTATGTCCTCTCCTGCACCTTCCATAGTCTAGGGGCAAGAATCCTCCGCCAATCGATCCATCATCTAGGCTACAACAACGATTTTACCATCTACGACGAAGAAGACAGCGACAAACTCCTGAAAGAATGCCTCACCGCTTTGAACATCCAGCAAGAAAAAGGATTTCAAAAAACGACCCGCATGCAGATCTCATCTGCTAAAAATAGCCTGATGACACCTGAAGCGATCATGAAAGAAGACGGCACTTTAGGAACCATCTACCAGCTCTATCAAACCAAACTCAAAAGCTACCAAGCTGTCGATTTTGACGATCTTCTGTACTTGCCGATCCAACTTTTTCAAGAGCACCCAGAAGTCCTGTCCATGTATCAAAAAAGATGGTCGTTCATTTTGATTGATGAATACCAAGATACCAATGCCGCCCAGCACACGCTTGCCAAGTTACTTGCCGCCAACCACCAAAACGTCTTTGCTGTTGGAGATCCTGACCAATCGATTTACTCATGGCGGGGCGCTAACATCGACAACATCCTGAATTTTGAAAAAGACTTCCCCGGCGCTAGGATCATCACGCTCGATCAAAACTACCGGAGCCGATCGACCATCTTAAATGCCGCTAACGGCCTGATCCACCACAATATTTCCCGTTATGAGAAGAATCTCTGGAGCGCCAGAGGCCCCGGAGAAAAAATTGGGCTTTACATAGCAGAAAACGACCATGGAGAAGCAGAATTCGTCGCTCGAAAAATCCTCAAACACCATGACGATTTCAACCTCAACGACTGCGTCATTTTCTACCGGACCAACTTCCAATCGAGGATCTTTGAAGACATGCTGTTAAAGCTCCGCATCCCCTATACCATCATCGGCGGGCTTTCTTTCTATCAAAGACGAGAGATCAAGGACATCCTTTGCCTGCTCCGCATCGTGCTTGCAGGCGCAGACTTCATTGCTTTTTCCCGTACGATCAATCTTCCTAAGCGCGGTCTTGGCGAAGCTGCCCTTGATAAACTCCGCGAAGGAGCCTCTGCTGCTTCTTTGACGATTTTTGATTATTGCCAGGCCATCGCCGATAGAAAAACTCCTGCAAAACTCAGCGCCCGGCAATTTGAAGGGCTCGTCCACTATGTGAATACCATTTTAGCTCTCCGTGAGATGGTCAAAGAACGAATTTCCCTCAGCACTCTCGTCTCAGAAACAATTGAAAGATCTCGCTATACAGATTACCTCAAGGAAGATCCTGAATCGTACGAAGACCGGAAGGAAAACCTCGCTGAACTTGTCTCTAAAGCAGCGGAGTGGGAGCAAGAAAATTCTCAAGGGACACTTTCTAATTTCCTCGAAGAGCTCACCTTAAAAACATCGACCGAAGAGCCTGTTTCAGAATCTGTGAAAATGATGACGCTACACAATGGAAAAGGATTGGAATTTTCCGTTGTCTTCTTAGTCGGCATGGAAGAGGATCTTTTCCCTCATGTGAACGCCAAGGAAAGCGAAGATGCCCTCCAAGAAGAAAGACGGCTCTGCTATGTCGGAATGACAAGGGCAAAAGAGCATCTCTACCTCACCTCTGCTAAGTTCCGCTTTTTATGGGGAGGCGCCCGACTGATGCGTCCCAGCCGTTTTTTAAATGAAATCCCCCCTGAATATATCCAAACCCTCAATACAAGGCCTGTCCAAATAGAGGGCGAGCCGTCTGAAGATTTCTCTCAAGGCGACACAGTCCATCATCGAGATTTTGGAATTGGTGTTGTTCAGAAGTGTTATGAGACGTCTTTAGGAGCGACCTACGATGTCTTCTTCCCGCAAAGTGGAGAGACTCGCAGCTTGGTCGCCAAGTACGCAAAGCTTCTCAAAAGCTCGGATGACTTGGCCTACTGATAAGTTCCAGTACCAATATTTATCTCTCCAGCGAAGACCTTTTAAGTTCGGCAGCCATCCTTGCGGAAGGCAAATTTCTCCTGGAGCAAATGAAGGTCTCCAGAAATGAGCTGTTCTTACATTTTTAAATAACGAAACCGTTGGAACTCCCAAACACGAAGCCAAATGTCCAATGCCGGAGTCATTTCCGATCATATAGCCTGATTCACACACAAAACGGGCCATTTCATCGAGATTTGCAAAGGCAGGAGCTTCCGGCCAATCGACCCTTTCTGCAGGAGAGACAATAAAGACAGGCTCAAAGCCTTTTTGAGTCAGCTTCTCAGCGAGTTTTAAAAACTTCGCACGGGGCCAGTTTTTCCCCGGTCTTGAACTCGTCGGATGGAGCACAACTCTTTTCATATACCGCCGGGGTTGCAACCCCTCCGGAATAGCGATCCCATTGCTTTTAACAGCTCCTTCAATCCCCAAAATGGTCCGGCAAAAGTTCACCAGGTTATCCGCAAACGTCAGATTTCCATCGAACTGCCCTTCTTCCCAATAAGGATAATCGGTATTAGGCGTTGCAATCGGATTAAGCACCGTCGTCTTGTCTCGGTAGCTTTCCAGGCATGTTTCCAATACCTGCATCATCCATTCTGATTTTTCATAAATAATAAAATATCGATCGAATTCTTCGAGTTTTGGCGGAAAAGGACGAAGAGGCAGGTGGGGAAACCAATTCTGCAGATGGGACATAAACGGATGGAACGTAACGACTTCATGTCCCTGCATTGACAGATTATGGGACAAGATCGTTGTTAGAAGACAATCTCCTAAGCCAGCACAACTAAAAACTGCAATCTTCATAAGCTTTACTAATAAATATTTATACTATAGTAAACAAATTAAGAATTAAATGAAAATTAAAACGCATTTAGAGCTCAAATTTAAAACTCAGCAGGCCCTGGTCCTAACCATGGCCATGCAGCAAGCGCTCTATGTGCTCCAACTCCCTGTGACAGACCTCGTCCAATGGGTCCAACTCCAGATCGAACAAAACCCCCTTTTACAGTTTGATGAGTCTTCTTCTGATGACCTTCCAAGTGAATTAGACTTTGATCTTCAAGGGTTTGAGGTCCTAGACCATCTTGATGAGACCTTTGTTCAAGGCCTATTCCCTGATGAGACGTTTGAAGAAAAAGTCTCCCTAGAAAACCTCATCCCATCTTCCACTTCCCTCCACGACTATATGATGGAGCAAGCTAGGGGTGCTTTTGACGATCCCCAGCAGCTCGCCCATGCTGAAGAGATCATCGGCAATCTCGATGAGAAAGGGTTCTTAGGAGACTTCGATGCAGATCCCCAAATCCTCAAGATCGTCCAGTCTTTCGACCCTCCTGGAATTGCCGCTCGCAATCTCCAAGAATCTCTTCTAATCCAGCTGAGGTTCCAGAAAAAAGAAAGCTCTTTAGCCTACCTTCTGATCTCGGAACATTTTGATGATCTACTCCGGTGCCGTCTTTCATTTATCGCAAAAAAGTTCCATATGACGATTTCCGATATCCAAGCCTCTCTGAAAAAAGATATCTCCTCTTTGGATTTCCATCCTGCCAGCCGATTTCAAACGGCCACTGCTGCCCCCATCATCCCTGATGTCATGATCGAGCAAAGAGATACTCATTTTCACATCCGGATCAATGAAGCTCCGCTACCTCGTTTCACACTTTCTCCTCCCTCGATGACCAATCTCAACAGCCATTACACCGAAGGGAAATGGATGGAAAAAATCTTATCGCGCCGTCGAGACATCCTGACAAAAATCGTTCAATTTCTCTTAGTTAAACATCGTGAATTCTTCACTGGATCCACGCAGAACATAGAGCCGTTAGCGATACAAGAGCTCGCCAAAGAGCTTCAACTCCATGAATCGACAATTGCCCGTGCAGTGAAAGATAAATATGTCGCGTGCCCCAGAGGAATCTTCAGTCTCAAATACTTCTTTCCCCATGTCTCATCTACAACCGAAGACGGAACAACGATTTCTCACGTAGAGTCAAAACAGCTTCTTCTTAAGCTCATCCTTCAAGAAGATAAGAATAAACCCCTCTCAGACGATGCGCTTGCCCGGGCGATGTCCAAAGCTGGAATTCGTTGCGCCCGCCGGACAATTTCCAAGTACCGCAAAGTCCTCAACATTCCTCCAGCCTCTCATCGCCGCAAAGAATCCGATTAAAGAAAAGTGACTTCAATTTCTCTCGTAAATTTTTCTTCTGACTCGGAATAAAAGAGTAGATCCTTTTTCTAAATAAGCTTGGATTTCTGTTTCGGTCATCCAAGCAAACTTTTTCATCTCTCTATCGGTTAACGAAAGCACAAACGGAAGTGAAAACTTCCTTAGACATCTTTTAAAAATCCATTGCCGGTAGCTCAGCCATCCCACGCTCAGTCCGATCATGAGGATCGGGATCATAGGCCAAAAGATCCCGAGAGCCACTCCCACCATCAAAACAAGGGGCTCCCAGGTTCTGCTAAAAAGCGGGCCGAAAAACCGTTTCCAGGCTTGGGGAGCAGTGGAATAAGCAAGCACTTCTTCGAAAATGGGCTCTTCAAACCGCATCCGGGCTGCATGAATCGCCTCATGCGAGAGCACCTCAGACCGTTTGTAGCCTAAAAAAGATCCCTTTTGAAAATTTTTCCTCAGCTGTATCGAGGGAAGCTGATCTTCAGAGATCCACGTCGCAGCGCCTTCCCACCAAGCAATTTGATGATTTGAATATGAAATAGGAACCCAATCGATCTTAAAAGGAGAAGAAACCTCATCCCATTCAGGATGAGCAAGTGATTTAGCTTGATTAACACGGATTAGAAAAGCCTCTTCTGATTCTTCAGGGCCTGGTATCAGGCCCCGATGAAAATAGTCAAGAAGAGCGTTATCGCTTATCACGCAGCTGATCGAGTCTTTTTACGATATTTCATAAAAAGAAGCGTGAAGCCCACGATGTTGAGAAGTGAAAAGACACCGAAGAAGAGCAAAATCTTATTGGTCTTTTTCGTGATCTTCATCAGTCTTTCGCGAACAAGCTTTTCAAATGGCGATTCATTTTCAAACCAAGTTCCTTGGTAGAGATGGCGGGAGAAAATCGCTTGTTTGTCGTCTTTAGCATTGAAATAGTAGGTCGGAAGCGCGATATCGCGATTGCCTTCTTTATTAGCCAAAAGTTTGAAAGACTCTCCTAGTGTAATGAAAGTTCTGTGTGTGACACGATTGATGACTGAATCTCTGTCTTTGCCAGGATAATCATTTTCAATCCGGTCCCAGTTGTCAGCAAGCCAGTCCATGCATCTTTTTAAAATCGCATGGCCAGGTCTTGAACCGATGATGTTGTTGGTGGGAAGCACCGAAGAGCTCAACGACGTCTTGTAAGGCAGCTCCATCCCGCAGAAGAAATCAAATCCTTTGTTGAGGGGGTCGAACGACTGCATGCATTTCACATCGTGGTCAACATAGATTCCGCCTTCTTGGTACAAGATCTCATATCTCAGGACATCTGACTTCTCACCGTAGTTGTCTGATTTTTTATAACAGTCATAGAGCTTGATGAACTGAAGGTCTTGAACTCTTGCCATTTGCATCTGGGGGTGAGGAAGAGGTCTTTCACGATCGGTCCAGAATTTAAATGTCCAATCAGGGTGCTTGGCAACCCAAGTACGGACGTTTTCTACAGAATCACGAGGAAATGGTTTAGGCCCAATCCAAATAAAATGAACAACTTTTGGAATGTGGAGCATCGTCGATTTCGCTTGTAAGAACGGAATATTCTGATCGTAGACCATTTTGAAAAATTTCAAATTTTCAAAGTCTTCGCGCGTTTGCACATATTGCCATGCAGGATCATCACGTCCCATCAAAGTTTCGAAATCTGCTTTTTCTTTGGGATCTTTTCTTTTAGAACATCCTGCAAGAAGCGGCAGGAGCACTAAAAAATAAACCCACTTTCTCAAAAATTTCATAACAACCTCAGTTTTTTTGTAAAGATTATCCCAAATATGAATAGAAGCAAATTAAAAGATAGGAAAGCCCCAACGATGATTAAAGTCTTTTGAAGTTTTTGATCAAGTTTAGTCAATATTTTTTGAGTCTTTTTTTCAAAATCCCCATCTTTGGACTCTTTTGCCCAGCTATTAGCAAAAAAGTGCTCAGAATAGAGCGGCTTAATGCCGGGTTTGGCAAAGAAATAAGCCGCCGGTAAAACGATATCTGAATTTCCCGGCAGGTCTAACTTTTTTCTTAAAGCGAGAGTCAGAGCAAGATAAGTTCTTTCCATCACAATCTGGGTTTTAGAAAACCCATCTTTGCCTGGATATTTCTTTGCCAGCTCATCCCATCTTTGATCGATCAGATCAATCACTTCTTTGACAATAGGATGGCCCGGACGCGATCCGATAACACCATTTCCCGCAGTGATGTTGAGGCCCGCTACAAGAGGATGGGGAGCTTCGAGTCCGCAGTAAAAATCATAGGCCCCATGCATCCCATCAAACGGCTGAAGGCAGTTCGCATCGTGGTCGACATAGACGCCGCCTTGATGGAAGAGAATCTCAAATCTTAAAACATCGGATTTTTCTCCCCAATTGTCCGACGTTTCATAACACCTGCCCAGCAAAGGAAAAGGGTATTTTTTAATTAAAATGGTTTCCATCCCATGACAAGGAGCATCTCTCTGACGATCAGTCCAAAATTTAAACGTCCAATCGGGATTCTTTGCCATCCACGTCCGGACATTTTCAACCGATTCTCCAGGAAATGATCGAGGTCCCAGCCAAATGAAATGAACAACTTTGGGAATTTTCGGAGCCGCTTTCAGATGTCTCAGTTCTTTTTTCTGGTCGTATAACTCTTTATATCGAGTCATCGCTTCGACATCGACAGGCTGTCCGATGTGCGTCCAATGCTTGGTATTTTTCCCCATTAAAAGATCAAAATCATCTTTCTCAACAGAAAAAAGCGAAGCAATAGATAAAAGAGCCGCAAGCAAAAATTTATTCATCGCGCGGAACAAAAGCTACTTGTTCATCGATATGAGGCGACCGATGCTTGATTTGGAAGAAAGGACTGATATCAATTTTCAGTCCAGCTTGGAGCTTCTCCAAGAGTTCATGCGGTGTCAGGCTTTCCATCTGTCTGTTACCCCAGATATTGGACTGATTGACCATGTTTAGAGGGACGTTGACCACTTTAGCCTCATCAAAATAGAGGCCCATTTTATTATACCGGGCTTTTAATGCCCATCGAGATTCTAGGAGATTCGGATTGTGGTATTCAACTTTTGTCAAAACCTCTTGAATATCCGATTTTTTATAGAGAGACATATCGACGCTGCAGGGATATTTCCAGTCGTGCTCACCCTGCTTAAATTGCCAGGCGTAAATTCCTTTTTTAATTTCCCAAGATGGTGGAATTTTTTGAGCAGACCTTCCCATATAAGAATAGTCAACATGACTGCCAAGCCTCAGGTAATATCCATACGCGCCTGTTTTTTCTAACAGCTCTGCACACTCTTCGAGATTCACAGGATTTTTCACGATCATATCATCGACAGCAAAAATGACATAGGGCGAGGGACTTTTGAAAGTCGCTTTCAGAAAAAGCGGTTTAAAATCTTTTCCGGGCTCTTTTCCCTGCTGTAAAAATTTTACTGCTTGAAATCGCTGCTGGACCTTGTCATATCCTTCTTTGAATTTTTCCTCTGAGCTTCGATAGATCACGAAGATCTGATCTAATCCTTTCACATACTTTTCTGTCGATTCGAGGAGGGCATAAAGCTGGATTGGACGATCGAATGAAAAAATAACCAAATCGGATTTCTTATTTGCTAAAGCCGGCTTTGAAATGCCCTTCGCTGGAGAATAGGGGTGCCTTCTTGGAGGATCTGACGTTACTTGTAACAACGAATGAGCACCTGCTAATTCTGACAGCGACAGTAAATGATCTTCTTTATAAACATCTTCTAATTTGATCTGCTTGAAAAGTCCCGCATAGAAGCTAATGGGTTCAGCCGTCATCCATATCTTAGAATTTTGATAGACCTTTTCCAATTTCTCCAGTGAGGCCGTTTCATCAAGAACCACGATATCTTGGTCCGCAGCTTGATGGATTTCTGTGTAGAGTTTCTCGGGAGGGGTAGAAGGAGAAAGTACAATAAAACGGCACTGAACTTCTTGGAGCCAAAATAGACCCAAGACCATGATTAAAATTAGCTTTTTCATTTAGACCCTGATTTTGCTTTTTTACTAGATGCTACGAATTTTTTAGGAAACTCCAACTGCCAGTCTTCCGGATAACAATACGAAGGGTTTAAGACTCTTGTCGGAGGATGATCGATCAGATAACGATTGAGATAACTTTGGTCATGCCAGCGGGAGATATACTTCTTTTCTAAGTCTGAGTCGACCTGTTTTCTCGCTCCTTTGATCAGATTCAAGAATTCATTTTTACTTCCACCGTAAAGAGAGCACGAGAAATAGTGCTGGCCTTCATGGGGGCCGACATACGCTGCAGAGATTTTTTTATTCTCATAATCGCCTCTTTTTTTAGTAAAGGCAGGATGCTGCGTAGCAACCAAATCAGATAAAACCTCCTCACAGACTGGAGCAACAAAGACCATATCTGCATCAGCCGCAAAGAGATAATCCATTTTTTCAAAAAGAGCTGCATGATCATCGTAGACGTGAAAACGTTTTAAAGTCACGTAGGGCCATCCAAAATTGACCTGTTTGACTTTGACGACATCTTTTGCCGCTTGGAGCTTCGACCCATCCGTAAAAATAAAATATGTTACATCATGATTGAGACAGAAAAACTTACGGCCTGATTCAATCAATGCACCAGCCCTAGCCTCATAGTCATCCATGGCAACGATACAAACCCCAATCTTATATCTTGGAGGTTCAACTTTTTTTTCGGTATTTGCAAGCAGGGGAGAGCAGAGAACGATAAATAAAGATAAGATTCTTCGCATAATGAATCCTCAGTTACCAACAATCATATAGGCTATACCCCCCAATATTTTTTTTCTAGATGTAATTCTGCACCTATTATTAATGTTCGCTTGCGGGAAATTATCATTTAATGATATGAACCAATAACTTATTGTTTTGAAAAAATGAAAAAAGCACTTGTAATAGTTGAGTCTCCCGCCAAAATTAAAACCCTAAAAAAGATTTTAGGGCCTAATTATTCTGTCGAATCGTCGGTTGGGCATATCCGCGATCTGCCTAAAAAAGGATTCGGCATCGACATCAAGAATGATTTTGAGCCGGAATACGCCGTCCTCGAAGAAAAAAAAGAAGTCATCGCCAAACTTAAAAAAGCCGCCAAAGAAGCTGAGATCGTCTACCTCTCTCCCGATCCTGACCGCGAAGGAGAAGCGATTGCCTGGCATATCCTTTCTATCCTTCCACCTAAAACCAAAGCCAAGCGCGTCACCTTCAACTCCATTACTAAAGATGCCGTTCTAGAAGCTCTAAAACATCCCCGCGATATCGACCAAGCCCTCGTCAATGCCCAGCAAGCCCGCCGAATGCTCGACCGTATCGTCGGATATAAAATTTCCCCTATTCTTACAAGACGAGTCCAGGGAGGTCGCGATGGCGGACTTTCAGCCGGACGCGTCCAATCGGTTGCTCTTAAGCTCGTCGTCGACCGTGAAATTGAAATCGAAGCGTTCAATCCTGTTGAATACTGGAATATCTTCTCTGATTTCTTATCCAAGAAAGGCGAGCAGCCATTTTCTGCCACCCTCTTCTCGGTCAATGGCAAAAAAATCGAAAAAGAACTTACCGACGGCAAAGATGTTTTTCTCATTTCGAATCAAAAAACCGCCGACGACCTCGTCAAAAAACTAAAATCTGCGACTTTTAAAGTTGCCGATATTGAGAAAAAAGAGAAAAAAAGAAATCCTGTCGCTCCTTTCATTACCTCAACGATCCAACAGGAAGCCAGCCGCCATTACGGATTTTCCGCCACCCGCACGATGAATATCGCCCAGACCCTCTATGAAGGGGTTGAACTCGGACAAGAAGGCGCTGAAGGTTTGATTACCTACATGCGTACCGACTCCGTCCGTATCGTTCCAGAAGTCATTGAAGCTGTCCGTCACCACATCGCAAAAAAATACGGAAAAGAATACGTTCCTGATGCTCCCCGCATCTATTCCACTAAGAAAAGCGCTCAAGATGCCCACGAAGCTATCCGGCCGACCAACCTCCAATACACTCCTGAGAAAATCCAAAAATATCTCACGCCTGATCAATTCAAACTCTACACCCTGATCTGGCGTCGCTTTGTTGCTTCGCAAATGAATCCTGCCATCTACGACACGATCTCCTGCGACATCGAGACCAACAACAACATGATGCTCAGAGCCACCGGCTCCGCCATCAAGTTCTCAGGATTCTTAGCCGTCTACGAAGAAAAACAAGACCGCACTCCTGAAGCTGAGAAAAAAGATGAAGACCGACTCCTTCCACCACTCACCATCGGACAAACGCTTCAATCCCTTAGCATCACACCAGAACAGTCTTTCACTAAACCTCCTCCACGCTACACGGAAGCTTCTCTTGTGAAAGAACTCGAAAGACTCGGCATCGGCCGTCCTTCGACTTACGTTTCGATCATGCAAAAGATCCAAAGCCGTGATTATACGATCAAAGACAAAGGCGCTCTGAAACCGACAGAACTGGGCCGTGTCATTGCAAAAATGCTCGAAGACAATTTCAAACTGATCATGGATGTCACCTTCACAGCAACCATGGAAGATGCTCTAGAACAAGTTGCTGAAAACAAAATCCCATGGAAAGATCTTATTGCCGAATTCTGGAAAGAATTCATTCCAACCGTTGAAAATGCTGAGAAAGACGCTTTTGTCCCCAAAGTCCTGACAGACATTGTCTGCCCTAAATGCAAACACAAAGTTCAAAAGATCTGGTCCCGCAATAAATACTTCTACGGCTGCTCTAACTATCCAGACTGCGACTACACAGCTCCGA
>CAZBCR010000028.1:0-1367 GCA_964490565.1 uncultured bacterium
GATTATCTCGATACCGGGCTGTTTCTAGACCACCGAGAAACGCGTCAGCTGGTCGCTTCAATGTCAAATGGCAAGCGGCTGCTCAATCTCTTTGCCTATACGTGTTCTTTTAGCGTCCATGCGGCCCTTAAGGGAGCAACCTATACCAAAAGCGTCGATATGTCGAACACCTATACCGATTGGGGCAAGTTCAATTTCATTCTAAATTCGATTCCTCAGGGTAATAACCCGATTGTCCGGGATGATTGTTTGAAGTTCCTTGATGACGAAGAAGAAAAATACGATATTATCGTGATCGATCCTCCGACGATCTCTCGGTCTAAAAGGATGGATCAGATGTTTGATGTCCAGATCGACTATATTTCTTTAATCTCTAAATCGCTGAAGCTTCTTAACGAGGGCGGGGTGATCTTTTTTAGTACGAACTCCCGCAGGTTTAGCTTCGATGAAAGTGAGTTTCCTGCGTGTTCTATTCAGGATATCTCCAAAAAAACGATTCCGATCGATTTTCACAATCAAAAAATCCACAGATGCTGGAAGATTTCTCTTCGTTAGAGTCTGTTATAATATTCGGATAGTCTGTATAAGATTATTTGAAAAAATTGTGGAGATCGGATGAAAAAAAACATTCTTAAGCACGTGATGTTTTGGATGATTTTGGGCTGTAGCCAAGCTTTTGGGATAACAGATGAGGGGCTAGCTCTCTTTGCCAAATTAACGATTATCACAACGACAAGTCCGATCCCATCAAATCCCAGCACTGAGATGCTGGAAAAATCTCACCAGAGCCTTCTTCAAACACCAGGATTAAGAGACTGCAGACACATCATCGTTTTTGATGGAGTGCCTCCTCACCTGATCCATCTGACTGCGGCCTACGAGCAGTATATTCAAAATGTCCAAGAACTCGCTAATACCCATCCTGACTTTGCAAACACAACGCTGGTGGTTAACAAGGAATTTAAACATCTTTCAAACTCTTTGCGTGAGGCTGTTAACACAGTCCAGACGCCTTATATGTTTGTTCATCAGCACGACTTTTTCGTTGTGCGGCCCATTGACATGGTTAATCTGATTAGATCGATGGATAGCAATCCAAATCTGAAGCATATCCGGCTTAATCAATATGCCAATACAGCCAATTGGTTTGATGGTCCTGTCGATGATTATGTTGAAGGAGGAAGCTACGTTCCTTTGACGCGGTGTTTTGGATGGTCTGACAACGATCACATCACCCGGTTAGATTATTATCAGAACTTTGTGTTTCCCAGGGTGCCTTGGGGAGCTATGGAATGGTATTTGCATAATCAGGCTGTGATTTTGCAAGACCATCTTTCCTACGGGACTTATGTCTATGGAGGGCTTGG